>CBFHXU010000120.1:0-9405 GCA_965659875.1 uncultured Opitutaceae bacterium
GCGCATGGATTGGAGGTTGTTGCGCGCTTGGTAGTTGCGCACGCCATCCCAGTCGGTGGTGCGATCCTTGGTGAAGTCGCGCCAAGAGTATTTTTCGGGTTCCTGTTTAACGAGCCAGTATTGGGTTGTCATAAATCGGTGCTCCCAGTGAGCTTACGACCGTGCAAACCGCAATTTTGAAAGCGGATAAATTATCCCGGGGAACAATCTCGGCGCGCGCGACCCTTAGACCAACCGTTTCATGAACAAAACCCTCCTGCCCATCCGAGTCATCTTCATCGTGCTTTGCGCGACGGCGGGATGGTTGGTGGCCTATACCATTCGCGAGTGGGACGAATACCGGGTCGTGGCGACGTTTGTGGGCATGCTGATCGGGGTATTGGTCGTGCTGGTCGATTTGATGCTCAAAGGTTTTTCACTGCGCGGTCTTTCGGCGCTGAGCTTCGGTTTAGGGGCGGGAACGTTGATCGCCCATCTGTTGAGCACGTCACCGTTGTTCGGCGAAGGTGATCCGCAGGTCATTTATTTGATGCGGTTGGCATTGTTTTTGATCGTGACGTATCTGTGCACGGTCATCGCCTTGCGCGGGAAGGATGAATTTAATCTGGTTATCCCCTACGTGCGCTTCGTGCCGCACGAAGTGGACGTGCCGGTCGTCGTGGTGGATACCAGTGCGTTGATCGATGGACGGATCGCCCGGATCTGTGATTCGGGTTTCTTGACCGGAGCATTGGTGATTCCGCGATTTGTATTGGACGAGTTGCAACGGGTGGCCGATGCGCCGGATCCAAATCGCCAGGCCCGGGGCCGCAGAGGGCTCGAGGTGCTCGGTGAATTGCGTCAGCTGAAAAATTTGGATTTACGCGTGCACGAAAGTGAAGCGAATGCCGCGGAAGTTGACGCCAAGCTCGTGTTTCTCGCTCAGTCGATGAAGGCCAAGCTGCTGACGACGGATTATAATCTGGCCAAGATGGCGGAGTTCCACGGCGTGCCGTGGCTCAATCTCAACACGCTCGCGCTTTCCGTGCGGCGTGGACTCATCGTGGAGGAAGAGATCAAGGTCGATCTAGTGAAAACCGGCCGGGAAGACCACCAAGGTGTGGGATACCTCGAAGATGGTTCCATGGTGGTGGTTGAAAATGCGTCGTCCTTGGTGGGGACACGCGTTTCTGCGACGATTTCCAGCATCCTGCCATCGGCGGGAGGTAAAATCGTTTTTGCCAAACTGATCGCTCCCACGAGGTCCTGAACAATTAGGGACGGGAGTCCGGTCGATCTACGGATCGGGAATAAGGAAAAAAAGTTGGCCGGCCACCTACCCCTAAGTGACCGGCCATTTGTTTTCTGAGTTACCTCAAACGTTCCTGCTAAGCGGGAACGTGTTGAACCTCCGCCAAGTTGACCGGTTTGTCAAATATCGTAGTGAAGAATGAATGCGTATCGTTAACTAAGTAGTTTCCCTACCTTTGGACCCGGGGGCCTGAGCCATACGGATTCGGGATGTGTGTCGGAATGGATTTGCGTGATTTGTCAATCAACATGCGGATAAGAGCCTCAACGCATGAGTCCGATATTCGCTAATGTCGTTGCCCCGCGCCAACCCGCTAATTCACCCGTCTCCCTCACCATGCCACGTGTTCTCGTCACCACTACCTCTTTTCAAGATACTCCCGGTTCCCACCATGAGCTTTTAGCTGGCACCGGTTGGGAAATCGTCACGGCTCGTGGCCCTCTCAATGAGGCCGATACCTTGGCCGCGGTCGGCGAGATCGACGCCTATATTTGCGGAGACGACTTGATCACTGATGCGGTGCTCGAGAAAGCGCAGCCCCGACTGAAGGTCATTTCCAAATACGGCATCGGGGTCGACAAGATCGACGTGGAGGCCTGCAACCGTCGAGGCATTCCGTTACTGTTTACGCCCGGCGTAAATCACACGACGGTTGCCGAGCACGTGTTTCTGCTGCTGCTCTCTCTCCAAAAGCACCTTTTGTTCCACGCCGACGCAGTTCGCGCCGGCGAATGGAAACGTAAGACCGGACACGAACTTTGGGCCAAAACGATCGGTATCGTGGGACTGGGCCGCATCGGCAAAGAGGTCGCGGTGCGGGCGCGCGCCTTTGGCATGCACGTTATCGCTTACGACGTTTATTGGGACGAGGAATTTGCCAACGCCCACGACGTGAAACGGGCCGAGACGATGGACGAGATCTTCGAGATCGCGGACTATATTTCGCTCCACACCAACCTTACTCCCGAAACGCGCGATTTGGTGCGCGCAGAAACGATCGCAAAAATGAAGGACGGCGTGCAGATCATCAATTGTGCGCGGGGCGAGATCGTGCACACCGCCGATGTCGTGGAGGCATTGAAGTCGGGCAAAGTCGCGGGCTACGGCACGGATGTGCTCGATGAGGAACCTCCCCCGCCGGATCATCCTTTGCTGAGCCTCCCGAATGTCGTCGTCACCCCGCATGTGGGGTCCCGCACTTCGGAAAGTGTGCAACGCCAGGCCACCAAGGCGGTGCAGAATCTCATCAACGTAGCCAAGGGCGAAGCCCCGTTGGCTCAAGTGAACCGCGACGTCCCGTTCGCCAACGGTCAACTCAGCTAAACACCTTTACCCATGTCTGATAAATTTTACGTCGTCTCCGAAGCGGAACATAATGCCTTGGTTGAGGCTGCCTATGGCCATCGCGGATTCAGTGCGGAAGAAGCTGCCGGTGGAGCCAAGCTCTGTGCAGCAGCCTCCCGCCACGGTATCCGCACCCACAATGCGCTCAAAGCCCTGCACCTCGATCATATGTTCGGCACGGGATCGCAGGGCTGCGTGCCCAATGTTGAAATCGAAGAGAAACCGTCGCGTTTTGCGGCCAGCAAAATCTGGAATGCCAATCGCAAGCTGGGCCAAGCGACGGGTTATGCGGCGATGGAAGAAGCCATTCGCCTGGCGGACGAATACGGCGTCGGCATGGTTTCGGTGGACAATGCGTTTCACTACCTCTGGGGCGGGGGATACGTCATGGAAGCTGCTAAACGCGGTTACATTGCCTATACCAATTGCACTGCAGCGTTGTCGGAGGTCGTCCCGTTCGGCGGAAAGTTTCCGACCTTGGGGACCAACCCGCATTCCTGGGGGTTGCCCACGACGGATGCCGTAGGATTTCCGATCGTAATCGATTGGGCGACTTCCGTGGTCGCGATGGGGCGCGTCCAGCAATTTGCGCGGGAAGGTCTTACTTTGCCGCCCAATGCCGCCGTCGATGCCGACGGTAACCCGACGACGGATCCCCATAAGGCGAAAGCCCTCATCCCGTTTGGTGCGCATAAAGGTTACGGGCTTTCACTCATCAATGAATTGATCGGGGCCTACATTGGTGGCTCGTTACCCACCATCCGCAATCGATGGGATCAAGTGGACGAAGGCGAGAAGGGCACCTGCTGCTTCTTCTTCCAAGTCTGGCATCCGGACGCGATGTCGGGCGGTGATTTTGCTCAAGGCCGTTCGCAATCAGATAACGTCAAGGCAGTCCTCGGCGACCTCCTCGGTCATGGCAACGAGAACTGTATTCTGCCCGGACAATTTGAAGCCCAAGCCGCCAAGCTCAGCGCTGAACAGGGAGGCCTCCTCTTCAGTGCAGCCGAGGTAAATGGCTTCAATGAACTCGCCGCCGAAGTCGGCCGCACTCCGTGGTCCGTGGATTCCCTCAAATCAGTAGAAATTTAATTTAAACACCAACACCTTATTATCATGTCCCTCGATTTACGTCCTCAAGCTGACTGCCAATTCGATCAAATCTCGCTCGGCGAGGTGATGCTTCGCCTCGATCCCGGTGAAGGTCGCATCCGCACCACGCGCTCGTTTCGTGCCTGGGAAGGCGGCGGCGAATACAATACTTCGCGCGGCCTCCGCAAATGTTTCGGCTACAAGACCGGCGTCGTCACGGCGTTCGTCGATAATGAGGTCGGTCACCTCGTGGAGGATTTTATCATGCAGGGTGGGGTTGCCACCGACTTCATCCAATGGCGTGAAGACGACGGCATCGGCCGCAGTGTGCGTAACGGACTTAACTTTACGGAGCGCGGCTTTGGAATCCGCGGCGCGGTGGGCGTGCCTGACCGCGGCAATACCGCCGCTTCGCAGCTCAAGCCCGGCGATATCGACTGGGATCATATTTTTGGGGAACTCGGCGCCCGTTGGTTCCACACCGGTGGAATCTACGCCGCGCTCGGAGAGACCACGCCTGACGTCGTGATCGAAGCGGTGCAATCGGCCCAAAAATATGGAACCATCGTTTCCTACGATTTGAATTATCGTCCGTCGCTCTGGAAGAGCATCGGTGGTCACGCCCGTTGTCAGGAGGTCAATCGTGAGATCGCCAAATACGTCGATGTGATGATCGGTAACGAAGAGGACTTCACGGCTTCACTCGGCTTCGAGGTCGAAGGGGTGGACGAAAACATCAGCGAGATCGAGACCGGTGCGTTTAAACGGATGATCGAGACCGCCGTGGCCGAGTTCCCGAACTTTAAAGCCGCTGCGACCACGCTGCGTCGTGTGATCACCGCGACGAAAAACGACTGGAGCGCTATCCTGTGGCACGACGGTGAATTTCACGAAAGTCGCAAGTATCCTGAACTCGAGATTCTCGATCGCGTGGGTGGAGGCGACAGCTTCGCGTCCGGCGTGCAATTTGGTTTCATGGAATTCAATGACGCGCAAAAAGCCGTTGAATACGGTGCCGCTCACGGCGCCATCGCTTCCACGACCCCCGGCGATACGTCCATGGCGACCCGCAAGGAAGTCGAAAAACAAATCAGCGGTGGCGGCGCCCGCGTCGTGCGCTAGTAGCGCGCTCGATAACCGAATAGCAGTCTTAACCTAATTCTCCTCCCATGTTCGCTGAAGAAACTCGCCAACAATTAAGTGCCGCTGGAGTCGTTCCGGTGGTTGTCATCAATGACGCCGCCAATGCCGTGCCGCTCGCCCAAGCACTGCTCGCTGGTGGCGTGAAAATCATCGAGCTCACGCTGCGCACCGTGGCGGGCCTCGATGCGATCAAGGCGATCGCCAGTGAAGTGCCGGAAATGTTGGTCGGCGCGGGCACGGTGCTTTCCTCGGACCAGGTGCGGGAGGTCAAAGCGGCCGGCGCGTCCTTTGCGGTGGCGCCCGGCACGAACCGGACGATCTTGGCGGCGGCTCAGGAAGTGGAGCTTCCCTTCGCTCCTGGCGTGATGACCCCCAGCGACATCGAGACCGCCTTGGGCATGGGCTGCCGGATGTTGAAATTCTTCCCCGCGGAAAGTGCCGGCGGAGTGAAGCACCTCAAGGCGATGGCCGCACCTTACGCCCATCTCGGCGTGAAGTTCATGCCCACCGGCGGAATCAAAGCCGCTCAATTGAGTGACTATCTCGCGGTGTCAACCGTGGCCGCGGTCGGAGGATCCTGGCTCGCGACCGGGGCGCAGATCGACGCCGGCGAGTGGGACGCCATCACCGCCCAAGCTTCCGCCGCCATGGAGATTGTGAACGCTGCCCGCGGCTGAGCGTCTCGCGCTTCCGCTTTTGACGTTGAGGACTCGGCGTGTTTAGAAATGGGACGACGTGTCCAACCCAGAACTCGCCGAAAGAGCCAAAGCCCACCAAGGTAACTCCGTCAAAGAGCGGATTTGGCGGACCATTTTTTTGTCCGACTCGGGCAATGCCCGAGCGTTCGATATCACGCTTTTGATTCTAATCGCCGCCAGTGTGACAGTGGTCATGCTGGAGAGTGTGGAGTCCGTCGCCGCGGAGTATGCCACGCTCTTATATGGGTTGGAGTGGGCGTTCACGATTTTGTTTACGGTTGAGTATGCGACCCGGATCTGGGTGGTGCGACGGAAGAAGAAATATATTTTCAGTTTCTTCGGCATCGTGGATCTGCTTTCGATTATCCCCACCTATATCGACTTCCTGCTCGCGGGGTCGGGGCACTTCATCATCGTGCGAATTTTGCGGATGTTGCGCATGTTCCGGATTCTTAAAATGGCGGAACACATGGGTGACGCCCACGTCCTGGTGAATGCCCTGAAAGCAAGTCGCCCCAAGATAGCCGTCTTCGTTTTCAGCCTCATGGCCATCGTCTGTATCGAAGGCACCCTCATGTATATTATCGAAAGTGGAGTGGAGGGCACGGGGTTTACGAGCATACCGCAGGCGGTTTATTGGGGAATCGTTACGGTGACCACGGTGGGTTATGGCGATATCGCTCCGGTCACGGTTTTGGGTAAAATGCTCGCTTCAGTGATGATGCTGACGGGCTTCGCGATTATCGCCGTCCCCACGGGAATTGTGAGTGCGGAGTTAAACCGTAAAAATCATGAGGTCTCCATGGATGGTCGCCATTGCGATGGATGTGGGCATGACGGGCATGACCCCAAGGCGCTCCATTGCAAGATGTGTGGGCATTCGCTCTGAGGAAATTTTTGGCGGTCAGGTGGGATTTCCTTGAGGGAACGAAGTTGTAGATTGAGGCAAGGTGCTTACGTTTTTGTTGATATCCCTTCGGTGAACTCATTCGGTCGCGTGCTCCTTCTTCTCACTCTCGCCTACCTCCTCATAGCCGGGGCGGTTTATGTCTTTCAACGCGTATTGGTGTTTCATCCCACGCATCATGACGTTGATACCAGCATGGAGCCGTGGCGGGTTGACGGTCAGCAGATCGGCTACGTTCGTGCCGCCGAATCGCCGACCGGGGTGTGGCTGGTGCTGCATGGAAACGGCGGGCAAGCCGCTCACCGCGACTACCTGCTGCAACACGTGGCGGATGATGTAACGGTATATGTGATGGAGTATCCGGGCTACGGCCAACGCCCCGGGCTGGCGACGGCGCAAACCTTCAACGATGCCGCGTTGGCGGCCTATACGAGCATTCGATCCCGGCATGGCTCGATTCCGGTCGGTGTCATCGGCGAGTCGATCGGCAGTGGACCGGCTTCGCTGCTTGCCGGGGAAGCGCCCGCTCCTGCGAAAATCGTCCTGCTGGTGCCGTTCGACCAATTGCACCGCGTGGCCGGTTCCCGATTTCCCTGGTTGCCGGTGAAGTGGCTCATGCGGGATCAATGGGACAATGTCGCGGCGTTGGAAACGTATCCGGGTCCGGTCGAAATTTACGCGGCGCGAGACGATGAAGTCATTCCGTTTAAACACGCCAAGGCACTCGCCGACGCGTTGCCGCGTGCTCGATTGATCACGATGACCGGAGGGCATAACTCGTGGCAGTTGGAAGAGCAGTTCATGATCGCGAGGTCTCCCGGGCTTGCGGCGGATGCAAATTAAACCGCTAGTTTTCTCGACCAGCCCTCAATCGATATGTCCGAGATCAAACACCTGACCACCGCTGAACTTGAACACGCCCTGTCGCATTTACAGGCGGCGCCATCGAGCGAAGGGAGCCTGGAGATGATCGTGCGTCGTCCCGCCGAGGACGGACGCGAACGACTCGAAGTGGGAGAGTTGTCCAACGACGACGGATTGGTTGGCGACAATTGGATCCAGGGTCGCGCCAATCCTGACTGCCAACTCACCCTCATGAATTCTCGGGCGGCAGATTTGGTGGCAGCAGGAGATCGGACGCGTTGGGAACTGGCCGGCGATCAGCTCTATGTGGATTTTGATATCAGTGAAGCCAATCTTCCCGCGGGCACCCGGGTGCGAATCGGCGCGGAGGCAGTGGTTGAAGTGACCGCCGAGCCGCATACGGGCTGCGAAAAATTCATCAGCCGATTCGGACTCGACGCGATGAAGTTCGTGAATTCTGAAACCGGTCGTTCGCTCAACCTGCGCGGGATCAACACCAAGGTTATTACCGGTGGTGAAATCCGGGTCGGCGATCGCCTGACGAAGACCGCCTAAGCGGGAGTGGCGTAGGCCGGATCCAGCTCGAGGCCGAAGTAGTCGCGGGCGTTGCCGAAGCAGATGTTGCGCACCATCGGACCCACGAGATCGAAATCTTGAGGAAGTTCGCCGTTTTCGATTTCGGCGCCGAGCAGATTACACAACGTGCGACGGAAATACTCGTGGCGGGGAAATGACATGAAGCTGCGAGAATCGGTCAGCATGCCGACGAAGCGGCTTAACAGACCGATGTTGGAGAGAGCGTTGATCTGCCACTCCATCGCTTCCTTCTGATCGAGATACCACCAACCGGTGCCGAACTGCATTTTCCCGGGGGTGCGTCCGTCTTGGAAGTTACCCAGGGCGGTCGCGATCAGGTAGTTGTCGGACGGATTCAGATTGTAGATCACCATCTTCGGCAGCTCATCGGTTTCGTCCAAACTGGAGAGATAACGCATCAGCGCGGTGCCCTGGCTCTCTTCGCTTATGCTGTCGAAACCGGTATCGGGTCCAAGCTGCCGGAACTGTCGGGCGTTGTTGTTTCGCACGACGCCGGTATGAATTTGTTTGGTCCAACCGCGGCGGGCATCCCAGCGACCAAATTCCAACATGAGGAGAGAGCTGAATCCGATCTGTTCGTCGGCCGTCGGGGTCTTGCCGTCGCGGACCTTGTGGAATATCCGCCGGGCTTCGGCGAGGGAGCACGGCAGCGACGGGATGGAGGTGAATCCATGGTCGGAGATGCGTCCTCCCATCGCATGGAATTCTCCGTGTCGTTTTTCCAACGCGGTGAGAAGATCGTCAAAGGTGTTGATCTCGACTCCGGCGGTCGCCGCCAGTTTTTCGCCATAGGCTACAAACGCGGCGGGATCTTTCAGTCCGTAGGCTTTATCCGGACGGAAGGTGGGGTAGACCCGGGTCTTTAACCCGGAAGCTGCAATTTGTTCGTGAGTGTCGAGTGAGTCCGCCGGATCGTCGGTGGTGCAGGCCACCGCAATTTTATTTGTATCCAGAATCTGGTGAACGGACTGCGACGGAAGTTGCGCGTTAGCAGTGTCCCAGATCGCTTGGGCGGAATCGGGATTCAGCGGGGTGTCGATACTGAAGTAGCGCTGCAACTCAAGATGCGTCCAATGGTAGAGAGGATTACGCAGGGTGTGTGGAACCGTCGCGGCCCAGGCATCAAATTTCTCCCGCGGACTGGCATCACCGGTGCAGAAACGTTCTGCCACGCCGTTCGCCCGCATGGCCCGCCATTTGTAGTGATCCCCTCCGAGCCAGATTTCGGCGAGATCGGCAAATTGGTGGTCGGTTGCGATATCAGCGGGCGGAAGATGATTGTGATAATCGAAAATTGGCTCCGGTTTCGCATACTCGTGATAGAGCCGCTGCGCCGCATCACTGTGCAGCAAAAAATCGTCGTGAATAAAGGAAGACATGGCAGTTAGGGGAGGGCAAAGAGGATGGAAGGTTTGTCACTTACTAAGTGACAAACTCGAGGTGAGTAGGGGGAAAGATTATATGGTCAT
>CBFHXU010000121.1:0-9343 GCA_965659875.1 uncultured Opitutaceae bacterium
ATGATCCTCTCTTCGCCGACGCCAACAGCATGTTGGACCAACGTGGCGGCGTCATCGAAACCGACGATATGATCATAGGTCTGCTCGAGCCGGTTTATTTCGACTTCGACAAATCCGGCATCAACGCCAGCGAGCGGGTTAAACTCGACGCCGCGATCCTCTATCTCGACGCCAACCCCCAACACAGTCTCCTCCTCGAAGGTCACTGTGACTGGCGAGGCACCTCTGACTACAACCTTGGGTTGGGAGATCGCCGTGCCGGTGCTGCTCGTGAATATTTGGAAATTGCCGGTGTCGCCGCCTCCCGTATCGAGACTTCCTCCAAGGGGGATCTCGAAGCGGCCGAAAACGGTGATGATACGCAGATGAGTCAAGACCGACGCGCTGAGATCATCATCCTGAAATAACGTTAACCTTCTTGGTTAAACAATTGCCCGACCGTTGCTGGTCGGGCTTTTTTGTGGTCAAATGCGACTAACGTTTCGCGAGTTGCCGGAGGACCTGTTCGCTCACTTTCATTCCCCGCTCCATCACGCTGAGCTTAAAACTCTCGTTGGGGGCATGGAGGTTATCTTCCGGCAGAAATAGGCCCAGCATCACGGAATCGAGCCCGAGCACTTTTTTGATATCCGCGATGATCGGCACACTGCCGCCTTCGCGCAGATACAATGGCGGTTGGCCAAAAACATCTTTAACCGCGACCTCGGCGGCTCGAAACGCGTCAGCCAACACCGGTGATTGATCGGTCGGCGTATTCGTGCGATCGGGCGGCACGACTACATAAGGAACGCCGGAATGATCATCAATGATCTCGTAAGTCACGTCGTCCGGCATACGGTCACGGATCGTCTGATAAAGTTGTTGGCGAATTTTATCCGGATCCTGATTCGCCACTAAGCGACAGCTGATCTTTACCATCGCCTTACTGGGAATCACCGTCTTCGAGCCTGCGCCTTGGTAGCCACCGCCGATGCCGTTGAAATCCAAGGTAGGCATGAAGCGGATGGCCTCAAACGGATCAAACCCCTCGGCGGTATGGAATTTCTGGATGCCGAGGAATTCACGATAGCTTTCCGTGTCGCCGCCGAGCTTTTTCAGTTCGTCCTTTTCCCACTGTTCGACGTCCAGAACATCGTCGTAAAATCCGGGGATATCTACCCATCCATTCGGCTGGTGCAATGAGGCGCATAATTCGGTTAAGGCCTGAATGGGGTTGCGCAGCACGCCGCCATGGAGTCCGGAGTGCAAGTCACTCTTGGAGCCCGTGACGTGAACTTCGCACAGCACCAATCCGCGCAATCCGCAGGTGATCACTACTTGGTCCTCGGACGGGATTCCCGTATCGGAAAGAAACACGAGATCCGCCTCGCTCAGTTGCTCCTTATACTCCGCGAGGAACTTGGGGAAACTTGGGCTCCCCATCTCTTCCTCGCCTTCCAGCATGAAGGTAATGCGCAGCGGCAGATCAGGCTCCTTCTCCAATAAATTACCCACGGCCGCAATATGGGTCATCAACGGACCCTTGTTGTCCGCGGTGCCGCGGCCGTAGATGCGACCTTCGCGAATTTCGGGTTCGAAGGCAGGACTGTCCCAAAGGTCGAGTGGGTCGGCCGGCTGCACATCGTAGTGTCCGTAAATGATCACGTGAGGCCACTCCGGATTCTCACCGCGCGTCGCGAGGATCACCGGATGTAGATCGGTTTTGACCACGTCGACCTTGAAGCCGATCGAGTCCAGCAAACTGGAGACAAAATTTTCAGCCCCGGTCATTCCGTCCGCGAACGCGGGATCGGTGGATACACTTTGGTGCCGGACGAATTCTTTTAATTTCTCAACGGGATCAAACATGGACCCAGCTAAGACACCCGCGGGTTAACCGGCTAGCCGGAATACGCCTGCGACGAAGAATTAGTTGCCCGGATTCGCGCCAATTTCGCGATCAGCGATGGGTTCCATGGCCATCTTTTCGAATTTCGCCTTGGCTTCCCGATATACGGGCAGCAATTCCGGCGCGAGCTCCTTGAGCCGGGCGATGCGGTTGTCCGGTGACGGATGCGTGGAGAGGAACTCCGGCGGCCGTCCTTCGCCTTCACTGGCTGCTTTCATTTTCTCCCAAAACGTCGCGGCGGCCCGCGGATCATACCCGGCACCGGCGGCAAATTTAAGGCCAATGATATCAGCCTCTGATTCATGCAAACGAGAGAATGGCAACATCACCCCCACGGTCGTGCCTACGCCCGAAGCCGCCCGGGCGATGGCGCGATCTTTGTGATCCACGTCCTGAGACTCCATGTAGACCTCAGCACCCGCTGCCGTAAGTCCCGCCACCATCTGTTGACTCATGCGCTCAGCCGAGTGGCGCGAGGACACGTGGGCAATTTCATGGCCCATGACCGCGGCCAGTTCGTCATCGGTTTCGGCCAACGCCAACAATCCGGTATAGACGCCTACTTTTCCTCCCGGTAGCGCGAAGGCGTTGAGATCCTCAGATTCAAAAACCACAAACTCCCATTTCGCATCCGGCAGGCTGCGCCCCACGGAGGCAGCAATTCGACGCCCGACCCGATCTACCCGATCAATCGCCATCACATTGGTCGAAACCGTTTCCTCTGCTTTGATCTGCTGAAATGCCGCCAAGCCCATTTCGGCCTCCTCCTGCGCACTTACCATGATCAGCTGCTTTCGGCCGGTCTCGGGCACCACCGTGCAGCCCACCAGGATCCAGGACATCAGTCCCACGCATAAGAGTGAAATCGAGTTCCGCTTAATCATGTCGGAAACGAAAGCGTATTGCACCGCGATCGGCAATCTCGGGATCTACTTAGTGCTTAAAGTGGCGGATGCCGGTGAAGACCATGGCCATGTCGCGTTCGTCGGCCGCCGCGATCACTTCTTCGTCCCGCACGGAGCCTCCGGGCTGAATCGCACAGGTAGCTCCCGCCTCGGCGGCGGCTACGAGTCCATCGGCAAAGGGAAACAGAGCTTCGCTAGCCACCACTGATCCCTGGAGATCGAGTTTGGCTTCCCCTGCCTTCCATACCGCAATTCGTGAGCTGTCGACGCGGGCCATTTGGCCGGCTCCGACTCCCAGGGTGCGTTCGCCGTCACAGTAGACGATGGCGTTGGACTTAACGTGTTTGCAGATCTTCCAACCGAAGAGCATCGCAGCCCATTCGGTTTCCGTGGGTTGGCGTTTGGTCACGACTTTGAAATCGGCCACTTTACCCAGCGTTTTATCGCGATCCTGCAGTAAGACCCCACCGATCACCGATCGCACCTCCTGCAACGAGTCGGCTCCGAGGCCTTCCTTGGCGATCATCAGGCGCAGATTCTTTTTCTTGCCGAGGATGGCGAGTGCTTCGTCACTGAATCGCGGAGCGATGATGACTTCGGTAAAGATACCTTTGATCGTTTCGGCGAGGGCCGGTCCCAGGGTTTGATTGACGATAATGATACCGCCAAACGGGGCCTGTCGGTCCGTCGCGAAGGCGTTTTCCCAGGCTTCCTCCAGCGTATCGGCACTCGCCACGCCGCAGGGGTTGGTGTGCTTCAAAATCGCCACCGTGGGCCGCTCGAATTCGCCGATCAGGTAAGTCGCTGACGTGATATCGAGGATGTTATTGTAACTGAGTGCCTTGCCTTGAAGTTGCTCAAAATGTTCGTGGAACGTGCCGTAGAGGGCGGCCTTCTGGTGTGGGTTCTCGCCGTAACGAAGTTCCTGCGCTTTCGGCAGGTCCAACATGTAATCGTTGGGGAATCCACCCAGCGCATCGAGATCCGGCTCCATGGCATCTGCCTCAAGAAAGGCCGAAATCGCCGCATCATAAGATGCGGTGCGCTGGAAGACTTTTAAGGCGAGCTGGCGGCGTAATTCAGCCATCGCGGCCTCATCGCCAATGGTTGCAAGCACCACTCCGTAGTCGGCCGGATCACATACGACGGCGACGGATTCGTGGTTCTTGGCCGCACTACGCAGCATGGAGGGACCACCGATATCAATATTCTCGATCGCCAATTCCCGGGTAACGTCGGGACGTGCCACCGTTTCCTCGAACGGATACAAATTCACCACCACCAGATCAATCATCGCGATGTCGTTGGCGGCGGCGGCGGCCATGTGGTCTTCCTTGTCGCGACGGCAGAGGAGCCCTCCGTGGATCTTCGGGTGCAAGGTTTTGACCCTTCCTTCCATCATTTCCGGGAAGCCGGTGTGCTCGCTCACTTCGGTTACCGGCAGTCCAGCTTCGGCGAGCATCTTCGCAGTTCCGCCCGTCGAAAGCAGGCTGTAGCCGTGAATATTTACGAGAGCGGTCGCGAAATCCACCAAACCACTTTTGTCGCTAACGGAGAGCAGGGCCAATTTATCCATGGAACTCGGTTTCTGCTCCCCCTGAAAAGCACTGGCAAGAGTGGAGTTAATTTTCCCGAAATTGAGGCTCATTCCTGACTCAAATCGGTTGCGTCCCACGGAAGGCTGATTCTGGTAACGGCGTGGGTGAATCCATTGAACTTCCCGGCCTACGGGCGCGATTGGATCGTCTCGTTTATCATCGAGGCGGTTCCAGCCTGCCGCTGGATAAGCCCCACGCCTTCGTTTATTTCATCACCATCGAGAACGGATCGGAACGACGGATTCAGCTTTTGGGTCGCAAGTGGGTGGTCGAACAGGCGGATGGCGAGCGCCTCGTCATCGAGGGCGACAAGATCGTGGGGGAAACTCCGCGTCTCGCTCCGGGTGAATCTTTCTCCTACAATAGCTTTCATGTCACCGGCACCAATTCGCGGGTGATTGGCAGCTTCCACGGAACGGATGAGGACGGAGCGCGTGTCCATGCGGTCATGGCTCCCTTCGAGATGGTCATTCCGTCTGAGGACGCCTGATCGGACATTGGTGAAACTTGGTCTTGCTCCCAGACGGCGCATGACGCTCGCTGATCCTTTATCTGATGAAGTTGCTAGACCTTAATCGCGCCGGTGGTATCGGTGCCAACGCGTTATTTGTTCAAATTGGAGGAATTAATCTACTCATAGATAGTGGTTTACACCCTAAAGGAATCGGCCGATCCGCGGTGCCGGACTTCAAACAGATTAGGGATCAACGGGTCGACCTCATCGTTATCACCCACTGCCATCTGGATCATATCGGCAGTCTCCCTGTCGCCATGCGGGAGTTTCCCGATGCTCCGGTGATCATGTCGAGCTCGAGTCGTCTGATCATCGAGCGCATGTTGCACAACTCCTCCAACGTAATGTCGCGCCAAAAAGACGAGCACGACATTCCGGAGTATCCCCTCTTTACCCACGACGAGATTGACCGCTGTTCGTCGCGGATGATCGGCCTGAATTACGGCATGCCCAAAAAATTCTCCGGACTTCGCGTCTCGGATGAGATCGAAATCGTGCTTCACCCCGCCGGTCATGTGGCAGGCGCCGCGGCTTTGGAAGTGCGGCACAAGCACCGCGGAATCTTCTTCACCGGTGATGTACTGTTTGACGACCTTCGCACTCTCCCCGGGGCTCATTTTCCGGTTGCGCAGTTTGATACGATCGTCACGGAGACCACCCGGGGGCTGGTCGAACGCCCGGTGGGTAAAGAACGCCGTCACGAAGTCGATCGGCTGGTTCGCTCCATCAACGATACGATTAAACGCGGCGGGTCGTTTTTGCTCCCCGTGTTTGCGCTCGGTCGTATGCAGGAAATTCTGACGATCCTCTATGATGCCCGTCGATTCGGACAACTGGTGGACTGCCCCATCATCGGCTCAGGACTGGGACTGGATCTGTGCAACTACTTTGATCAAATCCGCCGGAAGACTCAGCATGTGCGTTTTAATCGCTCCATCCTCAAGGAACTCGGCCTGAAATCCCTGCCCCGCAAACTCACGCCGGGTAAAGACCCCGAGCGCAACGGCCTCTACTTGGTGAGCTCCGGCATGTTGGTGGAAAATACCCCCAGCTACACCCTGGCCTCTGGGTTGCTCGGCCACAGCCGCAATACGCTGGGATTTGTGGGATACTGTGATCCCGACACGCCGGGCGGGAAGCTCATGGAGACCAAGCAAGGCGAGGACTTTATGTTCGAGACCATTCACGTCCGGACCCGGCTAAGAGCGCGGATCGAGCGATTCGAACTGAGCGGCCATGCCGAGCGCGAAGAGCTCCTGGAATTTGCCCTGCAGGCCAACCCTCGAGCCATCGTGCTTACCCATGGTGATCCCAAAGCCCGGAACTGGTTCGAACAGGAAATCAATGCCCGCGCCGAAGGCACCAAGGTGGTCGATCCCGTTCCCGGTAAAACCTATCAGGTCTAGGCTTACCAGCCGAGTCTTTTGACGCCGGACGGTGGATCGATCGATACGTCAAGCGACTCCGGATCGAACAACTGCGAGGCAAAATCCAAATCGAGCGCCGCGGCCGTCACTTTGAAGCGCACCTTGTCCCGGGTCTTTTCATCCCGGATGTCGATGGACTTAGGAATCCACTGATTTCCCAGTTTCTTTAAATCCATCACCGTAAATTTGCGCGAAGGTTCTGCTGCCGCGTCCAGCACCACCGCTTGCATTAGGGCATGGAAATTGGCGTCAAGGTGCATTCTCACGCCTCCAACATCGGGGTGCTTTTCGGCAAACGAATCCGGCGGATACATAAGGAATGCGTGCACTGCTCTTCCCCGAACTTCGGTCGTACCTTCGTAGACGAAGTTGGGCCAGTATTCAAAAGGACGCTGCAGTTCAAACATCGTCAAACCCGTGCCGCCGATCGAGTCCATGATCGAATCATCATCGAATTCGGTGACCTTGGTTTCTTCACCATCCGGCTCATAGCGCCAGGCGCGCGGGTTGGGCCCATTGTGGGCTACGACGCGGTCGGTTGAGTGGGTCTCCACATTCTCTATATGAGCCCGAAACATGGTGCCGGAAAATCCACGTGCTCCCCACATCTGTCCGGGAACGACGGATTTTTTCCCCCGTCGGGGCAGGATCTCCAAATCGAATTGCAGGTAATAATCACCTGCGATTCCGAGACTATGGAAATGAGCGAGGATCTCGCGGCCTCGTTCGGGATCCGGTGGAGAATTGGACAGGTAGCGCGGCCGGAGGCGGTTGCTCTTGTGTTGGGCGGATGCAATCGAAGCGCCGAGAATCGCCACCGCACAAAAAAGGCAGATCGAACGAGCGATCTGCCAATGAAAGTTTTCAGGGAAGCGCCTCATGCGCATCCAGAGACTCCTAGATTAAGGGGTGGGTTCCGCGTCCTCGGTCGCCGCAGGGGCGTCGAGTTCGGGTGCAACCACGGCGGGAGCATCATCAGTCGAGAGGGCGTCCTCAGTTGCCGGGGCGAAATCGGACAATGCGGCGGCAGGAGCCTCTATATCAGGGAGAGCTGAACCGGCTTCCGCTGCGGCACTGTTTCGCATGTGGATGTGGCCGAGATACAGGCCCAAACTCAAAACAAAGAAGGCGATTGCCGAGTTAATGGTAGCCTTGGTCAACACGTTACCCGTGTCGGCGCCGAAGGTCGCCTCAGTGGCGCCTCCCCCCAAAGCGGCCCCCATGCCACCGTCGTTTTTGGCCTTCTGCATCAAGACGAGCAGCACCAAAAACAGGGATACTAGGATAAGGACGAACGTGAAAATACCGATCAAGAGACTCATGGAAACGGTTAGAAGTGCCGATCCATACGGCGCTTGTCAATGCCGCGGGACGCCCTTCTTTTGAGAGTTCCTCCCCCTGCTCTACCACGCGGTTCCCGCCCTGAACTATTGGCCGCTACCCCATGAAATCAATTCGATCTACTTCTGTCTTCGTAAGTCTGGTGTCCTTCGTGCTTTGCTGGAGTGTCAACGTCGCGACCGCCACTCAGCCGGGATCGCGCCCCAATATCATCGTTATCATGAGCGATGACCACGCCTATCAGGCGATCAGCGCGTATGGACACGAGCTCAATCATACGCCCCACATCGACCGATTGGCCAACGAAGGTGCTCTGTTCACCCGAGCTTCGGTGACTAACTCGATCTGTGCTCCCAGCCGCGCCGTGATGCTCACCGGCAAACACAGTTTTCGGAATGGGAAAGTTGATAATATCCAAGCGTTTGACTGGGGGCAGGAGAACTTCGCCAAACTGCTGCAGGGAGCCGGCTATAACACCGCGTTAATTGGCAAAATCCACCTCAACGGTGATCCCCAGGGATTTGACTACTCCAATGTCCTTCCCGGGCAGGGCCACTACTATAATCCCGACTTCATTGAGAATGGTGTGCTTAAACAGTTTCCGGGCTACGTGACCACGCTCACCACTGAATTTGCGTTGGATTGGCTGCGCGAAGGCCGGGACCAGGAAAAGCCTTTCCTCCTGCTCTATCATCAAAAGGCCCCGCACCGAGCATGGATGCCGGAGCAAAAATATTTCGATCTGTTTGCCGATCATTCCTTCACCATGCCGGAGAATTTTTTCGACAGTTACGAAGGCCGCCCCGCCGCGGCGAATCATGAGATGGGCGTATGGCGAGACCTCGATCTCGTCTACGATCTCAAGATGCGTGATCCGGCCGGCGAGTTTCAGACCAAATACCGTCAGCTTTGGGAGTCACATTACGGACGAATGGATCCCAAACAGATGAAAGCCTGGGACGATCACTATCTCCCGATTGTGGCCGACTTCAAAAAGAACCCACCGGAAGGGCGGGATCTCGCGCAGTGGAAGTTCGATCGTTATATGCGGGATTATCTTCGGTGTATCCAATCGGTGGATGATGGGGTCGGCGAGGTGCTCGACTATTTGGATGAAACAGGACTCAGCGAAAATACCATCGTCGTCTACACCTCCGACCAAGGGTTCTATCTCGGCGAGCATGGTTGGTTTGATAAACGCTTCATGTATGAAGAGTCGTTTCGCACGCCGTTGCTGGTGCGTTACCCCAAAGAGATTGAGGCGGGATTGCGGTCCGACGCCCTCGTGCAGAATTTAGATCTGGCGAATACCTTTTTGGATTACGCCGGAGTCGACGCACCCGCTGATCTGCAGGGAGAGTCTTTTCGGGGTGTGGTGAAGGGTGACGATACCGAGTTTCGCGATTTCGCCTACTATACCTATTATGAGTATCCTGCTGAACACAGTGTGATGCGCCACTATGGTGTGCGAACGGATCGTTATAAACTCATCCATTTTTATCACGATCTGGACTACTGGGAGCTTTATGATCTCGAGGTGGATCCCACCGAGATGAACAACGTCTACAACGATCCGGCCTACGCGCAGACGCGGGCGCAATTACACCAAAAACTGGAGGACGTGAGAGCCTATTATGGTGACACCGACGAGCGAAACCAAGAACACCTCG
>CBFHXU010000122.1:0-9322 GCA_965659875.1 uncultured Opitutaceae bacterium
CTCTCCCATCGTGCGTGGCGTCTGGCTCCTTGAACGCATTCTAGGAAAACATATTCCTCCTCCTCCCGATCAGGTTCCGGCCATCGAACCGGACATTCGCGGCGCGGTTTCCATTCGCGACCAAATGGAAAAACACCGCTCCATCGAATCTTGCAACGCCTGTCACCAAATGATCGATCCTCCCGGCTTTGCTCTCGAGAACTTTGACGTCATCGGCGGCTGGCGTGACCACTACCGCGCCAAAACCGAGAAAGACAAATTGACCCAGGGTCCGGTGGTAGATGCCAGCTATCACATGCCGGATGGAGAGCCGTTCGAAGACATCGATGGATTCAAAGAAATAGCGCTGGAAGATCCGGAGCAGATCGCCCGCAACGTGCTCAAACAAGTGCTCACCTATGCCACCGGATCCGAAATCGAATTCGCCGACCGACGCGAAATCGATCAAATCGTCGCCGACCTGGGCGAGCAGAACTACGGGTTCCGTTCCCTCATCCTCGCCGCCGCTCAAAGCGACATCTTCCTTTCGAAATAACGGCTATCCCATCCAAACTCTACGGGTAGACACGGACCGCTGGGCCGTCCGCTTCTGCCTCAAAGTCCGAACCACTCCACCGCGGCGCGCCCGGCGGTCACGCCCTACCACAGAATGGCGTTCAACGATATAGGAATCGGGTAGGGCTGCTTCGCTGACGGAGTCCCGCTCTTCGAGACAGAGATGGCGCAGCAAGCCGCCGCTCCATCCTGATTTCTCAAACGCGCAGGTCCGTGCCCCATCCCGAAGAGCAACGCTACTCGTATTTCGATCGATCGAGATAAGGCGTTTTGGGTGACTCGTCTGCTTCGAAGCGTTCGATAAAACCCCAGTCGTTGCCCACTTGGTTGCTCACCCGGTGAGAAAGACCCCAGGAGATTCCGCGCAACGGCCCCGCTTCGTGATCGGGAGTACGGTAGAGCCCAAGCGCTTCGGGCGTGCCTTTGATCACCGCCATGATTTCAAAATTTATCCCGTCCGCCGCCCATTGCACCGTATTCTTCTCCGGACCATCGGTCGTGAGCAGCGCCGCGATGCCGCCTTGATAGGGCCACACACACACTTCGTGGCCCGAATTGGTTACTGGATTGTAGTCGCTCTTCACATAGGGGCCTTCGATGTGATCGGCAATCGCCACGCCCCACTTGGGTTCGCGCCCCCCAAAGGTCATCTCTTCGCCCATCGGCTCTCCTTTGTAGTATAAAAAGAACTGCCCCTTAAATGGAATCAGACACGGGTCGTGCACCTTGTGGCTGTCAAAACCTCCCTTCTTTTTCACGTGAAACCGATTATCATCATCGCCTTCCCAAATGCCGTCTTTTGACGCTTCCACGATCGGTCCGGGCAGTTTGGTCCACGGTCCTTCCGGAGAATCCGCCACTGCCATCGAAATATGCTCAAACACCCGACACACGTAGGGCCACTCGACCACTTGATATACGAGGTAGTATTTCCCGTCGTGAGCCAGGACTTCCGGCGTAAACACACTGCGCTCGTCGTAAGCCCCTTTGGCTCCCCGTTCGACCGCGATACCTTGTTCCTCCCAGTGCCAACCATCCGCACTGGTCGCATGCCAAATATCACAAAAGTCCCACGGAAACGTTTTCGCCGCCGGATCCCCCGTGCCGAACCCCTTACTCAACCCCACCGATTTACTATACCAAACATGGTAGAGATCGCCGACCTTGATGACCGCACTCGGATCGCGCCGCACCATCCCTGGTTGATCCTCCGCGAGATCACCGGTGATGGCTTTCGTGCGAAACTCAAAGAACCACTCAGGCCCTTTGTCGTAACTCTGCGCCCGTTTCGTCGCAGCACTTAACTTCGGTTGGCCGTCCTCATCGGCCGGATGTTCCACCCCGGTATTCACAACTTCAAACGTTGGAGAGTTATTGAATATTGGTAACCAAAGCCGCCTTGGCTCCCTTGCGATCTCCGCGTTCGATCGCTTCAAAAATCGCCACGTGCTCGTGGTAACTCTCGATCCAGTCACCGTGCCGTTCGTAGTGCAGCATCATCGCCGAAGTGACCTGCTTCCACAGCCCGATCAACTTCTCGCTGCCACCTTCTTCCACAATCGCCTCATGGAAATCCATGTCCGATTTAATGATATTCGAGAGCACGCCTTCCCGGCAGGCGGTGTGGTTTCTATCCAGACGCTCTCGCAACAATGCCAGTGCCGTCTCGCTCACGTTCTTCATGACGCGATCCAAAGCAAACTTCTCCACCCGCAAACGGATATCTACAACCAAGGGCTGCACTTCATCGTCCATGAGGGAGGCGACTTTCACGCCGCAATTAGGCGTAGCCACGAGCAGGCCTTCTTGGGTCAACTGCAGCAGCGCGTCTCGAATCGGGGAGCGACTGACCGCATAACGCTTGGCGAGGGCGAATTCACGTAAACTCTCACCCGGCTCAAAAACTTGACCCATCACATCATTGCGGAGGCGCTCCACCACCTGCTCACGAATCGTTCGAAATATCGGTTGGTCAGACATGTAGGCTCAGAGCTTCAGGTAAAATCTTCGAGGGCGCAATATGGATTCCATACAATATGCGCCAAACAATTCCCGCGGTTTGTCCTCAACTGCGGTCGCCCCTCCATCGACTATACCAGGAACAGCAACGTGACGGCCGCCGCGATCAATACCACCACCGTAAACAGCAAAAACACGTCACCCGACCGATGATAGGAGAACGCCCGAATCGACGGACTGAATCGGTAGCGAATCGCCGCATAACCTAGCAAAGGTAGCGTGAGCGTTTGCGTAATACCGGCAAATATCACCAAAGCCCGCGGGTTGGGCATGATCACAAACATCAGGGCTGCACCCAATGGTAGAGCGACTCCCAAAATACGCTCGGCTTTCCGTTTTTCTTCCGCCGAGCGTTTACTGCGTAAAACGTCCGCCCAGACCAGCGCACTACTCGCATTATTCACCAGGAAGGTCGAATAAAGGACCACGCATGCTCCCACTAGGAACAGCACCATACCGAAGTTGCCGAACACCGGCCGATACATTTCGGACAACACTTGAATCAGTTCCGCGCCGGCAGGTTTGAGTCCGGAGCGCGCCAACACCGCCGCCCCAAGCAAGTAAAACGCGACGGTTGAAACGGTATAGACCGCCATCGAACAAAACGCATCCCACTTCATCACCCGCAGCCATCCTTCCGCGCGACGTTGCCACGTCTCCGTGCCATCAGAAAGTCCCGTGTAGCTGCCGTAACCTTTCTTCAGACACCAATACGGATAAAAGAAGATTTCGCCCGCCGCCATACCGATGATCCCAAACGCGGCCAAGGCGGTGGTGAGCCCAATCGTAAAATCTGCGCCGGGAGGAAACTGAAAACTCAGGCCTCGCCCAATATCTCCCGCCGAGATCGCCCACTCGTCGTGCGACTGCAGGGCAAAAACATTGAAGACCGAGATCAGCGTAAACCCACCCACGATCACGATCATGATACGCTCAAGCAGCCGGTAACGGCCGGGGCACAGCAAGGCCGCCGTTCCCACCGCGATCAACAACGACCATATCAATACATCCGTCGATGCCGTACCCGTCATCGGCCGGGCGATGGCGAGCGCCTGCCCCACGCCGCCCAATACGCCACCCATCTGCCCAATCCCGCCAAACAACATGGCCAGCACCACCCACGCGATCCAATGCAATCCGCGCGGCTTCCACCCCGGCAGGTCGCCGAGCAACGCCAGCGTAGTCCGCCCCGACAACACCGCCGCGCGGCCGACTTCCAACTGCACGCTCACCTTCACAATACAGCCGATCAAAATGATCCACAGCAGCCAGAATCCTGCCTCCGCTCCGGCAATCGTCGTCGCAATCAACTCACCTGATCCCACCACTGATCCCGCAACAATGATACCTGGTCCAATTTCCTTTAAGGTGCCCTTCAGGTCGGTCGGAGCATCGCGAGTTTGGTCAATGGGTGGGGTAGCCATGGTTTTTGGGATTAAAAGTTACACTTCTGCTTCGCAACGTTCGGTCTTGGAATTCTCGCGTCGGAGGAAGGGGGCCAGTGCGGCCCAATCAAAGGTCACCCCGATGCCCGGCTCATCCGGGGCGACCGCAAGGTGGTTCTCGATGACCAGCGGTCGCGTGGTATATTGATCAATGGGAAAGCTGTGATTCTCCAACCAACCCGCGTTGCTTTGGGCCGACAGCAAACTCACATGCAATTCCTGCATGCCGTGGGAACAGATCGGCACCCCGTGCTCCCGCGACATCGCCGCCACTTTGAGCCATGGAGTGATTCCGCCGCAGGTCGAAGCATCGGGCTGTATGAACGACAATTTGGCCTGATCAAACGCATAACCAAACTCGTGCACTGTGTGTAGGTTTTCACCCATCGCCAACGGCATCTCCGTCTTTTCCGCGATCTCCGCGAAACCCGCATAATCGTCCGGCAACGTAGGTTCTTCCATCCAGTAGATATCGTAAGGCCGAAACGCTTCGGCCGCAGCAATCGCCTGCTCGACGGTCCAACTATAATTGGCATCCACCATGAACGTCACGTCCGGTCCTATCAACTCCCGCACCGCTTTGACGCGCTGCACATCGTCGGCGAGTTCGGGTTGACCGACTTTGATTTTCACCGCGTTGAACCCGTCATCCAAATATCCCTGCACATGTGACAGCAGCTTTGGCAGCGGGAAATTCAGATCGATCCCGCCCCCATAAACTCGGCACGTCCGCCCCGCCCCACCGGCAACTTTCCACAGCGGCAATTCCGCCTTCCGGCAACGAATATCCCACAGCGCGATATCAATCGCCGCCATGGCAAAACTGGAAATCCCGCCTCGACCCACATAGTGGATGTGCCACTCACAAAAATCAGCAATCGCTTCAACGTCGTCACCATCTCGCCCGATGAGCTCACCAGCCAGATCGTCATCAATCATGGCCTGAATAGCGGTGCCGCCCCGACCTCCGGTATAGGAATAGCCGGTGCCTTCGCTGCCATCCGCCAACGTGATCGTCACGGTGATCAACTGGAAGCTGTGATGATCCCCGTGTTTGGCATCCGTCAACACTTCGGCCAACGGCACGTCGAATAATCGCGAGGTAATGTTAACAATATTACTCACGGGATTACTCGGCGAAATTTACGTAAAACGTCTTCTTCTCGAGATAGTTTTCCATCCCGTATTTGCCATCTTCACCACCGGTGCCGCTCTTGCGGAATCCGTTATGAAACCCTTGGCGTTGCTCGCCCATCGTCCGATTGACGTAGATTTCGCCAAAGTGAAGTTCACCTACTGCGCGTTGAATTCGCCGCATGTCCTTCGTGAAGAGATAGGCCGACAATCCGTATTCGCTGTCGTTCGCCAACCGCAGAGCTTCATCGAAGGAGCCAATGCGCATGATCGGACTCACCACGCCAAAGACTTCGTCCCGCATGACTTCCATGTCATTCGTCGCTTCAGTCAGAATCGTGGGTTTAAACCAGTGCCCTTGCTTGAAGCGCGCGCCTCTGGGCCGCTTGCCTCCGAGAGCGACCTTACAGCCGGCGTCAACCGCCCGTTGCACCATCGCTTCGAGTTTTTCCAACTCAATCCGACTCACCTTCGGTCCAATATCCGTGCCTTTCCTGAGCGGATCGCCCAGCTTCAGCTTGGCACTCTTCGCGACGAATTTCTGCACAAAATCATCGTAGACCGCATCGTGGATATAGAACCGCTCAGAACAGGTGCAGACCTGGCCATTGTTCAGGTAGCGGGCCACCATCGCCGCATCGACGGCCTTATCCACGTCACCGTCTTCAAGCAGGATGAAGGGAGCTTTGCCGCCCAGCTCGAGTCGCACGGCCGAGAGATTGTCCGCACATGAGCGAAAGATTTCCTGCCCGGTTCGCGTGCTTCCGGTCATCGTCACCAATCGTGTAATCGGATTTTTGACGAGTGCCGCGCCCAACTCCGCCCCTTGGCCGGTGACAATATTCAACACCCCTTTGGGCAGCCCTGCTTCCGTGGCGAGCTTGCCCAGTTCCAGCACCGTCAAAGGTGTCAACGGCGGCGGTTTCACCACCATCACATTACCCGCGGTCAAGGCCGGTCCAATTTTCCGACAGGCCAAAGCCAACGGGAAATTCCACGCCAAGATACCGACCGTCACCCCATAGGGAACCTTGTGAATCCAAATGTGTTCATCCGGATTATCGGATGGAAAAATATCGCCCTCCAACCGTCGGGCGGCCGTGGCCGGAAAGTTAATGAAATCGGCCGATACATCGACCTCCCCGTAAGCGAGGGGCAAAACTTTCCCTTGCTCCGTCGCGAGCAAATGAGCAAGTCGATCGCGGTTTTCACTAATCTTGGTCGCGAAGCGTTGCAGGATATTACCCCGCTCCACGGCCGGCATGGCTGCCCATCCGGGCTGCGCCGCCCGCGCCGACTCGAGGGCGCGTTGAGCTTCGATCGCTCCCCCTTCTTGCACCGTCGCGATGAGTGCTTCCGACGTGGGGTTCTCGACTTCGATCTTCTTTTTGGAGGCGGCGGAAACCCACCGACCATCAATATACATTTGGTAGTGATCGATGCCGTTCCGGGTTCGTTTCATGGGAGTCATGGGAAAGATTAAGAAATTTTGGTGGGTTAAAAATCAGCGACCCATCCAGCCGCCATCGACCAACAGAGTGGTGCCATGCACGTAACTCGCCGCATCCGAGGCGAGAAATACCACCGGCCCCTTAAAGTCTTCGGGCTCGCCCCACCGGCCAGCGGGAATACGCGCCAGGATCTGCTCTCGCCGAACCGGATCTTCCCGCAGCGCTTGGGTATTGTCCGTGGCGATATAACCCGGGGCGATCGCATTTACATTTACCCCTTGCGAAGCCCACTCGTTGGCAAAGGCCATCGTCAGTTGGCCGATGCCGCCTTTGCTCGCGGCATAGCCCGGAACCGTGATGCCGCCCTGAAAAGTCAGCAGCGATGCGGTGAAGATCACTTTGCCCTGGCCGCGGGCCACCATCTCTCGGCCGAGTTCGCGGGTGAGGAAAAACTGCGCGTTCAGGTTCACCTCCATCACCTGATCCCAGTACTCATCGGGATGCTCCGCCGCCGGAGCTCTCAAAATCGTGCCCGCATTGTTCACCAGGATATCAATCACCGGATGGTTTGCTTTCACCTCCTTAATAAATTCACGCAGAGCGCTCCGGTCAGCGAAATCACAGGCGTAGCCCCGAAACGATCGTCCCGTGGCGACGACCGCCTGCTCCACATCGCTTCCGGATGATTCGAGCGAAGCAGAAACTCCAATAATGTTGGCGCCGGCTTCGGCTAATGCTTCCGCCATCGCTCGGCCGATGCCGCGTTTACAACCGGTGACCAGCGCGGTGCGGCCGGTGAGGTCGAAGGTTTCAAGCGTGTTCTTCATGGTGCTGCGTAGAATGGTTTCAGGATGAACAATCGATCAGGGTTTTGATGCCGCTGGGTTGATTCTCGATGTTTTCAAAGGCGGCCTGCACGTCGTCGAGGGGTCGCACTTCCGTGATCAATCGTTCGAGTTCGAGTTGGCCTCTGGCCGCCAACACGATCGCTTCATCGAAATCACAGGGCTCATAAAGCCGCGCCCCGATCAATCGTAGCTCGGACCAAAAAAACTTAAACAATTTCACTGGTCGCGGTTCCGGATGAATTGCCACCATCACAATTCGTCCCCGCGCCGCCGCGACTTCGGTCATGGCCTCCACTCCCGGCGCAGAACCGGAGACTTCAAACACACAGTCTGCCATCGCGCCGTCCGTGATGCGGGTCACGGCCTCCGGCAGTTTCTCGTCCATCGGATTCACCGGAGTGATCCCCAAAGACGCGGTGAGCTCGAGGCGGGCTGGATTGATCTCTGACAAGATGACGCGCGCGCCTTTCGACTTTGCGACCAGCGCAATCAGGAGCCCAATCGGTCCTCCGCCAATGACCACCACCGTCTCGCCCGCTTTCACTTCACCCAAACGCACGTCGTGACACGCCACCGCCGCCGGTTCGATCATCGCTCCGTGCTGCATGGAGAGTTCCGTCGGCAGTTTGTGCAGCGTATAGGCGGGCACCGTCCAGAAAGCCTGCATGCCCCCCGGTTGATCGATGCCGATAAACTTCAGATTCTTCCCCACGTGGGCATTGCCGCGGTCAAATTCAGTCTCCGCACCAAAACACAACGGACGCACCGCCACGCGGTCACCTTCGCCGAATCCGGTGACACCTGAGCCCACTTCCGCCACCGTCGCCGAAACTTCATGCCCGATGACGAGCGGTTGGCTAACCCGTTGGTCCATGTGACCGTGGAAAATGTGCATATCAGTCCCACAAATACCGCAGTAGGCGACGTCGAGGCGCACTTCATCCGGGCCCGGTGAGTGCGGGATACTTTCGGCTACTACAATCGAACGATGAGACGCGTAGGCAGCTGCTTTTTTCATGGGGAGAGGGATATTTCAAAAATTGTGATCCGCACTCAACTGCCCCGACCTGAGGCATGGCCAATACGGTATAATTTCGGTGGAAAACCAAAATGAAGGTATCCTCTCCCTGCTGTCCATGTATTTTGTATACAATCTTGGGCAGTCCCTCGGCTCTCATTTCGCGGATATTCCTCGTCGTGTGGTCAAAACCTTGCCGGTATGAACCAGTCCTTGGTCCCGCTTAACCGATGAACCTTACCCCTTCCGTAGCCAACCCGTCTTCCTTTTCCCGCCGCCAACTCATCGGCGTAGTTTTGGGGCCATTGTTGGGCGCTGCGACTTTGCTCATCCCCGCGCCGGCCGGCTTGAGTCCCGAAGGTTGGATGGTCGCCGGCATTGCCCTTATGATGGCAACGTGGTGGGTAACCGAACCGGTGCCGATCCCCGTCACTGCCCTACTGCCGATGGTGCTGTTTCCGTTGATCGGCGTTGTCCCGATTGCTGACGCCACGGCGTCATACGCTCACCCGATCGTATTCCTTTTCCTCGGTGGGTTTATTCTGGCTCTCGGGATGGAGCGCACCGGCCTGCATCGCCGTCTCGCCTTCGCCATGATTGGAGCGCTGGGATTTTCTCCCCCCCGGTTGATCGCCGCCTTTCTGATCGCCACCGCGAGCTTGAGTATGTGGGTCAGCAATACGGCCACCGCGTTGATGGTGCTACCCATCGCCATTTCCGTTGTCGCCCTGATTCCCGCGGCAGAGAAAGAGCGGCCCGCGATGAAAGCTTTCGCCACCGCCCTGCTCTTGGCCGTGGCCTACGGTGCCACCACCGGCGGCATGGGCACCTTGATCGGCACGCCACCCAACG
>CBFHXU010000123.1:0-9293 GCA_965659875.1 uncultured Opitutaceae bacterium
CCCGTGAAAATGGTGGTGCCCGAGCCTGCTTGCTCAAAGGTGCCGGTGCCGGAAATGACGCCGGCATAGGTGTAACTGTTGGTCCGGTTGAAAATCAGTGCCGCGTTGTTGGTGATATCGCCTGTGACTGATCCTGTCGTGCCATTGTCGCCAATTTGCAAAATGCCCTCCGAGACGGTGGTGCCTCCTGAGTAGGTATTGGTGCCCGTCAAGGTAAGGGTGCCGGCACCGGTCTTAATAATGCCCCCCGCATCAATGATGTTTCCTGAGACGTCGATGAAATTGACGGCATTGGTGGCATGAAACGTCAGGTCAAAACCGTCAGTATCAACTTCCTCGTTGAAGACTAGTCCGCCACCCCCGAGGTTAGTGGTCTGCCAAGACATGGCCTTTTCGATCCCCATCTGATTTTCAAATGTGATCGTTTGATCGGAGTTGTTTACGATCGTATAGGCTGCCCCGGCTCTGTTGCGGATGGAGAGTTCGTTGGCGGCATTGGTGAATGTGATGTCGACCGTTAGGTTGGCATCAAACAGCATACCACCGGTGCTTTGGTTGCTATCGGTCTCAATGGAAGTGGTCCCGGCATTCCCGTTGGAGAATCGAGCGACTTCACCGGATCCTGCCGGTTTGTTGTTGCCCGACCAGTTGTTCTTTTGACTCCAGTCGTCCGTGGCATGCCCGTCGTCTCAAGTGCGGTAGTTTTGTCCATATAAACTCGTGCCGAAGCCGCCAATCAGAACACAACTGAAGGCGATTTTGACAAAATTGGGAAACGAACGTTTCACGTAGACCGAGAATTATTTATATTTAGAGGGCAAAGTCGATCCTGATATAGGTCAAATTAGGTAATAACCCTCATGCCATTTAGGAGGTAAAGGCAAATAAATAACAATTACGGGCGACTTAAGAAGACGTATCCCCAAGGGATGAGCGATTGTTTGAGGAAAACCTCAGATTGATCGTTGGCAGGAGGTAACAGAGTGTGACAACAGTTTCGGTCTTTCATGAAAACTGGCATTGTATTTCTGGTCGGGGCAGGCCCCGGAGATTTGGGTTTGATTACCCAGCGAGCTCGTGAGCTCATTCGGCGGGCGAATGTGCTGGTCTACGATTATCTTGTGCATCCCGATTTAGTGGAGTGGGTGCGGTCTGACTGTGAAGTCGTCTATGTCGGTAAAAAGGCGGGTTTCCATTCGATGCCGCAGGAGGAAATCGAAGCGTTGTTGGTCAAACATGCCAAAGCGGGTAAGCGGGTGGTGCGCCTAAAGGGGGGCGATCCGTATGTCTTTGGCCGAGGAGGCGAGGAGGCGCGGGCGTTGGCGGCCGATGGTGTTCCATTCGAAGTGGTCCCCGGGATCACGGCAGCTTTGGCCGCCGGAGCCTACGCGGGCATTCCACTCACGCAGCGCAATACAAGTTCGTCGCTGGTGCTCGTGACAGGACACGAAGACCCGACCAAACATGAATTACAGGTGGATTGGCCTCAGTTGGGAGCACTGAAAAACACCACGCTCGCCATCTACATGGGCATGAGTCGACTGCCCGACATTCTCGCGGGGTTGCAAAAAGGAGGACTCGCCGCGAATACACCGGCGGCGGTGGTGCAATGGGCCTCGCTGGGCCGGCAACGCAGTGCCGTGGGTGCCGTTTCGGATATCGTCGAGAAAGTGACCGCGGCCGGACTTAAAGCACCGTCAGTAATTTTTATCGGTGAGGTGGTCACGCACCAGCAGTCGGTCGATTGGTTCGAAAATCTTTCGCTGTTCGGTCGTCGGGTCGTGGTCACGCGCACCCGTAGCGGCAACAGTGTGCTCCGCAATAAACTCGAGCAACTCGGTGCGGAAGTCATCGAGCTTCCACTGATCAACGTGGTGCCTTCCGTCGACCGTAAAGCGTTGGTCGATGTATTCAGCGAGCTGGGAATGTATGATTGGGTTGTCTTTACGAGCGCCAATGGAGTGCGGATTTTCTTCGAACATTTCCTGCGGGCTTATGACGACATCCGCGCGCTGGGACTGTTACGTTTTGCTTGTGTGGGCGAAGCGACGGCCAAAGAGATTGAGCGTCATCGGATCAAGGTGGAATGCCAACCGAAGATCGCGACGGCGGAGGCGTTGGCGGAGGCCTTGATTGCGACCGGTAGCCTCGACAGTGCGAAGGTAATCGCGATTACGGGGAATCTGAATCGGGATAAACTGGTAAAGAAGCTGGAAGCCGCCCGGGCCATCGTCGACACGTTGCCGCTTTATCGCACCGAAAAGCTCGATCTCTCCGAGAGTGCGGCTGCGCTGGATTTCCGGGAACGCGGCGCCGATGCCGTTTTGTTTGCGAGTTCCTCGGCCGCCGACGCCTATGCGGATCAAGCCGAGGGGGTGGCCTTGTCTTCGGAGGCGAAGCAACCGCTGCTGGGCTCCATGGGACCGCAAACGAGTGCGACCATGAAGGAGCGAGAACTGGCGGTTGATTTCGAATCCACGCAACCGGGCCTGGATGCCTTCACGGCCAAGTTGGTCGAAGCGCTGGGTTCCGATCAATAACCCGACGAAGCCACGCTTGCCTGAGTGGCAGGCTCGAGCAAGGTTGTCGTTATCTCAACTGTATGAAGGTTCCGTTTCTCGATCTCTCTCGTTCGCACCAGGAATTGCGTCCTGAAATTTTGGCGGCATTTGCCGAAACCTATGATGCGGGACGCTTCTGTCTCGGAGCGGATGTCACGCAGTTTGAACAAGAATTCGCGGCAGCTTCCGGATCACCCCTGGCCGTGGGGGTGGGCAACGGCACGGCGGCGCTGCATCTGGTTTCGCGGGCGCTGAATATCGGCCCCGGTGACGACGTCATCGTGCCGGCTTTCACGTTTATTGCCAGTGCCTGGGCGGCAAGTTTTGTCGGCGCGAGGCCGGTATTTTGTGACGTCGATCCGGAAACGTTCACGCTGACGGCGGAAACAATTGAAGCAGCCCTCACACCTCAAACGAAGGCCATCGTCGTGGTGCATTTATTCGGCCTGCCGGCCGACATGGATCCGATCCTGGAGCTGGCCGCGGCGCGCGGTATCCCCGTGATTGAAGATTGTGCGCAGGCCCATCTGGCGACCTACAAGGGACGACCCGTGGGCACCATGGGAGTGGCCGGCACGTTCAGTTTTTATCCCACCAAAAACCTCGGTGGCGTCGGCGAAGGGGGAGCTGTGGTCGGCTCGGACGAGGCGTTGCTGGATCGCGTGAGATTGTTGCGCGTGCACGGTTCGAACGTGCGATATCAGCACGACGACGTGGGCTACAATTATCGCATGGAAGGTCTGCAAGCCGGAGCCTTGAGTATTAAGCTCAAACACCTCGCGAAGTGGACCGCGCGACGACGTGAAATCGCGACCTGTTACCGGGAGAGTATTCAGCTTGAGGATACGGTTATACCGTCGGTTCCTTCCTGGGGTGATTCGGTTTATCACCAGTTCACCATCTTGCATCCTAATCGCGACGGACTGCGGCAGCATTTGACCGATAACGGAATCGGTACCGATTTGATTTATCCACGTGCGCTGCATCAACAGCCTTGTTTCGCGGATGTGGGGCCGGCGGAAGGCGCCTTGCCGGTATCGGAAAAATTGGCCCGTGACTGTTTAAGTTTACCGGTCTTCCCCGAACTCACGGCCGCAGAAATCGATTACGTGATCGCGACCATCAACTCGTTTGAGGGATAGTCATGATCGATGGCGTGAGAATTAAATTTTGTGGTCTGACTTCGCTCGTGGATGCCATTCACGCGGATAAATTGGGGGCGGATTATTTGGGATTTATTCTGCATTCAAAATCGCCCCGGTATATTTCTTTGCGCGACTTCCAGAATCTCGCGCCGAACCTGCCGCAAGGTCGTAAACAGGTAGCGGTTATGGTGGCGCCGGAAGCAGCGGATTTAGCCGCGGCACGGGAAGCCGGATTCGATCGATTTCAACTTCATTTTCCCGCTGACCTCGAGTTGTCCCGATTGGCGGAGTGGCGGGAGTTGGTGGGCCGGGAACGGATTTGGTTGGCACCGCGGCGTCCTCCTCAAACTGAATTTGATACCCGATGGTTGGAGTATGGTGATACCATTTTGATGGATACCTATTCTCCCGATAAATATGGAGGCACGGGCAAGACCGGGAATTGGACAGAGTTCCAAGATCTTCAGCGGCTCTCGACGGACCACACCTGGGTGCTTTCCGGCGGGTTGTCTTCAGTGAACGTCGCTGCTGCGATGGCCCAGAGTGGAGCCCGCTTTTTGGACATCAACAGCGGCGTCGAAACCGCGCTCGGTGTCAAAGATCACGCGAAAATGAATGCCATCATTTTGGCTATTCATGAGCATCGCACGTCTCCCGATTCAGCCCATGTCTGAAGCAACCGTCACTCCACGTGGACTGTCCCGCCTGGGCCCGGGGATATTGGTGGCGGCGACTGGGGTGGGCGCGGGTGATTTAATCGCGGCGGCGGTGGCTGGGCGTCAATTTGGTTTGGCCCTGTTGTGGGTGGTGTTGGTGGGAGCGGGCTGCAAGTGGTTGCTGAATGAAGGCATTGCCCGGTGGCAACTGGCGACCGGCGAAAGTGTGATCGCGGCCTGGGCCACGCGATTGCCCCGGTGGGTTTATTGGTATTTTGGGGCCTATCTGATCGTGTGGGGGTTTCTGGTGGGCGCGGCCCTCGGCTCAGCCTGCGGAGTGGCGATGAAAGCACTGTGGCCGGATGCTCCGGGTTCCGTGGCGTTGTGGGCAGTGGTTCACGCCGTCGCCGGTTGGGCGATCGTGAAAGGCGGACGTTATCGGGTGTTCGAGAAGATGATGCAGATCCTGATCGGACTGATGTTTATTTTCGTGATCGGGTGTGGAGTGGCGCTGGTGCAGAATTGGTCCGGGGTGATGGCCGGATTGTTGGTCCCTGTTATTCCCGAAGGCGGGTTGTGGATCAGTCTTGGGTTGATGGGCGGCGTGGGCGGCAGCGCCACGCTTTTGTGCTACGGTTATTGGCTGAAGGAGAAGGGTTGGCAGGGGGCTACATTCCATCCGCTCGCCCGCTGGGATTTGTTGTTGGCTTACGGACTCACGGCGGCTTTTGCCGTGGCCATGATCATTATCGCGGCAGGGGCCGAGCCGCAGGATTCGTCCGGGACGGCGTTGGTGGTGGCCCTGGCGGACGAACTCGGCAGTAAGCTAGGCCCCATGGGTAAAACGATGTTTCTGAGTGGTTTTTGGTGTGCCGTATTCACGTCACTACTCGGCGTGTGGCAAGGCGTACCGTATTTGTTCGAAGACTGGTGGAAGCGCCGCCGCAAAGGTCAGTCAGGACCCGCGGAACCGGGTCGGACGCGGAGCTATGGCGCCTTCTTGGCTTATCTCGCCCTTTTTCCTTTGATCCTGCAGGTGATGGATCGACCGCTGTTGATCGTGGTGGTCTATGCGATCGCCGGGGCATTTTTCATGCCGCTGCTTGCGGGGACATTATTGGTGATCAACAACCGTCGCGAGTGGGTGGGAGAGTTGAAAAACTCGGGATGGGTCAATGCTGGGCTGATCGTATCGCTCGCCTTGTTTGGCGCGCTGTTGGGACTGGAAATAAAAAACCGACTGTTCGGATAGAATCAGTCGGTTTGATTTCGGGTGAGTTTACCGGCTTAACTATCCGCATCCTCGGAAATACCGGCCGCTTGTCGACGGTCGCGTAACTCACCCTCGATGACAGCCATCTTCTCGTCGTTGAGGGGATAGAACCAAAAGATAACAATCGAAAGAATCCCCAGTGCCGCTGGAGCGAGACTCATCAGCATGATCATGCCGTCTTTGACCTCTTCGGTCGGGGTGGTATTGGCTTCAAATCCCGTGCTCGAAAGCATGCGGAAGGCGATAAACCCGGCGACGGCCCAGCCAATTTTCTGACCCATGGTGGAAGCGGAAAATACGAGTCCGGTCGTGCGGCGCCCGTTCTTCCATTCTCCAAAATCGGCGGTGTCGGCATACATGGCCCAAAGTAAGACGGGCAGCGGAGCGCCGGCAGCCGAACCCACCAAATCCATGATGAACAGCAGATTGATCTGATCCGGCGGGATCACGTAGAAGGAGGCGGTGGCGAGGATCGCGATGACGAAAAAGCCGATAAAAAGGGGACCCTTGCGGAAGTTCTTGGCGATTTTGTAAGTGAGCACCACGCCAGCGATCGAGACCAGTTGTCCTCCCGTGTTGAAGGCCGAGGCCATCTTGGCGAAATTCAGATCGACCCCGAAGAGAGGCAGCATGAAGTCGGGGGCATCGTTGCCGCCGAAGAGCACATATTTGTAGTAGTGGGCAGACACGGAGCTGCGGACGGCCACGTAGAGAATGAAGGTCAAGGTGGTCGCGAGCAGGAGCGCCCAGGCCCGGTTCGAGAGGAGCAGTTTGATGTCGTTTCTGACCGAGGCATCGGGATCGGGCACAGGTTTTACCCGTTCCTTGGTCCCGTAAAAAGTAAGCATGAAAAAGGCGACCGCGACGACACCGACGATGATGAAAGCCACTTGCCAACCCGTTGCCGATTTAACATCACCGCCAATCGCCTCGACCATGGGCAGCAAGGTGGCGGAGATCACGGTGCCCGCTGCGAACGCGAAGATGAACTTAACCGACGACAGACGCGTACGCTCGACCGAATCGGTCGTCATAACTCCCAACATGGCAGTGTAGGGAATGTTCACCAAGGTGTAGAGCAGCATGAGGCCGTTGTAGGTCAGAAATGCCCATATGATCATCCCGTTTTCACCCATATTGGGGGTGGTGAAGGTAAGGACGCCCAGAATGGCGAACGGCACCGCGCCAAAAAGAATGAAGGGCCGGAATTTCCCCCAACGGGTTTGAGTGCGATCGGCCCACATGCCAATGACCGGATCACTGATGCCATCACAGATGCGACTAAATAGGAGGAGATTGGCCAACATGGCCGCGGTCAGGCCGAAAGTTTCGGTGTAAAAGAGGGGCAGGAACCGCATGAAGGTTTGCCAGTAGAGAACGGAGGCGAAGTCGCCGCAGCCGTAGGCGAGTTTCTCGCGCAGGGGAAGTTTGTTTGAGGGCATGGGGTAAGGGATCGGGGCGTTGAAATACCACTGAGTTCGTCTCGGTCGTTTCGCAATCCGGTTCGATCACTGCGCAACGGTTACCGTTGAACAGGGTTCGTCGGGCAGGCACAAAAAAGCCGCCCATGGCAGGGCGGCCTGATTAAGACGACGGTGACGTCGATCAGAGGGATGCGCGGAGATCCTCCAGTTGTCCGGAGGCTCCGAGGAGCTCGCAGCGGCTGGCGATAAACTTCGCGTATTCCTTGATGAAGATCTTTCCAGGTGGGCGGAAATCGAATTGCTCGGGATTCTCCTGGAAGAACTCGCGGTGCACGCGGGTCCAGACCAAGCGGCCATCGGTATCGATGTTCACCTTGGTGACACCCTTCTTGGCGGCGGGCAGGTATTCGTTCACGTCGACACCCATGGAGCCGGCGATTTCACCACCCGCGGCATTGATGCGAGCGACCTCGTCCTGAGGAACCGAAGAGGAACCGTGCATGACGAGCGGGAATTCCGGGAGGCGCTCCTTAATCTTATCGAGTACATCGAAGTGCAGCGATTGGCGACCCTTGAACTTGAACGCGCCGTGGCTGGTGCCAATCGCGCAGGCGAGGGAGTCGCAGCCGGTGAGCTTCACGAATTGCTCGGCCTCTTCAGGGTCGGTCAAGCAGGCGTTACCTTCTTCGACGACGATGTCTTCTTCAACGCCGCCGAGCATGCCGAGTTCGGCTTCGACCGAGATGCCTTGAGCGTGAGCCCGATCAACGACGCGCTTGGTGATCGCGACGTTTTCGTCGAACGGATCGTGGGAAGCGTCGATCATGACGGAACTGAAGAAACCGGAATCGATACAATCGTAGCAGGTTTCCTCATCACCGTGGTCGAGATGGACCGCGAAGATGGCTTCGGGAAAGATGTCGGAAGCAGCTCGGATGATAGCCTCAAGCATGCGCTTGTCGGTGTATTTCCGAGCTCCTTTGGAGATCTGAATAATAAACGGAGCCTTCGCATCGATAGCACCTTGGAAAAGGCCCATCGCTTGCTCGGCGTTATTGATGTTGAACGCACCGACGGCGTATTTGCCGTAGGCGTGTTTGAACAGCTGTGCAGTAGTAACGATCATGTTTCTGTTGAGGAAATTGGTAAAAAAGACCGAACGTCGAACCTACCAATTTGATTATTCACCTCGCAAGGGGTTTTTCACCCTCGCTCTGAGTTCGAAGCTGGAAAGGCTTGATTTACGGTCAGCTCAGCCTCCGCCACCGCCGCGCGGGCGACCCCCACCGCCGCCGCCGGAATCATTTCCTTCCCGACCGGCAGCGCGCATGGCTTCGGTTAATTTTTGCGCTGCTTGTTGCTCTGCTTGAAGATCTTGCAATGATTGCAGTTGAGAGGAGGACAACACGGCCTGAGCACGGTTGATGGCTTCATCGGAAATGGATACGCCTCCGCCGCCAAACGGGGAATCACTTCCCCGGCCCCGATTCCCTCCGGTGGAAGTTTCCGCTAGGATCGACGTTAACGCTTCGGCTTGATTGGCGTTGAGCGGGGTGGAGGAATAACTCAAGCGGGACTCTATTTGACCGACCATGGCCCGTTCGCGACCCGTTTGCTCGTAATTTTGCAGGGCCGTGAAGTTGTCTTGGCCGATGGCGGCGGCGATTTCGGAGTCGATCTCGGCTTGGGTTGCTTCCATCAACTCCCGCAATTCGGAGCGGTTTTCACGTCCCAGCCCCTCTTCGCGCGCCGCCATAAACACATCTCGCGTCGTGTTTTGTTTCTCCACCAGCAGGTCTTGCAGGCGGGTAAGGGTGTTGGGCGGGAGATCGAGTTGGGCAAAAAGGTCCGCGTAGGTCCGATCCAGACGGGCCCGTTGCTGCAGGTTGAAAGCTGCGGCGTATTCTGGATCGGCCATCATCTCGGCGATGCGGGATCCCATATCCCGGCGTCCGCGGTCACCGCCGCGGTCCCGGTCACCTCGCTCACGCTCGGTGGCTTCTTCACTGGATTCCGCTTCATCTTCGGCTGATGCGGCTACGACGACGGGTTCGGGCTCACGGGTCATCTTCGCAGGCGTAGCCCGGCGTTCGGTGGGTAATTTTATTTGTTCCGACTCGAGTCCGGCTAATCGAGCCGCGAGTTCTTCCGCCCGCTGATAGTGGTGATAGGCTAATCCGGCACCGGTGACGGTGGTGATTCCGAGGATGGCAAGTGCGGCTAAGCGGGGTTGT
>CBFHXU010000124.1:0-9238 GCA_965659875.1 uncultured Opitutaceae bacterium
GTTCGGGTTTAGCCTGTCTCTGGAAACCCCCTCTGGTGTGGATCTGAAGTTGGAACCTCTACCCGCGGCGAAACTTCTGGTCGTAGGTGGGAAGGGAAACAGCACTCGGATTTTGGCCAATACCTGCCGTAGTTGTGGACTTTATACTCAACCATTTGTCGATGAGTCCGCGGCCATCACCACAGTCAACGATCATGGTTCTGTGGACTTTGTGATTTTGGATTCGGCGGAAGGTCCGGAGTCCGGCATGGAGATGGCCAAACGGCTCGCGGCAGAGAACCAATTCAGCAGCACAAAATTTATCATCACCGTTCCTGCGAATCAGGCGCCAAAAGGCGAAACCGACGAGACGATCGTCGCGATGCTACGCAAACCGGTTCGATTGTCGTCGGTGCGAGCGATCTTCGCGCGCCAGCTGCTGGGAAGTGACTCGCGTCCTCCCGTTGCCACATCGGACGTGTCTACGGCAGACTCAACCGAGCCCTTGGACAAGACCCCGCTGCAGATTCTCGTGGCGGAGGACAACATGGTGAACCAGCGCATTTTCGCGCAGATGTTAGGTCTGTTGAAAATGGAGTTTCGCCTAGTTTCCGATGGTTCTCAAGTGGTCCCCGCTCTGCGTGAGCGCATGACAGAAATTGTTCTGATGGACGTGCAGATGCCGGTATTGGATGGGCTCGACGCTACCCGAGCCGTGCGCGAAGCATTTGGGGACAACTCCCAACCATGGATCATTGCGGTGACCGCCAATGCGATGCAAGGGGACGAACAAAAGTGTCTCGATGGATTACATTTCGAAACCCCTTAAAGTAGAGCAAGTCGCCGCCGCCCTCGACCGCGGCCGCCAAGCTATTCGCAACTCAACCCCACCACCGGAAAAAGCTTAGCTGGACGTTAGCGGTCGGCTCTATCCTTGACCAGCGTCACTACGCATTCGAGGTGGCGGGTTTGGGGAAAGAGGTCGAAGGGTTGCACGTCAGTGAGTTGGTAATTTGCCGTTTTGAAATGCACGAGGTCGCGCATTTGGGTGGCGGGGTCGCAACTGACGTAGACCACCGCTTTGGGCCCGAACGCAAAGAGTTGGTTTAGGAAGGACTCGTCACAACCTTTACGAGGGGGGTCGATGACGATGACCGTTTGGGTGGGATCAAATTCCAGTCCGGCAAAAATCGCGGAAGCATCGCCCGCAGTGAAAGTGGCATTCGTGATACCGTTGGCTTGAGCATTTTTGATCGCGAACTGCACCGAGGTTTCACTGATCTCCACGCCGGCAACGTATTCAAACCCACGCGCGAGTGAGAGCGCGAACAGTCCGCTGCCGCAGTAAGCGTCAACCAGGTGAGTCGCGCCGGTCGCCGTGGCTTGTTGGCGCACGTAGTCGGTGAAGGCCGGCAGAATGAACGGGTTGTTTTGGAAAAAATCGCGCGCCAGAAACTGAAGGCGTAACGTTGGGTGGTCCTCCCCTTGGTCCACTTCTTCGTGGATCACGGCATCGTGTTTGGTGACAACTCCTTCCTCAGCGTGACGCAGTAAAAGGGTCGCGCCTTTTTTGAATTCCTGACGTTCGAGCTTACCACGAATATCGTCTCGCACTAGGGCGAGTTTTTCGTTGATGGCGGGAGTAGCGATCGGGCACTGCGGCACATCGATGATATTGGAACGCGTGCCTTGTTTGAGGAATCCAATGGGGTAGGACTCTTTGCCGTCATCGATCCAAGGCTTGGGATGAAAGTGCGGCGTGATTTTGGAGCGGTAAGCAAATTTTTCGGACGAACCGATGACCGGATTAACCGGATGCTCAATTTCCGCCATATGCTGGAGCAATTCGACCACCTGCTGTCGTTTCCAGGTGAGTTGGCCGTCGTAGCTCAGGTGTTGGTATTGGCAGCCACCACATTGACCAAAAAGGTCGCACCGGGGCTGAACCCGATCGGGTGATGGCGTCAGAACCTCAACAAGATCGGCTTCCGAGAAATTCTTTTGGTTGCGAAACACGCGAGCCCGGACGCGTTCGCCCGGCAGCGAAAACGGGACCATCACCACCCATGCACCCATAGCGGGTGCAGGGGTGGAAGTATCAGACTTACAAGTATCAAGTAACAAGGGGTCGGACTTGGGGGCAGACTCGGGTAATTGAACCCGACCCAGGCCTACGCCGCGGTTGGTAAGCGTGGATATCTCCAATTCGATTTCCGTGTGATACGGAAATGGGAAGTCCCGGCGTGCGCGGTCTTTCTTTCTTCGGCCCATGGTTTTCACGAGAAGACACGAATCAGCGAAAAAGCAGAGTTTTCTTTTCGGGTCATTTTCGGTGTAAGGTGGTTCTTTCTCACCATGGAGCCCGAAGTCATCACCAGTTTGCAGAACCCACGCGTGAAACAGCTCGTCAAATTGCGCGACCGCCGGCCGCGTGATGCTGCCCGCCAATTTCTGGTCGAGGGCTATCGCCAGATTCGCCGTGCACTGGATAAAGGATTTCCCCCCGCAGAGCTTTTTGTATGCCCCGCATGGTATCCCGGTGACCAGGGTAATGAATCGGCATTGATCGCCGAGGCCGCCGCAGCGGGAGCGAAAGTATTCACCCTCAACAAAGCAGCGTTCGCCAAAGTGGCCTACCGTGAACGGCCCGATGGGCTTTTGGCGGTTTTGCCGCAGTGGAAGAACGGGCTGAATGACCTGTCATTGTCGCCAACTCCGTTTCTCCTCGTCGTGGAAGCGATTGAGAAGCCGGGCAATTTGGGGACCATATTGCGCAGTGCCGATGCGGCGGGGGTGGATGGATTGATCGTATGCGATCCGGTGACGGATTTATTTAATCCCAATGTGGTGCGCGCTTCGACCGGCGTATTGTTTTCGGTGCCGGTGGTCATCGCGGAGAGTGGTGAAGTGCGGGCGTGGTTGGCTGCCAAGTCGATCCGATCGGTGGCCACGACTCCGGCGGCCACTCAACTCCACACGGAGGCAGATTTGCAGGGACCACTGGCCATCGTCATGGGCAGCGAACAATACGGTCTCAGTGATGAATGGCTGGACGAAGCTGATAGCACGGTGCGGATCCCGATGGCGGGTCAGGCCGACTCTTTGAATGTGGCGATGGCGACGATCATTACGTTGTTCGAAGCGGTCCGCCAGCGGGCTTAGCGGGATAAGTATTCCTCCGACTTGCACCGCTCCTCGGGGGTGTTTTGAGTCGATGCATGTTCAATTTACAACGACTGCTCGTCGTGCTTTGCGCGATGTCGGCCGGAGCACTGCTGCGTGCCGAAACCAACTGGCTTGACGCGGCCAAAGCTGCCCGCCAGTGGGGTCGTGATATGCAGAACGATCTTACCGATGGCGTGAAGTGGGCGATTGCCGAAGGGATTGCCGACCAAAACCGAATTGCGATCTACGTTGCCAGTTACGGGGGTTACGCCACCCTGGCAGGTCTAACCCTTACCCCCGAGCTGTATGCCTGTGGCATCAATTATGTTGGTGCATCTGATCTGGAGATTACCTTCAAGGCCCGCGGACAGGATGCATTTATGCGTGCCAATGATTTCAGCTATCGGGAGACTTGGGTGGGCGACTCCAAGGAATACCGCGATGTTACCTCACCAGTGAACCACGTGGCCAATATCCGGGTTCCGTCATTTCATGCCTACGGCGTGAAGGATCCGCGTGTGGTCATCGACCATTGGGAACGCCTCGAGCCTGAATTGAAGAAGCACGGCAAAGCCTACGAATCCATGGTGGAGAAAAGACAAGGTCACGGCTTCCGCGACGAAGATGCCTCGGTGGGGTTTTACGGCCGCATGGAACCCTTCCTCGCCAAATATCTGACCCCGGAGGTCGACGTGCAAATCGGATTCAGTGAAGTTGTTGAACTGCCGCTGAAATAAACGGATTCAATTACGATGTTCGTAGGTGCTCGATCAACTCGGCGGTGCCGGCGGACATCGTTACGGCGGGTTGATAACCGAGGTCGCGTTTGGCGGCGGTGATGTCGAACCAGTGGTCTTTGGCCAGTTCCGCGGCGATGAAGCGGGTCATGGGCGGCTCTCCCATGAGGGGGAGCACCTTCCACAACGTTTCGCATATGTGGCCAATTCGTGAGGCGGCTTTAAGGGAAATCGATTTGGTCAGCGGCGGTTCATCCAGCGCCACCAACAGCTCATTGATCCAGTCCCACAAGTTCACCGGTTCATCATTGGTGATAAAATAGGCCCTCCCAGTCGGCCCCAAATTCCGATTTCCTGAATTCTTAATATCTTTACCAACAAAGTTATATGATCCATTGTCACTTACTAAGTGACAATGGATTTCGGGGTTTGCGAGGGTGGATTCGGCGTCGAGGTGGGCCTGGGTGGCGTTGGTGATGTGCACCATATCGACGCGGTTTTGGCCGGAACCGACGATGCGCAGTTTGCCAGCGCGGGCGCGGGCCAGAATGCGGGGAACAAGGTGGGGGTCCCCTACTCCCCAGATGAGGTGGGGCCGCAGCGCGATCGTTTGAAAATCGTCGCGACTTGCCGCCAATACCTTGGCTTCAGCTTGGGCTTTGGTCAGGGGATAAGGACTGGGGCAGTCCGTGGTGAGTGGCAGCGACTCGTTTGCTCCGGCCAGGTCCTGACCGTTGTAGACGACGCTGGGGGTGCTGGTGTGCACGAATCGAGCGACTTGCGCGTGCTGGGCGGCCGCCAAAAGGGTTTCGGTCGAAACGACGTTGTCGCGAGAGAAGTCTTCGTAACGGCCCCAGACACCGACGCGGGCAGCGACATGGAATACGGTTTCCGCGTCTTCGACGGCGGCCGCGCATACCGCCGGATCATGGAGTGGTCCCACCACGACGCGGATTCCGCGTGCCTCAAGTCTGGGTTGAAGCGAGCGCGATACGACCGTGACGATGCGACCGGACTCGAGCAGTCGATCCACCAGGTGGGAGCCGAGAAAGCCGGTGCCGCCGGTGACGAGAACCGGACCTGTGGGCGTGTCGCTCATCGTTTGGGATCGACGTCGAACCCGACGCCCTTGGTTTCAGCCCATTCAGTTAGAGTCAGTCGGTGAATCTTGGCGTTGTGTCGCACATCGACCGGAAAGTCCTCATGGAAGTAGAAGAGGTTCACTCTCCCCGCGATGGGATGGTCGCGGGTCAGTTCGCGAAGTTTTCGGCCGAGGGCTCGGCAGGTTTTACTGCTTTTCGTGACAGCTGGATCGTGGGGTTCTATGACGATGGCGGCCCGTTGATGGGGACGCTTCCCATGACCGATTAGCGCGGTGCGTTTCACCGCGGGGTGTTGATTAAATGCGGGTTCGACCTGTTCGGTGAAGAGGGGACCCGACTTGGACTCCACCCGTTCAGCGGCGCGTCCGCAGAACCAAAGTCGGCCTTGGTCATCGAGGTAACCGCAGTCGCCCATCCGGTGCCAGACCGGCGCCGCGGCGCCGGCACCGGAAGTATCAAGTATCAAGTCACAAGTATCAGGTGACGGATCAGGGATTTTCGCTTTGGCGGTGGCTTGGGGGAGTGCGTCATATTCCTTGGTGACGCTGGGACCCTGCACGATGATTTCGCCGATTTCGCCGGAGGGGAGTTCTTCGACGTCATCAAGGGAGGTGATGACTCCGTTGCGGAGACGAATGACTTTTACGGCGTTGGGTGCGATGATCTTTCCGACGCAGGTGCCGTGGCCTGCAAGGGTTTGGGTGGCGGTATCTTTCAACACTTCCGCGGCCGAGATCGCACTGACGGGGAGCACTTCCGTCGCGCCGTAGGGACTGTGGAGTTCTCCTGCGGGTAGGATGGTTTGCATCAATTCCCACAGGGAGGGGGGCACGGGAGCGCCGGCGCACAGAACGCGCTGCATAGAGGGCAGCGTGATATTTTGGGCCGTGCAGTGTTGGGCAATCTTTAGCCAGAGCGTGGGGGAGCCGAACGAATTGGTGACGTTTTCCTGCTGGATGGCTTGAACGATTTTGTCGGGGTCAACGGCCGCGGGTTTGCTGGGGTCGATTTCCGGCACGACGGTGGTCATGCCGAGCGCGGGATTGAAGAGGGCAAAGATTGGCAACATGGGCAGATCGATCTCGCCGGGTTTGATGCCGAAGGTTTGGCGGATCAGTTCGACCTGGGCGCTGAACATACCGTGTTCGTAGCACACGCCTTTGGGCGCTCCGGTGGATCCGGAGGTGAACAGGATGGCCGCGAGCTCATCCGTTGCTGATGCGGCCACCGTGAGTTTTTCGGGCGTTGCGGTCGTAGTGGGGCAACGTGCGGTGGTGCCACTGCTCGCACCGATGCGAATCGATACCGATTGAAACGCGTCGCGGAAAACATGGCTAAAAAATCGGGCGAGCGGAATTCCGAGCAGGGCTTTGGGTCGTGAGCGTTTGACGCACTCCAGAAAGGTCTTTCGTCCCATGCCGGGATCGATCACCACGGGGACTGCACCGGTCGCGAATAATGCAAAAACACTGGCGATGAGCGGCAGCCCTTGGCGGACCATTACCAGCACGCGATCGCCGCGTTGCACGCCGGCAGAGGTGATACGGTGCTGCCATGCGGCGGCTTCGGCTTCGAGCGAGGCGAAGCTCAGCGTGAGGTAATTAATCTCCCCAGCCGTGGTGCGACCACGAGGAACCTTCAGGGCCGCGGTATCGGGCTGCGTCACCGCCATCAACGGCAGGTGTTGCGCGATATTGGCGGAAGGAGGTTGGGAACTCATCGGCGGGGAAACGGGATCACCAAGGAACAGGGTTCATTGTCGGGCGTAAAGCCCGACCCACGGGGACGGGTGGAATATCTTGAGGGCAGTCCTCGTTTTCTCCTTCGGGCCAATAGGATGAAACGACGGCTTCGGCGAAGCAGCCCTACCCGGTTGCTTTGGTATTGCCAGGTGGTTAGGAGCGCGCCGCGTCGCAATACTTCACATTGCCTCTGTGATTCGGCCCGTGAAGCCTCCGATTCGCGTTTTGGTTCGTTGATGGGGAGCTTCAGACCGACGCGGTGCTATTCTTGAAGGCGGGCAACGACTCGATGAGCTCGCATTGCCACGGGAGCATGAACTCGCCGAGTTTCGACGGGTCTCGGGCGATTTGCGCCAGCTGGGCGCGGTTCGCGATCAGGGTGGCGTCGAGTTTGAGTTTGGCGGACAGCACATCGCGGTCGGCTTTCAGACGATCCTGCAAGGCGAGTTCGCGGGGAGTGAGTGAACGGTGTTCACGATTGCGCACGCGACGGGGCAAGGTGTTGGGGTCGACTTTGAGGCCTTTGGTGACGGCGGCAGTCAGCGAACGGACGAGGCGCGGATGGCGACGACCCAGATGAACGGTGGAGATGATGTCGGCAGCGTTCTCGGTTTCGGCGGCGGCGGCGGCCATTTTGAGCAACAGCGAGTTGTTGCAGACCTTAAAAGGCGGGGTGTCGAGGCGCTCGGCTTGGGATTCACGCCAGTGCCAGACCGCCTGTAGAACACTCAGGCTGATCCCGCGCAGTTTCTCGGATTTTCCAATCCGCCACGCGTTTTCGTCACCGCCCGGGAAGCCGACTTGGCCGGCTTCGATTTGGCGGCGGCATTGTTGATCGAGCCAGCCCATGCGGCCGAGTTTTTTGAGCTCTTTGGTGAGCAGGTCTCGCAGTTCGGGCAAGTGCCAGACGTCAAGGGAGGCGTAGTCGAGAAGTTTCTTGGTGAGCGGGCGTTTGGACCAATTGGCCTTCTGCGATTCCTTCGACATGACGAGGCCGAAGTAGTCTTCCATCAATCCGGCGAGGCCGACCTTCTGGCGGTTAAGGAGCTGAGCGGCCAACATGGTGTCGAACATGCTCTTGGCTTCAAATTTGTTGAGGTCGTGCAGGAGGCGCAGATCAAAGTCGCTGCCATGCATCAGGAGATGTTTATCGGCCAGCTTCTCGTAGAGCGGGTCGAAATTTATGGGAGCCAGCGCATCGACGAGGAAGACCTTGCCGTCGACGAGGAACTGCAGGAGGCAGATCTTCGTGCGATAACAGTTCATGTTATCCGCTTCGGTATCCAGCGCGACCTCATCGACCTGATCCATGGCGTCGAGCAAGGGGGTGAGTTGGCCGGGCTGATCGAGCAGCACGTATTCGGGCGGTTCGGGCTTCACTTTGACACCGAGCAAACGGCGAGCGGTGGGTGGAAGAAAGCGTTTTATCATGCAGTCGCGCTTTCGTTGTCCCATGCGGTCAGGAAAGCGTCCACCAAGTCGGGCAGGTCATCGCTATAGCCTCCTTCTAAAACGGCGGCAGTGGGGGTCGAGAGGGGGCGCAACCATGTTCCGAGGGTCGCAAAATCTGATTTTTCCAAAGTCATGTCAGTGATCGGGTCGCCTGCGTAGGCGTCGAAGCCTGCCGACACGAGCACAAGGTCAGGGTCGAAGGCAATCACGCGATCAAAGGATTCACGCAAAGCCTCCAGGTGATTTTCGGGCGAAGTCCGGGGAGGCACGGGCCAATTGAAGCAGTTTTGGAAGCTGGTGAGGCCGGTTCCCGGGTAGCCGGGCGACTGGTGGACGGAGGCGAATAAGGTATCGGCGCGCCCGGCGAGAATCGCCTCGGTGCCGTTCCCGTGGTGAGCGTCGAAGTCCCATACCGCCACGCGTTTGATGTCGGGGAGGGTCTGAGCGTGCAGGGTGGCGATGGCGATATGGTTCAGATAACAGAACCCCATGGCTTGTTCGCGGGTAGCGTGATGTCCGGGCGGACGCATGAGCGAGATGCTGGGTCCCCGGCCCGCTATGGCTGCTTCGGCCGCGGCCACGGCGCAACCGGCCGCGCGGTAGGCGTGCCGGGCGATGTCTTCGAACCAAGGCGTATCCGCGTCGAAATCCCGGGGCTGCTCGAGTCGGTCGAGGTGAGAGGCATCATGCGCGAGCGCGGCTTGTTTTATTGTCGCGGGGTCGGGTTGTTCCCAATTCCAGGCCGGATGCCTCTCGTGCAACAGGGGGGCGGTGTGGCGCAGGCGCGCGGGTTGTTCCGGGCGCGAGGAAGAACCGTATTCGAGACAAAGCGGGTCATGAAATAAGACCATGGGTGGCAGATTGGGAGGGTCCTCGCGGGGTGCAATCTTGTGGATCAAATTTAGGGTGTGTCTTGGAAATAACCGTGGCCATCGTGAGTCGAAAGCGGGGTTGGCGCCAGGCGGCCGCGACGGAGGTGGCCCGCGTTGTCACCGGGATACAGTGCCTTCAGGCACAGTTTTCCCGGCTCCTCCTTGCCCTCACACTCCTGCGTTCCCAG
>CBFHXU010000125.1:0-9123 GCA_965659875.1 uncultured Opitutaceae bacterium
CCGGCAGAGTCGGTTCCATTGATATAACCCACTTGAAACTGAGCCATACCGTAGGCCTTTACCAAGTTGATGGGACCGTCTTCGGATTGGTAAAGGTAGCCTAGATTCTTGAGGGAATCGCAGAAATCCGTTTGGGCTCGGGCCGCGGAGATCGGAACTAAACAGAAAAGGGTGGCGAGTGTCAGGAGGCGCATCGGGGCGTTAATCTAGAATCGATAAACAGGGAGAGGGTCAACCCTGCCAAACTGTGTGGAGCTTACGGCAAGTATCAGCCGACCCATTCGCGGGCGTTGCGGAAGAGTTTCATCCAAGGGCTGTCTTGTGTTTCGACCTGCCCAGAGGGCGCCCGGTCGAAACATCCTTGCTCGTGCAAGGACACCGTTGAGGCGGCGCCATCTCCGCGCTGGCGCGCTACGTCACCCCAATCGGATGGCGCCCAGCTCATGCAATGATGCAAAAAGACCCGCTCCGGATGCGGCATCATGATGGTGACGCGGCCCGTGGTGGTCGTGAGGGCGGTCATGCCCCGTGGAGAACCGTTGGGGTTGAGCGGGTAGTGTTCCGTCGGCTCGCGATTGCCGTCGACGAAGCGGGCCGAAACTTGGCCACTTTCGCTAAAGGCATCCGCGGTCTTGCGGTCGGCGAACTCGGCGTAACCTTCCCCGTGAGCGACCGCGACGGGGAGCACACTGCCGACCATGTCTTTGAACAGGATACTGGGGCTGTCCTCGATTTTTAGGGAAACGTAGCGGCCTTCGTAGCGATCGCTTTGGTTTTGCACGAAGTGCGGCCAGGCTTCGGCTCCGGGGATGATGGACTTCAGGTTGCTCAGCATTTGGCAGCCGTTGCAGACACCGAGAGCGAAGGTGTCTTCGCGGGCAAAAAAGGCTTCAAACTGGGCACGGGCCCGGGGATTGAAAAGGATGCTTTTGGCCCAACCCTCTCCGGCCCCTAAGACGTCGCCGTAGCTGAAGCCACCGCAGGCCGCGAGACCGCGGAAGTCGCCTAGATCGATTCGCCCCTCAATGATGTCGGTCATGTGCACATCGATGGAAAGGAAACCTGCTCGATCGAATGCCGCCGCCATTTCGTTTTGGCCGTTTACTCCCTGCTCGCGCAGAATAGCCATGCGGGGACGTTCTTCGAATGTGGTGACCGCTGTCATGTCGAAGGTGACTTTGGGGCGGATGCCGCGATAGGTGGGATCGGTGCGCAGGGCCTGTTCTTGATCAGCGCATTCCGGGTTGTCCCGTCGGCGCGCCATTTGGTGGGTCACTCGCGACCAAGTTGCGCGTAGCGTGCTGAGGTCTTCGCGATAAATTTCGGTGCCCTGCCGGGAGATTGTCAGACAGTTACTCGAATTCGTGTGACCAATTGAGTGTGTGCAGTCGGTCAGCCCGAACTTGAGCAGAGTCGCATCGGCAGCTGCCTTTTGGGCCCGACCGACTTGGATGACGGCACCGAGCTCCTCGGAGAACAGAATGGCCATATCGTCCTTCGGCCCGAGCGAGGAAAGGTCGAGGGAAACGCCTTGGTGGCCGGCGAATGCCATTTCGGCCACGGTTGCGAATAGCCCGCCGTCGGAGCGATCATGGTAGGCTTGAATGTTGCCGGCTTGGATGAGCTCTTGGATCGCCGACCAGAAACTACGGAGGGCTACGGGGTAATCGAGGTCGGGGGGGGCTTCGCCCATTTGTTCGAAGACTTGGGCGAGGATGGAACCGCCGAGGCGATTTTGACCGCGGCCCAGATCAATCAAGAGGAGTTCCGCGTCGCCGTCGTTGGCGAGCTGAGGGGTCACGGAGAGACGAATATCTTGAACCGGCGCGAACGCCGAAACGATGAGCGAGGTCGGCGCGGTCACCCGGTGATCGGTGCCGTTGTCGCTCCAAGCGGTGCTCATGGACATCGAGTCTTTTCCCACCGGAATGGTGATACCGAGGTCGGGGCAGAGTTCGAGGCCGACAGCTTTAACCGCCGCGTAGAGATCGGCGGCGTCGCCCGGCACGGCGGGAGCGGCCATCCAATTGGCCGAGAGGTTCACCTTGCCAAGGTCACCAATTGGGGAGGCCGCCAGGTTGGTGAGCGCTTCGCCGACAGCGAGTCGGGCGGAAGCGGCAGCGTCGTTCACCGCAACGGGAGTGCGTTCACCGATGGACATCGCCTCCCCGGTATTTACGTCGAACGACGCGGCGGTCACGGCACAGTCCGCGACGGGAACCTGCCAGGGACCCACCATCTGGTCGCGACAAATCAGGCCGGTGACGGTGCGGTCGCCGATGGAGATCAGGAAGGTTTTGTCGGCGACGGTGGGGTGGCCGAGGACCCGCTTGGCCGCTTCGGCCAGGATGCAATCGGCGAGGTCAAGCGGTTGGCGGGGGCGTTGCAGGCTCGTTTCGATCCGGTGCATTTTCGGGGGTTTGCCGAGCAGCACGTCGAGCGGGAGATCGATGGGTCGATTTTCGAAATGCGGATCATCGAGCACGAGGTCCTTTTCCGCGGTCGCTTCACCCACGACGGCAAACGGACAGCGTTCGCGGGCGCAGATGTCCTCGAAGGTTTTCAGCCGATCGGCGGGCACTGCCATGACGTAACGTTCCTGGGACTCGTTGCACCAGATCTCGAGTGGCGACATGCCCGGTTCGTCGTTGGGGAGGGAGCGCAGATTGAATTTACCGCCGCGACCTCCATCGTTGATCAGTTCGGGGAGGGCGTTAGAAACCCCGCCGGCCCCGACGTCGTGGATGAAGGAAATCGGATTGTCGTCGCCGAGGGCCCAACAGCGATCGATGACCTCTTGGCAGCGGCGCTCCATTTCGGGATTGTCGCGTTGGACGGAGGCGAAATCCAAATCCTCATTTCCCGATCCACTGGCCATGGATGAGGCGGCACCGCCGCCGAGGCCGATCAGCATGCAAGGACCGCCGAGCACGATCAGTTGGTCGCCGGGATGGATGGCGCCCTTTTCGACGTGATCGGCTTTGATGTTACCGAGTCCGCCCGCGAGCATGATGGGTTTGTGATAGCCGCGAATCTCCGGACCGTTGGCCCCAGGAACTTCCTGCTCAAACGTGCGGAAATAGCCATTGATGGCAGGGCGGCCGAACTCGTTGTTGAAAGCGGCGCCGCCCAACGGGCCCTCGGTCATGATGTCGAGGGCGGAGACGATGCGATCGGGTTTGCCGTGATTCTGTTCCCAAGGCTGCTCGGCACCGGGGATGCGCAAGTTCGAAACAGTGAAACCGGTCAGGCCGGCTTTGGGTTTGCTGCCGCGTCCGGTGGCCCCCTCATCGCGGATCTCGCCGCCGGAACCGGTGGCCGCGCCGGGGAAGGGTGAAATGGCGGTGGGGTGATTGTGCGTCTCGACCTTGCAGAGAATGTGAATATCCTCGTCGTGGGCGGCGTATTCCCCGGTGGTGGGATCGACGTAGAACCGGCCGCCGCGGGTGCCGGCCAGGACGGCGGCGTTGTCCTTATAGGCGGAGAGCACGCCCTCGGAGTGGAGCTGGTGGGTGTTACGGATCATCGCGAAGAGCGACTTTTCCTGGGCTTCGCCGTCGATATCCCACGAGGCGTTGAAGATTTTATGACGGCAGTGCTCGGAATTGGCCTGGGCGAACATCATGAGCTCGATGTCGTTTGGGTCGCGGTCGAGCTTGATGAAGGCCTCTACGAGGTAATCGATCTCATCATCGGCGAGGGCGAGGCCGAGCGATTGATTGGCGCTTTCGAGCGCGGTGCGACCCTCGGCGAGCACCGGCACCGAGGCCATGGGCCGCGGCGTCTCGTGCTGGAAGAGTACGGAGCAGTTCTCGAGGGTGTTGAAAACACTCTCGGTCATCCGGTCGTGAATCTCGGCTTGGAGCGAGGTGAGTTGGGTCGGACTCAGTTGGGTGAGTGGCTTGGGGAGCGCGGCGTTGTCCAACTCCACGGTGTAGGCGATGACGCGTTCGATCCGGCGCACGTTGTCCAACCCACAAATATGGGCGATATCGGTGGCTTTCGAGGACCACGGAGAAATCGTTCCCGGGCGCGGGGCCACGACTTGGGTAAGACCGGCGAGTTCGGCCCCCTCGCGTTTGGGGCCGTAGGTGAGGATGCGGTCGAGAATCTCCTGTTGGTCGGGTGTCAGATTCGACTCAGCCTCAACGACATGGACGAAATGAGCCGAGAGTCGGCGAACCGGCACACTCGCGGCGGTGAGGCTGGAGAGCAGTTTTTGAAGACGGAAAGGAGAGAGAGCGGGAGAGCCGCGCAGAATCAACATGGTCAGAGGCCCGAACGTCCCAGACTGAACTGGCTCGGTCAAGCGGGCGACGCCCTGTTGCACGTTTTTCCTGCGGAGAACCCTAAAATGCGTTGACCGACCGGAGCATCCTCCCGTGATTTATGACTTTAACGCTCGTGAGAATTCCCCCCAAAGCCTCGTCCGGCGCTGACCGGCCTGACTGCAACTGCGACCCACGACCGCATCCAACTCCACGGGGCCTGCGATGAGCGATAAAATCACCCACGAATGCGGCATCGCGATGGTGCGGCTGAAAAAACCGCTCCAATACTATCAGGATAAATACGATACGCCGCTGTGGGGAGTGACCAAACTCTACCTGTTGATGGAGAAGCAGCACAATCGGGGTCAGGACGGCGCCGGTGTCGCTTGCGTGAAGTTGGACGTGCCTGCCGGCGAGCCCTTCATGTTCCGTGAACGGTGCGTGAAGGCCAACCCGCTCGACAAAATATTCAAGGGACTGCTCGGTTCTTACCACAAGCAGGTCGATAAGGGTGCGATTCACCCGGAGTTCGCCGACACCGTGAAGCAGAAATTTGATTTCGGCGGAGAGCTCTTATTGGGGCATCTGCGTTATGGCACCAGTGGCGGCTACAACATAAGTTCCTGTCATCCGTTTTTCCGGCGAAGTCCCTGGCCAACGCGGAATCTGGCGTTATGCGGTAATTTTAATCTCACCAATACTTCGGAGCTGAACAGCAATCTCATTGCGATGGGGCAACACCCGATCTTCGCGACCGATACCCAGGCGTTATTGGAGAAAATCGGATTCTTCCTCGATGAGGAGCATACCAATATTTACCGCTATCTGCGCGACGTGGAGAAGCTAGCCGGCAAGGAGATATCGGCTCGGATCAGTAGTGAGCTCAATATCGCCCGGGTTCTCAAACATGCTGGTGAAAAATGGGATGGCGGTTACGTGCTGGCGGGTGCGGTGGGGAATGGAGACGCATTTGTCGCCCGCGATCCTTCGGGGATTCGTCCCTGTTTCTATTTTGAAAACGACGAAGTAATAGCATTCGCCTCCGAACGGGCCCCTCTCATGACGGTTTTCGACCTCGAGCTCGCCGACGTCGAGGAGGTGCCACCGGGCAACGTGATGGTCATCAAACACGATGGCGAGATGACGGCCACGCCGTTCCAGCCGGAGATGCCGCGCACGTCCTGCACATTCGAGCGCATCTATTTTTCCCGCGGGAACGATATCGACATCTATCGCGAGCGGAAGGAGCTCGGAGCCCGCCTCGTTGATCAAGTGTTGGCATCGGTAGATCATGACTGGGCGAATTCTGTATTCAGTTTCATTCCCAATACCGCGGAGGTTGCCTACTACGGCATGGTCTCGGCCCTACGCGAAAAGCGTCGCATGGAAGTGAAGGACGAGATCCTGCGAGCTTCGCAAGCGGGCGAACTTTCGGAAGAGAAACTCGATGACCTGATCCTCCGCAATTGGCCTCGGGCCGAGAAAGTAGTGAGCAAGGACATCAAGCTGCGCACTTTCATCGGGCAGGAAAACCTCCGGAACCAGCTCGCGAGTCACGTTTACGATATCACCTATGGGTCGGTTGACTCGGGTAAGGACAACCTCGTGTGTGTCGATGATTCGATTGTGCGGGGCACCACCCTGCGGAAATCCATCCTGCGGATTTTGACCCGCCTGAATCCGCGAAAGATCGTCATCGTATCAACCGCACCGCAGATTCGTTACCCGGACTGTTACGGTATCGATATGTCAGAGATCGGTAAGTTCATCGCGTTTGAAGCCACGATCGCACTGCTGAAAGAGACCGGACAGGAAGATGTCCTCACGGAAGTCTATCGGGCTTGTCTCAAAGCGGTCGAATCCGGAGAAGAAGTGAACCACGTCAAGAAGATCTACGAACCGTTCACTCCCGAAGAAATTTCAGCTAAGATTAGCCGCATCGTTTATCCGAAGAACGTGGAGTGGGCCGGCGAGGTGGAAGTGATATACCAAACCGTGGAAAATTTGCACGCGGCGGTGCCCAATCATTCGGGCGACTGGTTCTTTACCGGTAATTTCCCCACCGCAGGCGGATTCCGTGTCGTGAATCAGGCTTACATCAATTTTTTCGAAAACAGCGACCAACGATCGTATTGAGACCGTTCAATGCCGAGGAAAGCCCAACGAAGAGCCCTGGTATCGCCGCCCATCCACACGGTGCGAAAACAATCGGTCGTGCTGGATAGTGATCTGGCCGAATTGTATGGAGTTGAGACCAAAAGGCTGAATGCCGCGGTGCGCAGAAATGATGCAAAGTTCCCTTTGGAGTTTTGCTTTCAGCTTAGTTCACAGGAGTTTGCATCTTTGAGGTCGCAAAATGCGTCCTCAAAAACAGGGAGAGGGGGGAGGAGGTCTTATCCATTGGTTTTCACCGAACACGGAGCCCTGATGGCTGCGACGGTGCTCAAGAGCGACCAAGCCGTGCAGATGAGCCTTTATTTGATCAAAGCCTTTGTGCAGATGCGCGACGAAATGCTCGCCTCAAAGACGATCCTTAAGCGTTTGGCCGAAATAGATCGTCGCCTACTGGAGCACGATGTCGTTCTGCAGGAAATGATCGCTCGCATCCAACCCCTGCTCGATGCGCCGCCGGTTGATGATAAAAAACCGAAGAAAGCTCGTATCGGTTACCACGAAGGTAATCGTTGAAGCTGCGTCCATTCGTAAATCTGAAATCTGAATTCCGAAATTTCAATGTCCCTTTCCTACGATTCTTCCGGCGTCCGTTACGACGAACTCGATGCATTTAAGCGCGCCTGCCAAAAGGCGGCCAAAACCACATCGGATCTGTTGACCGATCACGGGTATTCGGAACCCGCCGCGACGCGCGGTGAGAGCTGCTACCTCATCGAGGCCGAAGATCATTTTCTCGCTCATGTCGAAGAAGGCCTTGGCACTAAAAACCTGGTCGCCGATGCGGTGCTGAATCAGTCGGGCAAGACGTTCTATCGCGAAGTCGCGATCGATACCGTCGCGACGATCGTCAACGATCTCATCACCTGCGGCGCGTTGCCGATCTCACTCGCGATGCACGCGGCGGTGGGAGACTCGGCGTGGTTTAGCAATGCGGAGCGTACGCAGAGTCTCGTCGATGGCTGGGCGGAAGCCTGCCGAATGTCGGGAGCGGTCTGGGGTGGAGGCGAAACCCCCACGTTGCGCGGCATCATTGAACCCGATGCGATTTGTTTGGCCGGTTCAGCCATGGGTAAGATCGCGCCGAAGGAGCTGCGGATCATGGGTGATGCGCAGGACGGAGATTCGATTCTCTTTTTAGCGTCATCGGGCGTGCAGACCAATGGCCTCACGTTATGCCGCATGATTGCGGACAATCTGCCCGAGGGTTACGCCACGCCGCTGGGCCATGGTGATGATCGCACTTACGGTGAGGCATTGCTGGCACCATCCGTGATCTACGTTGCGTTTGTGCGGGAGTGTCAGAAACGCGGTATTAAGCTCAACTATGTTTCGCACGTGACCGGTCACGGCTGGCGTAAGCTGATGCGACTCGATGAACCCTTTGTCTACGAGATCAACGAGATCCGTCCGGAGCCCGCACTCTTTAAATTCCTCATGGAAAAGGGACCGATCGAGCTGCGCGAAGCCTACGCCACCTTTAACATGGGCATCGGATTTGCCGCTTACGTGAATCCCGCTGATGCCCAGGCCACGCTCGCCGCGGCCCAAGCGACGGGATACGATGCTTGGATCGCCGGGCGGGTGCACAAGGATGGTAATCGTAAGGCGGTCGAAATCCCCGGACTCGATCTGACCTTCGAAGGCGACACCCTGCAGGTGCGTTAACTTTTGGTATACACCAGACCCAAATTGGGAGTGCGGGATTGCCAATTCCCTTCATTTCCACGTGTCTGCGGTCGCATTGACCATTTCACGTGCTTCGACGGTATGCCTTAAGAGTCTCCTGTTGATTTTTTTGACGGGCTGGAGAGCGTTGGGGTAATAGGTGGCAAGGAATAGCGGGGCCACTATCAATCCGAGGAAGCAGGGAGGGACCGGCTCCGTCCGGTCCTGCGAATGAGTGGGTCGGGCATTACGGGCGGCAGGATCCGGGAACGACGCGGGTGGCGGATTCTGCGGGGTAGGTTGCGGACGACACGGAGGTCGTCCCTCCCGGGATAGTCTGCGTAGGAGCCGATGCGGGAGGGAGACCCCCTCGTTTTTCCAGACACTCCTTAATCAAGATCCAACCATCAAACCTCGCCCTTATCACGACGTGGTTTGAGCGGCGGCTTGGCGTTCTCGCCAAGGGAATTTTCGCGGTTGATCGAGGGGAGTTTCGGCCGCTGAGCCCATCACGATGTAGGCGCGACGGAAGTCGTCGGAGTTGTTGGGCGGAGTGTAGTGGAGGGTTCGGCCGGTGTGGATGGTGGCGCCGCCGGGAGGGAGTTCGCAGGCAACGGCGGAACTCAGGTCAACCGTATTGGGTTCAAGTTCCAGTCCGGGTTTGCGCGGATCATCGTCGATTGGACGATGGGGCACGACTTCAAGCTGATGGGAGCCTGGAATAAAATGCATGCAGCCGTTTTGGGTGGTCGCGGGTTGGAGCGGCACCCAGATGCTGAGGCTGGAGTATTCCTTGGCAGGATCCCAATACGCTTCGTCTTGGTGCCATGGAGTCGCCGCGGCGTTGTGAGGCGGTTTGTTGATGGCGTGATCACCCACCATCACGGTCTCGGGTCCGAGCAATTGCTGCATGATCGCTTTGAGATTGCAGACGAGTTGAGTGTCGAGAAGTTCGGGGGCGAATTTGGCGGGTTGCAGTAGCTGAGGGAGCACCGCGGCAGTGGCGGGATCG
>CBFHXU010000126.1:0-8917 GCA_965659875.1 uncultured Opitutaceae bacterium
CGAGCGCCACAACCAACGATAACCAATCGAAGAAAAAAGTAATAAATACAAAAAATACTATTCCTGAAAAAAAGAGAGCTGTGGTGCATAGAAACGTATACCAATTCGTCTTTGAATCCACGATATTCATTCTTTTACACCACTCCTTAACCAAATCCAGAAATGAGGGTTTGACCAACTTACCATCAACCTCCCACCCATACGATGGATTTAATAAAATTCCATTAATAAAATTTTCTTTAGGTTCCTTCATGGATCTACGGTCGGGAAATTATTTGAATAGGAAAAGAGGGTAGAAATTCTATGTAAGCGTATATCGATTGGCAAAGGGAGCACATCCTGAATCGGCGCTTCCGCCACCGTCGCGCTGAGCCTGCAAGATCGCCTTGGCATTGGAGCCACCGCCAGAACCTAAAATCACAACACGCATAGATTCACAGACTGATCCCGAAGCTAGCGAAATTGAAACGAATAAAGATCGGCGTCCTTCATTTCTATGCGCATTCGCACCACGCGGCCGGCCAGGTCCGCCAATTCTTTCTCTCCACTCCACCGCACCACCCGGCTAATCTCGTTGCCAAAAATCAACTCACAGTCATCCGCCGTGAAGCCTTCGATCGGCCGGCCGCCCTCATCCTGCAACTCCACCCGCAACTCACCCGCCGCGGAGCTTTCGAAATTCAATTCCAGTTCTGAGCCCGTAAATCGAAAGGGTTTGGTGACCAACGCTCCTCCCTCGAAAGGCGCGTGCACGGAAACAAATCCATCCAGCCGCAATACGTGTCGCGACAGGTGCGCCGTATCCTGCGCATAGTGAGACATCCGGTAGATGTAGAGCTCCCGGCCATTGGCGGCCGGCACGAGACCAAGGGCCGGAGTATTGTCGCGAGCGACCCAATCCGCCGCGGTGTCACCTGGACGAATAAACGCCTCCATAAACGTGCGGTCGTAGCGATCACCGCCACGCGTCGTCATCAAAATCGCGTCGCTCGAATCGTAGCCCCGTTCTGAATTCTTGATCAGGACCTGAGTGGCATCGACTGACAGGGCCGCCTTTTCCGGTAGAAACCGTTTCGCCAACGCGAGGTAAATGTGGGGAGCCCTAAAATAGGGATGAGTTCCGTTGGTGTAGAGGTGCTCCATCGGCGTATCGCCAAAGGTCATCGCCACGGGCGCGGTCCAATTGCGAAAGTCCGACGATGTCGTGCGACTGATGGTCCGGAAGCCATTGAATCCTTCCTCTGTCCAGATGCGAAAATAGCAGATGTAAGCTTGTTCGTGATCCGACCAAAACACCACGTTGTGCGAATCGAACATGCCTTCGGTAAAGATGTAATCATCGCCCCACTGTTGCCATCGAATCCCATCGCTCGAAACAAAGGCGACCAGCCCCTTCGTCTCCACCCCGGCGATCGCTTTGTAGCGTTCGTTCGCCGGGACGCCGGGACGCGTATCAATGAACGGACTGAAACCTCGGGCGTGGGCGTTCTTCGCGATCACCACATTGTTGTCCCGGGTGTCTTGAATTTCAAAAAGTCCGAGGTTTGGCTTCGTCCAATTCACCCCGTCACGCGATTCCGCATAACACGTCACGGCATCGACCTTGCCCCCGGCTTCAGGCAATCCACGATAATATATCCGAAAGAGCCCATTGTCATCGAGGACCGTCGCGTAAGCGGAAAACTTTCCCTCCCACGGCCGATCAAACTGGATCGCAGGCCCGGCATTACGAGGCTGATGTAACCGCAAGGAAACGCCATCGAGAGATTCTACGAGTTCGTGGTCCACGAACAGCTCCCGACGGTTACCAATATCCACGACCTCCGCCGAGACCATCAGAACCCCGCCCCAACATGCCGCACTCCCCAAAACCGTTTTCCAAATTCCATTCATAATCGTGAGGTCAGGACCGAGCCCGGTTTGATCGGCTTACCCGTGTCAGCGCTTTCCACTGCGGCAAAGCAAAGCTCGAGACTTTTGAGGTTATCGGCCGCGCTGATGGAGGGCTCACGATCCTCTTCGATCGCCCGCAGAAACTCGCCCAACGTGCCGCGAAATCCATCGGGAAACCACTCGCCCGTGAGCGGTATCTTTACCGTGCCCTTCGCGTTGGAATATTCCAGCTCATCGATGCGCGCGACATTGGCCGCGCCGCGCAACGTGCCCTTTGATCCCACCGCACAAAAATATTCACGCGGTTCGTGGGACTCAAAAGCACTGAATCCGAGCGTGGCCAAGCCGTCGCCGAAATTGATCACCGCATGAGCCAACATGGGCGCTTTGAGATCCTGATTCGGTGCTTTGACCGCGTTGGCAAAAACCGTCCGGGGTTTACGCGACCCAAATGCACACCGTACCGCGTCAAACCAGTGAATCGCGAAATCGCTCAGGATAAGATGGTGCAGTTTTTCGAAGGCAGAACCACGGATCCACGTATGGTCCCACGCCAAAGAATAATCGACCGAGTGAAGGTCGCCCAGCAAACCCTGCCGCACGGCCGCAAGGAACCCCGCGAACTGCGGCGACCACCGGCCGTTTTGATTTACCCCGAGTTTCAATCCCCGGCGCTTGGCGTAGGTGATGAGTTTGCGCCCTTCTCGAATATCATCGGTAAACGGCTTTTGGCTGAGCACATGTTTGCCCGCCTTTAACGCGTCTCGGATCTGCTGCCCGCGCACCGCAGTGTGGGTTGCTATTTCCACCACCGAAATATCATCCCGCGCCAAGAGTTCATGATGATCAGCGTAAACATCAGCCTGCGGATAATATTCGTCCCGTCGACTTTCCGCCGCGGCGGGATTCACATCGGCCATCGCGACGACCGGCACGCGCATCGCCTTCGCTGCTTGCAAGTGATATTGGGAAATTCCACCACACCCGATCAATCCCACCCGATGAGATTTGGGACGACGGGGATGACACGGTTGGTAATCCAGTTTGGGAACTCGCATGGGAAATTGATTATTTGGTGAGAAGTTTGAGCGGACGTTTCTGCCGCGCACTCTCGGCCGCCGTGTCGACGATCTGCTGACCAATCCGCGATACCTTCACATCGAGAGGCCCTTCAAACGGCTCCCCGTTTTCCAGACAATGCAGGAAATACTGCACCGGGTTCTGCTGCGGTTTTTTGAGTTTATCGACGGCAATGGTTTTCCCCGCCGGATGACGCGCGGTTTGCACGCGAATGGTCGGCGCATAATCGTAATTGGAAATCGTGCCTTGGGTTCCTTTCAGCACGAATCCACACTGGGGCTGAGGTTGATCCATCCATGGATCGGAAAATGTCCCCCAGCGGGTGTGGAACGTGGAAAGCCATTCGCCGTAGCGAGCGATGGTCACGCTTTGTTCATCGACCCGGAGCCCTTTGGTGCCACCGGTAACGGTGGTGATTTCGCGGGGCTTTTTGCCACCGAAATACCACGTCGCGAGTGTCGCACCATAACCGAGGTAATCCACGAGCGAACCGCCACCATTGGGGTCGTAAAACCAACTCGCTTTCTTGTCGGCGAGCGTGGGCGCCGACGCTTTGAGGTCGGCTCGATTCCAAATTGGACTGCGATTTCCGTCATAAAAATGCACTTCCTGGAGTTCGCCAATGCGACCCGCCCGGAGCAGGCGATAGGCTGTGCGATGCGGCGGATACCAAGCGAGCGGCCAATTGATCGCGATCCGCCGTTTGGCCTTCTTGATAGCCTTAACGATGCGATCCGCTTGAGCCAGGTTAGCGGCGAACGGTTTCTCCATCAACACGTGCACCCCATACGGCGCGACCTTCTCCACCCAATCCGCATGCGCGCCGCTGGCCGGACAAAGCACGACGACATCGGGGCGCGTTTCATTGATACACGTTTTCCAATCCGTGAATACGCGTTCACCGGGCACTTCACACGCGGCGATGACATCCTGCATCTCTGCTCGGTCATGGTGACTGATACCCACCAACTCCGCATGGCGCTCGCGATGCACCCAACCGAGCAACTGATCCATATGACGGAAATCAAAATTAATCCCGGCGATGCGCCATTTTTTTCGAGAGGGCATAAAAAAGAATGAGTAACAATCGGGGCATTTAAAAAGCGGAATGCAATTTCATTAACTTCATCCATTCCAACGAGTAACACCTCACGTCATCATCTCGACGATCAAAAGTAAATCCCCATGTCGCGGGCTCACAAAAAATCGACGTGACCTTCCGATCACGCCGACAAAATTCACTCAAAACTAAAGCGCTTAACTAGAAGAACTTCTTCGCTTTATCGAACCAGCCTTCTTCGGTCGGGTGATCAGCATCGCCACTGATCTTGGCGAATTCTTCGAGAATGGTGCGTTGTTCGTCGGTGAGCTTCTTGGGCACTTCGACGTGCACGCGCACCAGTTGGTCGCCTTGCGAACCACCGCGCAGGGAGGGCATGCCCTTGTTCCGCAAGCGGAACGTAGTACCACTCTGCGTGCCGGTCGGAATCTTCAGAGAACCTTTGCCAAACAAAGTCGGCACTTCGATCGAACCTCCGAGGACTGCGAGGGTGAACTTGATCGGAATCTCACAGAACAGGTCCTGACCTTGTCGCTCGAAAATCTCGTGATCTTTCACCGTGAGCACGATATAGAGATCGCCCGGCTGGCCACCAGAAAGACCCGCCTCGCCGTTACCGACGGAACGCAATCGCGAGCCCGTATCGACTCCGGGTGGGATGCGAACTTTGACCTTGGCGTTCTTGTTCTCGCGGCCTTCGCCGCGGCAACGGGAGCAGGGTTTTTCGATCTTGGTGCCCGCTCCACCGCAGGTGGGGCAGGTCTGCCGGAACGTGATGATGCCACCGCTACGCTGCACTTGACCCGCACCACGGCAGGTGGGGCAGGTGACTTTCTTGGATCCGGGTTCAGCTCCGCTGCCATCGCAGCGTTCGCAGGAGGCGGCCTTGCGGAAGGACAGTTCCTTTTCGATGCCTTTGGCCGCGTCTTCGAGAGAGATCTCCAGATCGTAGCGCAGGTCGCTGCCATCACGGCCGCCTCCGCCACCACCGCCGCCGCCGCCGAACATTTCGTCGAAGATGCCGCCTCCTCCCCCGCCGCCACCGCCACCTTGACCGAAGACTTCGCGGAAAATGTCAAACGGATCATGGAAGCCTCCGCCGCCACCCATGCCACCCATGCCGCCGGGTCCACGACCACCGCCACCTTCGAAGGCGGCATGGCCGTAGCGATCGTAAGCGGCGCGTTTCTGCGAATCCTTCAGCACCTCGTAGGCATGAGAGATCTCTTTGAATTTTTCTTCGGCTGCCTTGTCGTCAGGGTTTTTGTCCGGGTGATACTTCACGGCTTTTTTGCGATAAGCCTTTTTGAGGTCAGCATCGCTGACGTCGCGGCTCACACCGAGTAGGTCGTAGTAGTCTTCCTTAGCCATGTTGCGGGAAATTCGGTAGTGGGTTTAAGCGCAGCCAGATTAGGCATCGGCCTTTTCTTCGGGCTCAGCGGTTTCAGCTGCGTTACCTTCGGGACCGCTGGAAACGATCACAGAAGCAGGTCGGAGCAGTCGACCATTGAGCGAGTAACCCACGCGGACGACTTGGAGCACCGTGCCTTCGGCGACATCGGGGCTGGCTTGTTGGGAGAGCGCTTCGTGGTGATTGGGGTCGAAGGCTTCGTTGACCGGATTGATTTCCTTGAGGCCGTGATTACCCAACGTGGTTTTGAACTGGGTGCCGACCATCTCAACGCCATCCGCGAGCGACTTAAGTTCGGCGTTGTCGGCGCGGGCGGCCGTGAGCGCGAATCCCAAGTTATCGAGCACAGGCATGAGCTCTTCAACGACGTTGGCGGCCGCGAAAGCACGTAGATCGTCTTTTTCGCGAGCCGTGCGACGACGGAAATTTTCCAGGTCAGCGACCGACCGGAGATGAGCTTCTTTGGCCGCCGCTGTCTCTTTTTGGGCCTGCTCGAGTTGCTCCTCGAGCGTCAGTTCGGGTGCAACTTGCTCCTCGGCCGGAGTTTCGGTGACGGATTCAGCAGCAGGAGCCGCTGCCTCCGTAGCTTCGGTTTCCGGTTGGGAAACAGGCACTTCGGTGTCATTGTGGTCTGAATTGGACTCAGTATCTTTCATTGCAAAGGACTACTAATCTACGGCTTTCCCGTTTGTTCAAGTCCCTGCAAAAAGGAATTTACGGCTCCCTCTGCCCGTTCGAAGAGCTGTTGCAGCCCTCCCGAGCTGTTTCCGGCGGTCCCGCCCAGCAGTCCGCTGGACAACAAAACCCGCAATGTCGCCGGGGATTTGGCGAGCTGAGCCAGTAGTTTTGGCGTGATGAGTTGTTCGTAACGGCTCACATCTGTGTGAGTGTACTGGTAGTCGAGATCGTCGCGAATTTGCGAAACCGGATTCGTGCCGTGATCGTGGATTTCAATGAGGCCAATGTGCAGATCCAGCTGTTCGATCAGAAAGTCGGAGGGATCCTCGCCGCCGCCCAACAGACCCGCCGCCACGTAGTCCGAACCCACAAACGGATCCGCAGATGTCGCGGCACTGAAGCGACTCCCGATGGCTTCGATGTTGGTGCGACCTTGCGCATCAATGATTACGACGAGGCGATCGATCTCGATCCGGAGCGTTTCGAAGACCACCGTTTTCGTACGTAAAGACATCAAATTAACTTGGCCCGAAACCACACTCACTTCGGCCAACGCATCTCCGCCCCAGTCCTTGGGGTTTTGCATCACCAAGGTCTTGCCGTGAAACACACCCGTAAAGGGATTCACGTAGAGCGATCCCAGCCGAGTCGGAAATCCGGTGAGTTCACTCGCCGAACCCGTGATCGCCCGCGGCAAGATAATGATCCACGCCAGCGTGGCGATCGCCGCCACCACGAGCATGAAAACGATTAAGCCGACAAACGCCCCCGCACGTGTCGGCCGAGTTTGGGCCGACTGCAGGCTCATGCAAAGTTCTCCGTCACTAATACAAGGGCATCCGCGTCGGCAGTGAACTGGAATTCACCCGCGAAGGGCAGCAACACGTTGTCGCCTTTCCCCAGCCTATCCGCTGCGTCGCCATTGATCGACACCTGACCGCTCACCACACTGAGCAAGCGGGGTTGTTCTTTCGCCGCAAAATTCAAACCCGCTCCGGCGACCAACGGCACGCGACGAATCCGAAAGAGCGGACTGTCCGCGATGACGGCCTCGGCGTTGGCCGCCCGCACCGGGTGTTGCTCTTCGCCGGCCCAATCGATAGAGGCCAATGATTCGGCGATGTGGAGTTGCCGCGGAGAACCATCCAACCCCACTCGTCCCCAATCATAAACGCGATAGGTAGTATCCGAGTTCTGTTGAATCTCGAGAATGAGATTGCCGCCGTCGATCGCATGCACGGTCCCACTCTCCACCAGAATCGAATCGCCCACCTGTACCGGAAACCGATGCACGCAGCTCTCCAAGGTATTATCGGTCAAGGCGGTCGCGAATTCGCCGCGGGTCGCCCCCGGTCTGAGTCCGACAATGAGATTCGCGTCACCGGCGGTCTCGGCGATGAACCAGTTCTCCGTCTTGGGTTCGCCGCCCAAAGCACCCGCAATCTCGGCAGGCGGATGAACCTGCAGGCTCAATCGCTCCTTACAATCGAGCCATTTGACCAATATTGGGAACGGACGATCGACCGGCCAATCAGGCCCCATGATCTCGGCGCCATGTTGTGCGAGTGCTTCGCGAACCGGCGTGCCATCAAGGCCATCGCCGTAACAGAGCGATTGAGCTTCGACCCGATCCACGACCTCCCAGCTTTCGCCAATCGGTCCATCATGCGGCAAAGCGCGGTGCAATGCGGTTGCCAAAACCCGCCCTCCCCAGACGCGATCTTGGTAAATTGGCTGAAAACGAATGACTTGATTCATGGTAAGAGTAAGTAAATTGCGATCAAAGCGGGAGAGAGAGATTTACATTTGACCGACGTCAGGGCACAGATGGGATCCCTCAAGTAGACTATCGGTGCCTGCATCGGGATCGATGCTCCAAACCACATGGCCAAGTCCAAGACTTCAAACTCAAAGACCGGTAAGACCGGATTCGCCCCTCCTCGGTATCGCCCTCGCTGGGTCGTGGCCATTGTCTGCTTGTTGCTGGGGTCGTGGTTGGCCGTGGCCTACTTCAATTACAGCCCGCTGCAGGAGGGGTTTATCACGAGTAATTCGACCGGAGCAACCGAACGCAATCTGGTGGGTAAAGCGGGTGCCGATGTGGCCCGCCTGAGTTTCATCTGGTTCGGGTTGGCGGCGTGGTTGATTCCGGTATTTTCGTTCTGGTCCCTCTGGCTGGCGATTCGTCACGCCGGACGACTCGCGCTGAGCCGCTTCATCGCCATGGGATTCGCCATCCTCTCGGCCTGTAGTTTGGCCGCGATGATCGAACTCGCTATGTTCGCCGACAGCCAATACTTTCCCGACGGTCGATTGGGCGGGCACATCGGAGGATGGATTTATCACGTGTTACTCAAGGAAACCGTGGGCGTATTCGGCGCGGCATCACTGATGTCGACCGTGTTGGTGATTTCCTGGGTGTTTATTTTGACCCGCAACATCTCGGCGATGTTCGAACAAATCACCACCAGTTTTCAAGATTGGCGGACCCGTCGCGCAGAGGCAGCCGCTGCCCGGGCCGAAGAAAAACGTCTGGCCAAAGAAGAGCGCAAACGTCTCAAGACCGAAGCAAAGGAAGCTGCCAAGGCCGCGAAACTCGCCGAAAAAGAGCGCATCGCCGAAGAAAAGGCTGCCGCCAAGGAAGCCAAGAAAGCCGGCGAAGAGGCCCCCAAAGGAATCAAACTCGCCGCCGGCACCGAAGATCCCCTGGCCTCATTGCCAACCGTCAAACCGGTGGCCCACCCGCCGCCCCCAACCGCGATCGCCAAACCTTCCACCCCCGCTCCCGCTCCAGA
>CBFHXU010000127.1:0-8909 GCA_965659875.1 uncultured Opitutaceae bacterium
CCCACCGCCGCCCCCAACCGCGATCGCCAAACCTTTCACCCCCGCTCCCGCTCCAGAACCGGAACCCGAACCCAAACGCGAACCGGCCAAGGTCATTGGCCTGCCGCGCAAAAAACAGCCGGCACCCGAACCCACGGCGGCAGAAGGCGGCGAGGGTAAAAAGCTTGAACTCCACATCGTCAAAGCCGAGGAGCTCAAAAAGGCACGTAACGCCGATGCTCCCAAGGCAGCCGGAGACTACAAATACCCTCCCCTCAGTCTTCTGAGCGCCCCTGCGCAGCCACACGACGACAATTCCGAGGAAGAACACCAAGCCAACGCCGAGAACCTCCTGCGCATCCTCGAAGAATTTGGAGTGAAAGTCTCCATTGGCGAGATCCATGTCGGTCCCGTTATCACGCGCTATGAGGTGATTCCAGCTCCCGGCGTGCGGGTCGAAAAAATTTCCGGACTCGATAAGAACATCGCCCTCGGCATGCGGGCCCAATCTGTGCGCATCCTCGCACCAATCCCGGGCAAGGCCGCCGTCGGCGTCGAAGTTCCTAATAAACATCCCATGGCTGTGGGCATGCGCGAGATCCTCGAATCCCAAGACTGGCACTCCCACAAGGCCGAGCTCCCGATCGCGCTCGGCAAAGACGTTTCCGGCAAACCACTCGTCTCCGATCTCGCGAAGATGCCCCATCTCCTTATCGCGGGAGCAACCGGTTCGGGTAAATCGGTTTGTATCAACTCCATCGTCGCTTCGATCGTCTATTCCAAGACTCCTGAAGAGGTCCGCATGATCATGGTCGACCCTAAGGTCGTTGAGTTGAAGGTCTTCAACACCCTGCCCCACATGCTGATCCCCGTGGTGACCAGCCCCAAGATGGTCCCCGGTGCGCTGAAGTGGCTCCTCGCCGAAATGGAGACCCGCTACCAGTATTTTGCGAAGTGCAACGTTCGTAACATCATCGGGTTCAACAATCGGAAAAAGAAGAGCGCCAAACCCGATCTCCCCGATCAGGCCGATCTGCCCGGGGTCGATGATGAAGAGATCGGGCTGCCCGAGAAGCTGCCCTATATCGTCGCGATTATCGATGAGCTGGCCGACCTCATGATGGTCGCACCGGCCGAGATCGAAACATCGATCGCCCGTCTCGCCCAACTCGCTCGCGCCGCTGGCATCCATTTGATTATCGCTACGCAGCGGCCGTCCGTAAACGTAATTACCGGCGTGATTAAGGCCAACCTACCTTCCCGCATCGCCTTCCAAGTCGCTTCCCAAATCGATTCCCGCACCATTCTTGACACCAAGGGCGCGGACAACCTGATCGGCCGGGGTGACATGCTCTTCTCTCCTCCCGGCACCGCTCGCCTCGTGCGTTCCCAAGGTGCGTTCTGCTCCGACGAAGAGGTCATGGAAATTGTGGAGTTCATGCAGAAGCACAACGGCCTGCCGGTCTACAAGCAGGATGTGCAAGAGAAGATTGAAAGCTCCGAAGAGGGCGGAAAGGGCGGCGGAGATGACGATGATGGTCCCTCCGATGAGGATGATGAGCTCTACCAAAGGGCGTTGGAGGTGCTCAAATCCACCAAACGCGCCTCGACGTCCATGATTCAACGGCGCCTGCGCATCGGCTACAACCGGGCGGCCCGCATTATCGATAAACTCGAGGACAATAACATCGTCGGACCGGAGAACGGCTCCAGCCCCCGCGAAATCCTGGTCGACCTGGACAGCCTGTAATTTGGCTCCGAGCCCACGTTTCTTGATTTCGCGCTTCCTAGTTCTCAATTCTCGGTTCTAATCTACGACTATGCAGAATATCGGCGAACGACTGGAGGAGGCACGTAAGAGCAAGGGGATCTCCATCCGTGAAGCCGCCGAAGCGACCAAGGTCCGGGGCGACTACCTGCACAAATTTGAGAGCAACCAGTTCGATCTGAACCTTCCCGACATCTATGTGCGCGGATTCCTCCGCAACTACGCCACCTATCTGGGCCTCTCCGCCGAGAAGATCATCGCCGACTTCCGCTCGCTCGGGCACGGCAATCCCAAGCCCAAATCCTCCAACCGCGAAATTTATGGGCGGATGGACCTGACCTTGGGCAAGGCCAAGGAGACGGCCCTCGAGCCCACCGAGGAAAGCGAAGATTCCGAAGACGGCGCCAAGAGCAATCCCGCGACCTTCAAACCCCTTTCAGGGGGTCTTCCTTATGTCGACAAGGCCTTGTTGATCAAAGGTGCCCTCGTACTGGCGATCGCCGCCGTGCTGGTCTCACTCGTGATTTTTGCGGTCAAGTTGTTCCGCGGAAACTCAAACGATGATGCCGATGCAATCAATTCGGCCTCTGATGCCGCCGCCGCCGTGACCGTTCCTAAAGTCGTGGTCCATGCCCTCGACAATGTGCGGATCAAAATGGTCGACGAAGCCACCGGTGCCGAACTCTTCCAAGGTGACCTCACCCGGGGGGACAATCGTAGTTTCCCAAAATCTTCCTCGATGCTCCTGACCGCCGATCCGATTCAGAACGTTGAGATCGAAATGAACAACCAACGTTACCCCACCGGACTTACCGGTCGGGATCGTATCCGGATTCAGTAAGGCTGACATCAGCCTTTCGGCTGGCAAGCAAGGTAGGGCGTGACCGCTGGGCGCGCCGATCAATCTGCCTCTCAACCGACATCGCCCAATCACCCCTGAGCTCGGCGGTTTGCTACGCCATCTCCGTCCCTCAAATCGGGACTCCGTCGGCGAAACCGCCCTACCTCAAAATCCGTTTCCGGTAGGGCGTGCTCGCCGAGCGCGCCAATACCTGCAGAGCTGTAGCCTGCGTCGCCGACCCGGTTCCGCCTCATTCTTCCGCCACAAAAAGGCACAAAGAAACCGGTCTTAGAAAGAGAACCATTTCCGTGCGCCTATAGGCGCCACTAACCGTCTCCGGGCAGTTGAGATTTTTTGCACCTCTTTGCGGCCACTCATAATCTATATCGACCACCCGCTCATTCCGAATTCGTCGGACTTATCGCATCCCTACCGGCTTACCGAGAATCTCGCGGAGTAAAATCGCGCGGCGCGCCTGAGACGGATCACGTAATGTCGCCAGGAAGTCGCGCTCGCTCAAATCCGATGTTCGTTTTGCCCGGCGACGCCGCTGGGTCGCCTTGCCAACCCCTGCCTTACGCGCCATGGCTTCGGCTTCTTTGCGTTTCTCCTCCAGCTCGGCCATTTCCTGCTCCATGCGCTGCTGGCGATCGAGCACCGGATTGGTTTCCGGAACAGGGGGAGGCTCCGGCACCGGCGGCGGGGCTTGTTCCGGGATGCCCAACATTTCGCGTAAGACTGGGGGAATCTGCTCCGGCATCTGGGGAGCGGGAGCAGGTTGCTCCGGCTCATGCGGATTGTAAGTGGGCCTCTGAGGAGGAGCCGAAGAGGATTGACCGCTGCGACGCTGCTCACGCTTGCGCCGAATCTCTTCCCGCAACTTGCGGTTGCGCTCAACCTGTTCGACATCGACCGCTCCGCGCCCCGACGGTGAATTTGGGGATGAGTCCGATTTGTCATCCTTGAGCCCGCTCAGCCAACGGGCTATCGCCGATCCAATGATCGCGATGATGACAATGTTGTCGAAGAGCCAGTCCATATAAGGCCTAGGTGTCTTTTAAAGGCGAGGGGGGACTACGAAACGGGCTTATTCTCATCATCCGATTCACCAATCGAGCTGCGCATGTCGGTGTCGGCCTTGATGTTCTCCATCTTGTAATAGTCCATCACTCCGAGGTTACCTTTGCGGAACGCTTCGGCCATCGCCATGGGCACTTCCGCCTCGGCTTCGACCACCTTCGCCCGCATCTCTTCGACCCTCGCCTTCATCTCTTGCTCGACCGCAACCGCGGCCGCGCGCCGGATTTCCGCCTGCGCTTGAGCAATGGATTTGTTGGCCTCGGCCTGAGCCTCTTGCAGTTTCGCTCCCACGTTTTCGCCCACGTCAACGTCGGCGATATCGATGGATAAAATTTCAAAAGCCGAACCCACGTCCAGACCGCGATCAAGCACGACCTTCGAGATGGAATCGGGCGACTCGAGCACAACCTTGTAGGTGTCGGCCGAACCAATGGTGGTGACAATACCTTCACCCACCCGGGCAATGATGGTCTCCTCTTTAGCACCCCCGACAAATCGGTCGAGATTGGTCCGGACCGTCACGCGGGCGCGGACCTTCACTTGAATACCATCCTTGGCCACACCATCGATCGTGCCGCGACCCGCATTCGGGTTGGGACAATCAATGACCTTTGGATCCACCGAGGTGCGGACCGCCTCTACTACGCTCTTCTCCGACCCCTTGGTCGCAAGGTCGATGGCGCAGGCGCGGTTCCAATCGAGCTCGATACTCGCTTTTTGCGCTGCGATCAACGCGTGCACCGTTGGCACCACGTTACCGCCGGCGAGGAAATGGGCTTCAAGCTCATCGATGGTAATATCCAATCCCGCCTTCTTGGCGGTAATCCGCGCATCGACAATCAAGCCGTAGGGGACTTGCCGCAGTCGCATGGCGACGAGGTTAACAATACCGACGTAAGAACCGGCCAACCAGGCCCGCAGCCATACGCTGAAAAACGAAAGGATGACGACCATGATCACCAATCCGGCGATCGCGGCGGCGATGATGATAATTAGAGTGAGATCCATGAGTTTATTGGGGGATAGGAGTTACGATTAATCTAAAATTGTCCGTGCCGACAACCTTCACCGGCACATCTGCTTCTAAAAACCCGGAGCGGGAAAACGCTTCGAGCCGTTTGCCATCGATTTCAATATACCCACTGGGACCGAGTGCGGTCAAGGTGACGCCCTCGGCGTCGACATAATCACGCTCCCGTTCCGGGGCGGACGTGCCATCGATGGATTTCTGTAAGAACAAGCGTTTGCCGAAAGCCGTCTTGGGCAGGATGGCAAATTCGAAGTAGAGCACCGTCGCCACTAAAACCACCGCCACGATCAGCGCGAGTAAGCCGCCGCTCATACCAAATTCAGCAAAAGCATACCCGGTCCCGCCCAGCAGACATAACCCCGCAATAATACCGAGGATCCCTCCAGGCAAAAATACCTCAAAGCCGAGCAATATAATCCCCGCCACAAACATCGTCGCGATTAAGGTCATGCGTCATCCTCCTCATCTATGGCCTCTACCGTCAAATCGAAGGCATCATGAGAAACCACGCGAATTTCGCGCCCTTTCTCGAGCGTGCCGACCGCAACCTTGGCATCATGCCACTTCCCGTTGATCTCCACCTGGCCACTGGGAAACAGGTCGGTCGCCGCGGTGCCGGTCTGACCGACCAGTGATTCGCGTCGGGCGATTTTCTGCTCCTTCTGTGCCGCTGAAGAATCACCCACCGCTGTCGCCAGCACCATTTTATCCCAGAACCATCCGCGAGGTAAAAACCGCATGAGCGCGAGTCCCGCCACCACCGCTACCACGATCGCCATCAGCAGATCGGCGATAGGCTGCATGAAGAGGTCCGCCGAAAAAGAAATAGGCTCGTTCGGCCAGATATCGGCCATCGACCAAATCAAGGAGCCGAGCATCAACGCGATCCCCGACACCCCCGCAATCATGATACCCGGAAACACCAATACTTCGATGAACACGAGCAGCACGCCGAGGAAGAAGAGTAACATCGGCTCGTTGCCGGAGAGTCCCGCCACGTTGTGCCCGAAGAAAACGATCAAGAGCAACAAACCACCGCCGATGCCGAAGACGCCAAATCCCGGTGTTTTAAATTCGATGAACAATCCCAACAATCCCAACCCCATCAGAATCGGCGCAATACCGTTCAACATCGCCGCCGTGTCCTCGGACCAAGTCGTCTCCAGTTTCGTAATCGTGTAACCGTCTTCGCCGAACCGCGCATTTAAGATCTCCTCAACCGAATCCGCGATCCCCGCCGCCAGCAGCGGTTCCGCCGGATCGCCATAGGTCTGCGCCGCCTCGGTCGCTGTCAGCGAGAGCAGTTCACCCTCCGGTTTGAGCACTTCGCCTTCGATCTCCAAAACATAGTCCGCATCCACCATCGCCGAGATGACCTCGCCCCGGTAAGCGTGCCCCTCGGAGATCGCTCGAATCCGGGCCCGCAAGTAACTGATGATTTTTTGTTTCATCGTCTCATCGATCTCGCCGCCACTCGACATCACCGGGGCGGCTGCACCGATCACTCCCGTTGGGGCGAAATAAATATCATCCGTCATGGCCGAGATAAACGCTCCGGCGGAAATAGCCTCCTTATTTACATAGGTCGCCGTTTGGCCGTCGAATTTATCCAACGCCTCCATGATCTCAAAGGTCACCCCCAAGCTTCCTCCCGGTGTCTCCATATCGAGCACCACCAAATCCGCCTCCGCTGCAATCGCGTCCTTCAAGCCACGCCGAATGACATATAAAATGGGCTGGGCAATCTGATCGCGCACCGGAATCACCACGACCTTGGCCGGACCCTCACGGGCGGAATTCGCCTCGCGCTCGATGGTGACGGGGGCACTCGGTTCGGGTTCCGTCTCGGGGCGTGGGGGCACTTCCTCCAGGGCATGGGCCAGTCCTAATGACACCAACCAACCCACCAGGCAGGCTACGGAAAATCTAATGGGGCGGGACAACTTCATCAAAGGAACGTCCACCTTGCACCATCCTCACCGTCACCGCAAGCACCCGCGCCTTACATTTCCGGGGATTATTTCGAATCGCGGCCGATCTTACGCTCGTTCCGAGTTGAAATCTGCCCGAAGTGTTATCGGCTAAATCTAGATTTAAATCGCCATGGAAACCCTCAACTATCTCGGCCATTCCATCCGTCGCTGGCAAATCGGCGGCTCGACGTTCCTCGCGTGGCCCGAAGCCGGTGCGCGCCTCATGCACTGGAATCACGCCCGGGTCGATGGCTCCATCCGCGAAGTCATCCACTGGCCCGAATTGACCTCACTCGACCAACCGGTTGCCAAGATCCGCGGCGGCAACCCCGTGCTTTTCCCTTTCAACGCCCGCTCCTTCGACGCCGGCGACATCCATTTCTGGCGGGATCCGGCAGGCGAACGTCGCCCCATGCCCATGCACGGCATCGCCCGCCAAGGGATATTTCAAATCGATCACATCGACAAATCCGGGTTCCGCGCCACCCTCCGACCTACCGACGCCGACCGCGATGTCTATCCCTTCGACTACGAGTTTCGGGTCACCTACCGCTTCGAAGAACACCGGCTTAGTTGCGAATTCGCCCTCCATAATCTCGGCTCAACTCCCATCCCTTGGTCGGCCGGTCACCACTTCTACTTCGCGGCGCCTTGGACCGAGGGAGAATCCCGGGACGATTATTTCATCAAACTCCCTCCCGCCGAAACGGTCCGCCAAAATGAATCCGGTAACCTCGAGCCCGGCCCGACCCTCTCCCGTTTAACCACCCTCTCCAACCCCGATTTGGTGGATTCTATCCACGTGGGACTTGCCCACCATGAGGTCAAATTTGGCCCCAAGGACGACTCCGAACACGTGACCGTCAGCCTCGGTACCAAATCGGAGCCGGATCCCGACGCTGCGATCGTCACCTGGACCGCCGATCCCGATGCCCCGTTCTATTGCGTGGAGCCCTGGATGGGACCACCCAACGCCGCGGGCCACGGCCGCGGGCTCCACCGTGTCCCCGCCGGGGATACCGGACATTTCACTGTCAATGTCGCCATCGGCTAGAATCTCAGCTTGGAAGAAGCAAACCACCCGGTAAAACTGAGAATATCCGCGAGCAGAAGTGGTTGATCTCAGCCCGCCTTCCCGCCATCTCTCTACTCCCTCCCCTTAAATACGTGAATTACTCGACTCAAATCATCGCTCTCCTCGACGGCCTCGGCGGTCTGGAAATGTTAGTGATATTTGTGCTCTCGCTCATGCTCTTCGGCGGAAAACGCCTCCCCGAGGTGGCCAAAGGTTTGGGTAAATCAGTGCGCGAATTCAAACGGGCCGCCTCCGGCGTGGAAGACGAAATCCGTCGGGCCATGGATCTCGATTCCTCGCCTCATCGTCGTCCCCCCATTCGACGCTCCCGTCCGGCCATTACTGAGGGCGACTCCGCGTCGAAAGCTTTGCCGGCCGCCGGAACTGCGGCTGCCGCCGCCAGCACTTCCAGCGGAGTTTCCGAAACCGGCGAACCTTTGGATCAGGACGACTACGATCATCATCACCACGATTACGACGACCATCATCACGATGACTACGACTACGATGAAGATCACCGCCATCTCGAGACCACTTCCGAAACGGAGCCTGAAGTAAACGAGGCCTTCGAAGCGGGATTGGACACGGAATCCGACGAGGAAACCTCGCCGGATTCGCCCGAAAAAAAGGCCTGAACCCTCCCTCCGTTCGATCCGCATGCCAGAGCCGATCAACGAAGAGGAACCCGTCGAGTTTCCGATCACCGACGAATTGGATCTGCACACCTTTCGCCCCTCAGATCTTGGTGAACTGATTCCGGCCTATCTCGACGCCGCCCGGGCCAAAGGCATCCGCGAGGTGCGCATTATCCACGGGAAAGGCACCGGCACGCTACGCACCACCGTGCACATCTTGCTGGACCGATTACCCGGTATTGCCGGCTATCGTTTAGGTGATGAAAAAACCGGCGGCTGGGGCGCAACGTTGGTGACGTTGGCGTAGATCAATCAACCAGCGTGCGGGCCGCCCGCACCGGACGCAGCACATCAGCAGGATTTCCTGTATTCGCCATGGCGATACGGTGGGCGGGCGAAGTGCTCGGCGGCACCCACTAGGTCGCCAGCGTCATCACAATCGCCAGTCCCGCCGCGACGGTCCAGTTGGCCCACTTCCACGAATTCCAATTCGTGGCACTTTGATAAGCAGAGCGGCGGCGCCCGAAG
>CBFHXU010000128.1:0-8888 GCA_965659875.1 uncultured Opitutaceae bacterium
CGGCACGGAGAGGTCGGCGTGGAGGCGACGAGCGAAGAAGTATCCCACGGCGGTGTAGTCACCCGCGGTATCTGGCGTGCAGATGGTCCATTCGCCGGATAGGGTCGTGATGGGGTCGTTGGCGATGCGTTTGGTGACCTTGAGGTGGCGGATCAGGGGGAAGTCGGCGGCGGCGATTTCTTGTTGGGCGTCGCGGGAGTTCTGAACGGTCCACTCCATGTTGGATTGGCCGCCACACAGCCAAACATCGCCGATCAGGATGTCGTGCAGCTCGATCTCATTGGAGCCGGAAACGCTGAGATTTTGTCCCTTGGCGTCGGCCTCTAGGGCGGGCAGATCCACGCGCCATTTGCCGTCAGAGCCGCCTTGAGTGCGTTGGGTGTTTCCCACGAATTTTACCGTGATCTTTTCACCGGGATCAGCCCAGCCCCAGATCGGAATCGGTTTGCCGCGTTGGAGCACGGCATGGTCGGAGAAGATCGGGGCGAGTGTTACCTCGGCCCGGAGGGTGCCGAGCGTGACAATGACGAGGAGAGTGGAGCGAAGAAGGGTGGTGAATCGCATAAGGGTGGTGATGAGGGGAGAGACGGGGACCGGGGTCAGCGACCCCGGCTACAGTGGCCGTTAACTTGGTCGCGTTGTGGCTGAGGTCGCTGACCTTGGGAGTGAAAAAGAGAATGATTCTCCGTCGTCCCGCTTTGCGGGACTTTGGCGGACAAGGAACGAGAAAGAGTAAGAGAACGAAGGGGTGGACGGAGACGAATTAATCTCCGTCTAGCGTTTTTAGAAATGCGATCAGGTCGCGCAATTCATAGGCTGACATCAGGGCGCCCATGGGGGGCATGGAAGACATGGTCGGGGTGCGGCTTTCGATTTCCTCTCGATTGATTTTCAAAATACGACCGTCCGGAGTTTTGATATGCTCCTGCGAGGGAGTTGATTTGAGCAAGATGCCCGAAACGGTTTCACCGGATTTCAGAGTCGCGCTGGTTAGCCCGAAACCGGGAGCAACGACTGCGCCCGGATCAACCAGAGATTCCAAAATAAACCGGGGTTCCTTTTGGCCGATGTGGGTGAGGGCCGGACCGACATTGCTTCCCCGGCGACCGATGCGATGGCACAAGGTGCATTGAGCTGTGACCGAAGTTTCGAAAACCTGGCGACCTTTAACGGGGTCGCCGCCGTGCAGGGTCTCCGCGTAGGGGGAAAGGGGGTCATCGACGTCCTTGGAGGATTCGTAGTGCGATAGGAGGGTTTTGGTTACGTCGTCTTGGGAGGCTCGAGCGGCGGTCAGGACATCAAGACCAAGTTCGGGATCGAGGATGCCGTCGGACAACAGGGTCATGGCCTTGCGCACCCCGGAAATTGCGCTGGGTTCACGGGATGAGGCGATCAGCTCGATACCCACCCGGGCGGAGCGAAGAGCCCCACGTTCGATTAATCGTTCGGTGAAGCTCGCCAGTTCGGCCGGTTTCAAATCGGCAATGATGCGCAGCGCCTCTTGGTGGACCGAGGAGTGTTTAGAATCCATCCCTCGATGGGCATAGTGAATCAGACCGTCAACCCGCATGCCGCTGAGTTGCTTCAGGGCAGCGGCGGAGAGAGGCGTATCTTGGTTAAAGATCGTCATGAGATCTTCGGCGGATTGTTGGATGCCGAATACGGCGGCAGCTTCCCATGCCGCGGAGGCGAGTTCGTAATCGGCCGACTTGCTGACCGCGCCGAGACTTGGTTCGACAGAAAGCGCTATCTCTTCGGGCCAGGCTTGTTCAAGTGGTCGGAAGCGGCCCTCGACCGTATCCAAACGCGCTGGTGTGAGCCAATCAATGAGCAGCGCCAAGGCGTGTTGGCGGATCGGCTTGGCGTGAGTCGGATCGACCGCGAAATCGGCCACGAGTTTGGCGAACGGAGCTTCGCGTAGCCGCAGTGCCGCGCTGAGCGCCCGCCGTTGAGTGCGTTCATGGAGATCACGCGACGAGGCCAACAACTTGGCGAGAGCGGGCAGGGCGCCAGGGATGGACGCATCGTCGTGGATCGCGCTCGCGGCCTCAGCTACGACCAAGGGATCTTTGTCGTTAAGAAACACCGAAACCTCGGAGGACTGCTGGCGTCGCAATGCGACGATGGCCGCCATCCGGACTTCCCGATTGGGATGATTGGAGAGAAGAGCGAGTTCGGTCGGTTCACATCCGTGGGTGAGTCCCATAATTCCAGCATGACGGTGGAATCGATCCGCGGCATCACGATCCAAATAGGCGACAAGTTGATCAAAAGAATCGCGATCTGCGAGGGCACCCAAGGCAAGGCCGGCGAAGAATCGTGGTCGGTCCGTATCTTCGACCAAAAGGTTGCGCAAACTTTCCCGGATCACAGCTGAGGCACCGTGGCCTTCGCCGATAATTTTGGCGGTTTGTGACCGGACTTCGGCGTCTGCATCGGCGAGGAGTTTAAGGAGGATTTGATCGGCTACGCGACCATCGCGGCGGTGCAATTGGCCGAGTCCCCAGATGGCATGGAGGCGACCCAATTGAGGCGTTCTGGTATCCGTGGCCGCGGCCACGAGGACGTCGTAGTTCTCCCGCTTCACCAACTCGAACTGGGCTTTCATGCGAACGCGTTGATCGGGGTGTGACAGGTGTTGGTTCAGACCGGCGGTGTCTTCTTTGCTCCAGTTCTGGCCAATCAATCGTGCCGTGCTCAGGCGGAGATCGGACTCGGCTTGAGTCGGATCATCCAGTTTCCAAACCGAGCCCTTTTCATTCATGTCGTAGCCGGTCGAAGACCAATCCGCAATGTAGAGCGAGCCGCTGGGGCTCCAACCGACACCCACCATGAGCGCGCCTTGCATGGCGGTGTGTTCACCTTCCATGCGGAAGCTCGCTCCATCCGGCGCGAGTTTAAAGGCGTAGAGATTACGCGCCGGAAATCCGGTCATGAAAAAATGGTCGCGGTAGAATGCGTTGAGCGCGGTGCCGGGATTGAAGGCAAACCCGGCGGGTCCGTCCTTGTAGAGCTGCAGCGGAGGCACGGCGTAGGTGGGGCGGGTGTCGTGATCGGGGATTGCGAGCCCTTCATCCATCCATGGGAGCCAATCGTCGCCGCGATACTGCCAGTTGGTGCGCCAGCCGGTGTCGGATCCTTGGGTAATGTAGAGGAGGCGTTCCTTCTCGTTCTTGAAATCGCCGTCGTTGTCGACCCCGAAGATATTGCCGTGGTTGTCGAAAGCGAACTCCTGCACGTTACGTAGTCCGGTGGCAAAGATTTCGAAATTCGAGCCATCGAGTTCACAGCGAATCATGGCGCCGCTATGAGGGTTGTAGTGCTTCCCCCCATCGCGATCCGTGACGTTCATGCCCCGGTCGGCCACCGCGGCATAGAGGCGGCCATCCACGCCGATGGTGACGCCGCTAAAGTTGTGACCACCATAACCGATTTTTACGGAGAAACCGGTGGCGAGCACCTCGCGCTGATCATAGACACCGTCGCCATCGGGATCGGTCAGGCGAACGAGATCCGGTTCGACCGCGGCGTAGAGCGCGCCATCCCAAGCGGCGAGACCCGCGGCAATGCCGGTGATTTCGGAATTTTCGGCCGCGTTAAATTTGACAAAAGCGTCAGCCACCCCGGCGCCATCGGTGTCGGTCAAACGAGTGATTTGATCCGCGAGGAGAGAGAGGTCGGAAAAGTCCCAACTCCCGTCACCGTTTCGATCTTCGAAACGTCCGGCGAAGGTCGCGGAGTTTTCGGGGGTGAGGTTGGCTTTGAACCACGCCCGTTTGTCTTCGACCGAAGTGAGGCTCAGTTCGAGTTCGATCCATTCGCGGAAACGGCGTATGTCGAGATCGGCGGCCTGACGGCGCACGACCGACGTTGCGAACACGTTGTCCTGTTCGTCGACCGTGATCGCGACAGCGTTGCGCACCAGGGGCTCGCTCGCGAACTCCGTGAGCTCAAGTCCATGGGCACCGGAAATGGAATCGGCGGCGAACAGACTACTACTAACGAGCAGAATCAGACTGGCTCCGAGGTGGAGCCGAGAGGAGAAAAACGACATGGGATAGAGAGGGGAAAGCGTTTCGGAAATGAGGCGATGAAGCCTATAACCAGGCCATGGATGATGGAGTGAAAGGGAAGAGATTACGGGGTTGCGGACGGGGTTGGCGAATCTGGTTTTAGAAAACGTTGCAGCTCGATTGCGAGTTTGGGGCCGATGCCCGGAACCTCGCTCAAAGCCGTCACGCTGGCGGCTCGCATCTTTTCGATCGAGCCGAAGTGGTCGAGCAGGGCGGTCCGGCGCACGGGACCGAGGCCGGGAAAGTCCTCGAGGATGGATTCACGGATTTTGCGGGAGCGCAGGTCGGCATTAAAGGTATTGGCGAACCGGTGAGCCTCGTCGCGCAACCGTTGAAGGAGCTGCAGGCCCGGATGGCGCAGGCCGAGGTTCAGTGGTGGGCGTTCGTCGGCAAAAATGATGGTTTCATTTTTCTTCGCCAGACCGATCATGGCGGGCGGATCGACATCGATGGCGTAGAAGGCTTTGAGGGCGGCGGCGATTTGGCCTTGGCCACCATCGATCACGATAAGATCCGGCAAGGCTTTACCTTCGTCGCGCAATCGGCGGTAGCGTCGTCCGACCACCTCCTCCATGGCGCGGAAATCATCGTTGCCCATGAAGCTTTTGATTTTGAACCGGCGATACTGTGCCTTATCGGGCCGGCCGTTCGAAAAGTGGACCATGGAGGCCACGACGAAGGTGCCGCTGATATGGGAAATATCGAAACACTCCATATGGTCGGGAGCGGTGGGTAACGCGAGGGCTTCCCGTAGTGATTTCAGGACGTCATCATCGGGACGGATGGTGGGGTGGTCGCGTTCGAAGCGTCGGCCCTTCTCGAGGGTTTTTTTGAGGGCGAAGACGATGTCGCGGAGCTCGGCGGCCTTCTCGAAACGCTGTTCGGCGGCCGCGGCCTGCATTTCCGCGGTCAGGGTTTCGAGCCACTCGCGCGATTTGCCGTTGAGGAAGGCGCAGGCGGCTTCAACGCGCTCGCGGTATTCTTCGACCGTGACCTCGTTGGCGTGACCGTAGATCTCTTGGCGCACGTCATCGTAGAGCCGCCAGCGACCGTCGGGAAGACGTTGGGGATGGGAGTCGCTGAGGAGCACACCGTATTGGCGGCGCATTTGGGCGAGGGTGCGCCGCAACAGATTGCTGTGCGCAAAAGGGCCGAAGTAGCGGGAGGCGCTGTCCTTACGCACACGGGTGAGACGGAAGCGCGGCAACGTCTCCTTGGGATCGACGCGAACCTGCAGGAAGCGTTTATCATCAATGAAGTCCGTATTGTATTTCGGTTTCCACTGTTTGATCAGCCGGCCTTCGAGGAGGAGAGCTTCGGGTTCGGATTTCACCTCGATGGTCTCAAAATCCTCGATGAGATCCACGAGGGCGCGGATTTTTGCTGAATGCAGGTTGCGCCGTGAAGGAGTAAAATACGAAGCAACACGCTTCTTAAGCGCCTTGGCCTTACCGACATAGAGAATGCGGCCGAGGCGGTCTTTCATGAGGTATACGCCCGGCTTGTCCGGCAATTGGCGGACTTTTTCTTTAAGCTGGGGGGAGGCACTCATGCGAGAAATCGGACCAATCGCGGGACGGATTCAGAGGTAATTTTTGCTGAATTGCCTCACCGACTGGTAAATCGATTAGTTTAGTCTACTTTTGAATTCCGCAAACGGTTTATCCGGAGCGGAGGTTCTTCAATTTACAGCTTTGACCACAACTTCCAACCATCAGACGACCTTTGAACTGATCACCCTGGGTGATGAGTTGCTGCTTGGGCTGACGGCCAACGGCCACCTCACTTACGTGGGAGGGGAGCTGCGTCGCCGTGGCGCGACGCTCACCCGTAATGTCACGATTACCGACCACGCCGATGTGATTGCGGAGCAGTTCCGCGAAAGCTGGGCGCGCGCCCAGGTCGTGATCACCACCGGAGGGCTTGGGCCGACGTGTGACGACCGCACGCGCGAAGTCGTCGCGGAGGTATTGGGCCAGGAACTGGTTTTTGAGCCCGAGATTGAGAAGGCGATCAAGGACCGTTTCCGCCAATTTAACCGGCCGATGACGGACAATAATCTGAAGCAGGCCTACCGTTTCAAGGACGGCGAAGTGATCCCCAATGCGCACGGGACCGCGCCGGGCTTGTGGTATGCCGAAGGCGAGCGCGTGTTGATCATGCTGCCCGGACCACCCAACGAGTTGCAGCCGATGTTGAGCGACCAGGTGCTGCCTCGATTGGCGAGCATGGGCTTGCTCGACGAAGGAGAACGTTACGTGCAGATTCGGACGGCGGGGATCGGGGAGTCCTCGTTGGAAACACTCTTGCAGCCGATTTTCGACCAACATGCTCCACATCTCGAAGTCGCGTTCTGTGCGCACCAAGGTCAGTGCGATTGCCGTTTGAGCGCAGCTGATGATCAGCTGACTCATGTGCAACTCCAGGAAATTGCCGATGCGTGCGCGGAACGATTGGGCGAGGATTTCATGTGTTTCGGGCACGACTCGTTGTCCAAGGTGTGTGCCGACATGCTGCGCGGCGCGGAACATACTCTCGCCGTTTCCGAGACGGCGACCGGCGGCTTGCTCGCCAGCAGTTTCACCAACCTGGCGGGAGCCACCAAGTTTTTCGCGGGCGGAGCCGTGTGTTACTCCAACCAGTCCAAGATGCAGCTCTTGGATGTGCCCGAGGAGATCCTGATGCAACACGGTGCCGTCAGTGCCGAGAATGCGGTGGCGATGGCGGCGGGCGCGGCGGAGAAACTCGGCGCCGACTATGGCTTGGCCATCACCGGGTTTGCGGGACCCTGCGGTGGGACTTGCGAAAACCCTGTCGGCACGATCTTCATCGCATTGTATTCGCCGTTCGGTGTCTGGTCCAAGCGACTGCGTTATCCGGGTCCGCGTCAAACGGTTAAAAATCGGGCCGTGAACGCGGGACTGGACTGGTTGCGTCGGGAATTGGTTAAGGCTAAAGATCGACCCGCCGCGCCCGCCCGTACCATCGGGTTGGACGAATTCTGAGAGTTTGCAGGGAGGCGAGATTCCGGGGTCGTCCTCCTACGTCCCGCGAAGCGGGACTATGGCGGACAGGCCGACCCTAGTGCGCCGAGCGGTGGCCGGTAGGGTGGGGGGTCCCAGATGGGCGCCGTCAGCCTGAAGCGGCGGTCTCGGCGAGACACGCCCTACTTTGCAGATCTAGCCGATCAGGTTGCGCAGAGCGGCGAGATACTTGGCCTGCGTGCGCGAGATGATATCGGCGGGAAGGGTGGGGGCCGGAGGCTGTTTATCCCAGGTGATCTCGGTCAGGTAGTCGCGCACAAATTGTTTGTCGTAGCTCGGGGGTGAGCAGTCGGTGCGGTATTCGTCCGCAGGCCAGTAGCGGGATGAGTCCGGAGTGAGCACTTCGTCGATGAGCACCAGATTGCCCGTGTCATCGGTGCCGAATTCGAATTTGGTATCGGCGAGGATCATGCCTGCTGCAGCGGAGGTGTCGTGGCCCTTTCGGTAGATTTCCAAGCTTACGTTCTTCGCCTGATGGTAGAGGTCGGCGCCGACGATCGCGATGCCTTCATCGTCATTGATCGGCATATCGTGGTCGCCCACGGCGGCTTTGGTGGTGGGTGTAAAAAGGGGGGAGGTCAGCTTGGCGGCTTGCGCGAGGCCGGCGGGTAGTGGGTGGCCGCAGACTTGCCCGGACTCCTGGTAGGATGCCCAACCCGATCCAACGAGGTAGCCGCGTACCACACATTCGATCGCGAGAGGGTTGAGTTTGCGCACGATCATACTGCGTAAACGAAGATCGGAGTTGGTGATGCCACGCCGAACAAATTCCCCGGCTTGATCCGGCAGGAGATGATTGTCGATGACATCGCGGGTGCGATCGAACCACCAGAGACTGAGCTGATTGAGGAGGATGCCTTTGCCGGGAATGCCGTCAGGCAAGATCACATCGTAGGCCGAGAGGCGGTCGGTTGCGACGAGCAGCAACGCGTCCCCGAGATCGTAGATTTCGCGGACCTTGCCTGAGGCGAGCAACGGAAACTCCAGTCCCTCGATCGAGGTGACAGCTGAATCGGGCAGGGCGGCGGCAATCTGGTCGGTGGTCATGGCTGCGAAGGAGTTGAACGAACTCCGGTGAAAGTTCACGTCCGAATGTAGACGGCGCTGCGATTTGGTCAGGAGTCGGCCGCTTCCTTCATGACGTGGTAGATCTCGTTGATACGAGCGGGAGCCGGGTAGGCGGCGTGGTTTGTCAACCAACATGCGGGGCTGGCGGGCTCCCGAGGATCGTATCCATGCATGCCCGTGACGTGTCTTTGGTTCATGAACGAGGGAGCGAAGATGGTCCCTTCGGGCAGGAGATACCATAACTCGCCGTAGCGCCCGGAAGGGAAGAGGCAGCCGTTGGCCTTTAGTTCTTCGTCGGAAAGAATGCGTCCTTCTTTGCGGGCGTTTAACCAAGTCGTGACGGTAGTCTTCACCTTTTCTCCACCCGGAAACCAAAAGCGCACCATGGTGGAGTCCCAGACCGCGGCATAGTCGATGCCGTATTTGAGTCCGAGAGATTCAAACTCCGGCATCATCCGACTGTCATGCTGAGTGACCGCCATGCCATGGTCGCTAAACAGATGAATCCTCACGTCCTCGTAGTGGTCCCGGGCGGCGGATTCGATTTGTCTCATCCAATCGCTAAATCGTTCGAAGGCCTTGTCTACCTCCGGACCTTCTGTCCCGTGGGCGTGCATGGTTGCGTCGAGCTTGGAGGTGAACAAATAGCTGAGTTCAATTTCACCCTTTTTGATCTCGGTTATCAGTTGCGCGACATTGGTTT
>CBFHXU010000129.1:0-8762 GCA_965659875.1 uncultured Opitutaceae bacterium
CAACGTCTACAACCTCGTCACCAAACGGGGTGTCGCCCACGAAGGTGCAGAAATCAAGTGGATCGACTGCAATATCGGCAGCCGCCTCACGATGAAGTATCCGGGCGTAGTCATGAAAGGCGAAGGCGCTCGCGGTGAGGTCGTGTCTATCGCTCTCGCCAACGACGGTCAGCATCAGGACACCGGCGCCAAGATGATTCACGCCGCCAACAATACCACGTCGACGGTGATCTCCAAATCCATCTCCGTGGGCCAAGGACGCTCCACCTATCGCGGTGTCGTGCACATCCCCAAGAACCTCAAGGGTTGTAAAAACAACACCGAGTGTGACGCCCTTTTGATCAACTCCAACTCGCGCACCGACACCTATCCGGCCATCACCGTGCGGGGCAATGATCACGCCATGCAGCACGAGGCTTCCGTCTCCAAGGTGAGCGAAGAGATGATCTTCTACATGCAACAGCGCGGACTCTCCGAAGCCCAGGCGATGAGCCTAGCGGTGAATGGTTTCGTCAACGATCTCGTGAGCCAGTTCCCGATGGAATACAGCGTCGAGCTCAAGCGCCTGATCGACCTCGAAATGGAAGGATCCGTCGGCTAGCACCGACGGGAAATGCTGAAAGAGGAAATCTGAAATACTGAAATTCCTCGGTCCGCTTTTCCCTCTCCTCAATTTCAGATTTTCAGTTTTTCAAATTTTCAGTTTCTCAAAAATGACCACTGTTTCCGCTTCGCCCTTCGCGGGCCTCGACGCCGAACGTTTCGCCACTCACCTCGCCCAACGCAGCTACCTGCCGGCCTGGTGGATCGCGGCCAAACAAGAGGCGTGGAATGAATTCACCTCCCTCCCGATGCCTACGCGCAAAGATGAGCACTGGCGTTTCGCCAATCTCCAAGGGTTGGCCCTCGATGATTTCCAAGTGCCCGAGGATCATTCTTCGCTGGTTCCTCACTTACCCAACTTCCCCCACGCGTCGGAAATCATTTTCTCGAACCGCCAAGTGGTGGGGCGCACCGGACTCCCGCAAGAGTTGGCCGATCAAGGCGTAATCTTTGCACCACTTGATGAAGCCCTGCGTGATCACAGCGAGCTCGTGCGTCAATATTTCCAACGCCACCCCGTGGAACTGGGGGGGCAGAAATTCATCTCGCTGAATGTCGCATTCGCCGCCTGCGGGACCTTTCTCTACGTGCCCAAGGGCGTGAAAATCGACCAACCGTTCGTAGTGCAACACACGCTTTCCGGCGACCGCCAATCGATCTTTCCCCACACCATCGTGGCGGTAGAAGATCAGGCTGAAGCCTCGGTCGTTGAGTTCTTCGTTTCCGGTGATACCAAAGCGCACCTCGCATCGGGCGTGAACGATCTCCACGCCGGGCAGAATGCCAAACTCACCTATGTGGGTGCCCAAAATTGGTCCGACGACACCCTCTCGTTTCAAGCCAACAGCATCCACGCCGAGCGCGATGCTCGTATTCAGTGTCTCAACGTCCATCTCGGTGGCCGCCAGGCTCGCCATGAGTCGCATTCGCGTCTCGCCGGACCGGGTGCCCATTGCGACATGCTCGCTCTGACTGTCGCCCAGGATTCCCAAGAGTTCGACCAACGCACCCTACAGACGCATCAAGCTCCGCACACGACGTCCGATTTACTCTACAAGAACGCCCTCCTGGACAAGGCCAAGACGATCTTCTCCGGATTAATCGTGGTTGATCCCGACGCCCAACATACCGACGCCTACCAGACCAATCGCAATTTGTTACTCTCCGACAAAGCCGAGGCCAACAGTCTGCCTGGTTTGGAGATCGAAGCGAACGATGTGAAGTGCTCCCACGGCTCCACCTCCGGTCGCGTTCCCCAGGAACAGGAGTTTTACCTTCAATCCCGCGGTATCGATCCCGAGAAGGCCCACGAGCTGATCGTTTTCGGATTCTTCGAAGAAGTGCTGGATCGTCTCGAGAACGAGCATCTGCACGCCGTATTGAGCGAACTGATTCAAACCAAATTCAAAAAATCATGAGTAGTCCCATGAAAGATCGCGATCGCACGCTTTCGCGTGACGTCACTGCCACCCAAATCCCATCGGGCGACAAGCACTCGCTGTCGGCCGGTTCGAAAGTTTTCATCCATCAGGTGCTTGGTGGCAGCTACACCGTCCAGACCGATGTGGGGCTTTACAAACTCGACAGCGGCGACGCGGACGCGATCGGTGAGGAGGTCGTGATCGACGAGGTCATCGCCTCGACCACCGCGGATGGGTCACCCGATCCGGAAGCCGTTTGGGATCAGCTCAAAAAAGTCTTCGATCCGGAAATTCCGGTCAACATTGTCGACCTCGGTCTGGTCTATTCGATGGACGTCATCGAGCTGGAAGACAACCAAGGCTACAAAGTCGAAATCGCTATGACCTTGACCGCTCCCGGTTGCGGCATGGGCCCCGCCATCGCCGAGGATGCCAAGTCCAAGGTATTGCTCGTGCCCGGCGTGAGCAGCGCCGAAGTAAACCTCGTATGGGAACCGGCCTGGACTCAGTCCATGATCAGTGAAGAGGGCAAAATGGTGCTCGGTTTGATTTAGGTGCTGCTTGCGATTTCGCCAAAGCCACCTCTCAATCGAGCATGACCTCATCCGGTCCCTCGCGTTCCTATTCCGAACGCTATTGTCAGGAGTTTGAACTCGCTCCCAAAGAATTCGTAACGCACGTCGTGCGTCGGTCCCTCCATGCCCCCATCCGTTGGGTTTGGCCACTGGCGAAGATCGCTAAACGATATTTCGAACCAGATTTAGCATGTGTTTCGGCCATCGGGAATTTTCGCACCAAACGGGAACTGCACGAAGAATTGGTGGAGTTTTCCTACCACCCGAGAAATCGGGGGTTTTGGAGAGGAACGTTCGGACAACGTATCTCGACCCAACGCATCCGGCGTATTCTACGCGATTTACCTGAATAGGAGGAATTGCCCCCCAAGAGAATTTTTGAGATCGGCGGAGACGGAAACTGCCCATTTCATCTACTACCGCCGCTTGCCAAACGTATCCGAGCGTTTCACCTTTTTGTTTTCCATGCACTTTTCGAATCTACAAACCGGACTTAACGAACCTGTTCCCCGCCTCGACGACGAGGACGAGGATGAAGAAGCCTCAGCCAAGGCCCCTGCTCCCGTCGCTGCTCTGATTCAGAAGAAGTTTCTCGATCAACGGAAAATCTTCCTCTGGGGCGCTGTAACCGACGAAACCGCCAAGGACCTCACCGAAAAGTTGCTTTATCTGGAAGCGACTGATCCCGGCAAGGACATCACCTTCTATCTGAACAGCCCCGGTGGCTCGATCACCGCTGGCATGGCGATCTATGACACGATGAAGCTCATCTCATCGCCAATCACCGTGGTGGTGACAGGCATGGCGGCCTCCATGGGCTCGATTCTACTTTCAGGTGCCCCCAAGGGCAACCGTCTCCTCTACCCGCACTCGCGCGTCTTGATTCACCAGCCACTCATTTCCGGCCGCTTCGTGGGCCCGGCCACCGATATCAATATCCAAGCCCAGGAAATGGAAAAGATGCGGGCAGAGTTGAATCAGATTCTCGCTGATGCTTCCGGCCAACCGATCGAGCGGATCAATCAAGATACCGACCGTGATTTTTATCTGAACGCGAAGGAAGCGATCGAATACGGATTGGCCGATAAGATCGTCGAAAAGTTTTAAACAATCGGATTCAGCTTTAATTCTTGGCCGGTTCTGCCGGTTTGGACTCTGGCTCCAGACGGCGCTGCTCCCGCTCCCATTCAACCTTGGTCATGAAACGACCCGCGTCGTTGGCGGCTTTAATGGCTGTCGGTAACCAGGTGCGGCGGAGCGGATCGGGTAAATCTTGTTCGAACAATAAGGACCATACTTTCACCGCCGTCTGGTGATCTCCCCACGTCTGGAGTTGTTTCCCGATGGAGCCCAGGAGGCCGATTTCATCGGGTCTCACCCGACGGAGAAACCCGACCATACCCAACTGGGCGACCGCGCCGGGCTGATCACCCGCGGCCGCTTTGAGTTGGGCGTTTTCCCACGCCAGCGCGATGGAAGGAAACGCGCGATTGGCGCTGGCAGCTTCCCGCAGATGCTCCGGAGTCGGCACCCCTTCATCGAGCGGAATCTGCGACAACTCGCGCAACGCCACATAAGAGGCATACCGCAGGGGCATGGTCTCAATGGCCTCGAGTTGTTCGACCGCAGTGACGGTATTCGGTCGGTAAAGCGGATCACCCACCGCCATACCCTGCCACTATAGAACCGGCATCGAGAAATAGATCGCCTCACCCCAGGTGGCTCCCGCCAACAGAGCGGCTATCAGCATATGCGGATGATGGGTGAATTCCATGTAGGGCTCATATACATTGCCCACCGTGCCCGCGACGCCCCGGGCCACCAACGGACCCGTCCAACCTCCCGCATTCTGCAATCGCAGCGACTTCGCGGAATAACTGTGTAAGTGCAACGCAATCGCTCCCGGCGCAAATTGATAATCCGGAATCGCAAAGGGTCCGTTGATGCCGCCGGCATACCAGCCGAGATAGATGGCCAAAGCGTCCGCTCGACCGGACATCCCCAAGGTTTTCTTGTCGCGATCAACCTGCGGTTGCCAATCCGCCGCTGCCAAAACTTTTACCGCCTGCTCGAACCACTCGTCTCCCTTTTCGTGCGGTCCACCGATATCAACCAGAGCGCGACCGACCAACCCGCGTTGTTCCGCCTCTAGGGCCGATTCCACCAACCGTCGCGCGGCGGGAAAGATGGGGCCATCCAATCGAGACACCCGCACGACCTCATCATCACCAAACAACCCAAGGTTGGTTTTCCCGAAAAGTGGATTCCGCAAAAAAGCAGCCCGTTGCGGCGTGCTGACATTGAGGAGCGAAAGTTCAGAATCCACGGCGGCGTGGTGGGGTTTCAGCGTATCGGGCGTGCCGGTCGGAGCGTCATCCGGAAGCTCTTTGGTTTGCCGAATTTTCAATGGCACACCGCGACACGTCACGAGGTATGAAATACGGTGGTCGGAGGTGCTCAGTTTGCGCCGACCGACTTCATCAAAGAGATCCATTTCAATGGCATCCATCCAATCGTTCTCAATCAGCCAACTGACGAGCGGGCCGTGCAGTCGTGCGACGTATTGGTGCCAGTCGATCTCTTCTCCGGCCGGGAGATCCAGTGAAACAATGTTGGCACGAGGAATGTCGCGGCGATCCGCGTAATATCGCGCCAGTTCAATCGATTCCGGATCATTGGAATTAGCCACGACAACCACCCGTGCCGCTTCATCTTCGACCGGAGCAAACTCAACCTCCGCCGCGACGATCAGGGCCGCGGTCATCGTATAGGCTAAGAGACTGAAGAGAAATTTAGGCATCTTTCGAGATCAGCCTCGCGCCAAACGCCAGCCGAGCCAGGTCGCACCGACACAAATCAAAACCGAGAACACGACGTGCAGCACCGCAATTCCGACATGGCCTTGGCGCAATTGCTCCAAAGTCTGCCAACTGAAACTCGAAAACGTCGTAAATCCCCCACAAAATCCGAAGGCGAGAAATGCCTGCCAATGGCCATGGGATTGACCGGGGGGGCCCAGCCGAGCCAAAACCCAGCCGATAATCAATGAGCCGATTACATTCGCCGCCACCGTGCCCCAGGGGAGTCGCCCCGCCGGAGTTAATTCACCCAGTAGCACCCGCACGATTGAACCGAGTCCGCCTCCCAGTCCGACCAGCAGGAGATGTGTGAGTGAAATCATGGAGAAGAGTGAAACGCTTGAACTTGATTGGAATACGCCACGATGCCATTGGACAACGCTTCGGCAATTTCACCCCGTCGGGTCGGCGATGCAATCTCGCGCGCCTCCTCCTCGTGCGAAAGAAATCCCGCTTCGATCAATATCGCGGGCATTTCCGCCAACCGCAGCACCGCGAATCGGGCTCGTTTTAAACCCCGATCAACGGTCCCCAGTCGATCAATCAGCGCACGATGCACTTCTTCGCCGAGCACAACATTCCACGCATCGGTGGCGTTTCCTGTCTCTGTCCCCAGTTCAGCGATCGGAGAAGAAGCATCGCCGGTGGACCGCTGGCGCGCGGGAGTGAGCACATAGGTTTCGGTCCCCCGAGCGTTCGGATTGCCCGCTGCGTTAAAATGAATGCTCACGAACAAATCGGCTTCGGCGAGCCGAGCCATCAGCGCCCGCTGTCCCTTTTCCACAAACACATCATCGGTGCGGATCTGTGCCACTTCGAATCCTTGCTGAGTGAGGATCGCCTCCAACCGCAGCGCGACATCGAGTGCCACTTCCTTTTCGCTCAGCGCCAACGGATCACTGAATGTGCCGCGGTCTTTTCCACCGTGACCCGCATCGATCATGATTCTCTTCACCAGACGCGTTTCCGACGCAAACTCTTGCGGTCGGAGCAACGGTCTCAGCAACTTCTGCACGTCAATTCGGCTGGCCCACAACTCCCCACCATACGCCACCACAGCTTGTCCCATAAATACGCGTAGCCCGTTAAAAGTGAACTCCCGCGAGTCGTGCTGCATCTCGAGTGTATTCCAGGTATTGGCAAACGTCTGCGCGCCCTCCACCGACATCCGTTGCGCGGTGATTCCCCACCCTCTCATGACGGGAGCCAATGCGACAAAACCTTCCGGAGGACCGGATGAGGTTGAGCTGTCTTGGGCGATCGAAACCGTAGTGGTGAGACCGCCCAGCAAAGCCAGGACCATCCGGAGCTGATCGAACGAAACAGGTAAGAGCCGCCTCAGACTCACGAATCAGGCGGTTTAACTATCCTTCGACTCTTCCGACTCCGGAGCGGCTTCCAAGGGTTCGGGCGGTGGTGCACTCAGGTCAGGCAAATCCTGGGCCTTGCCTGGTTCCGGAGGCTTTGGCTTCGGAGTAAAATACTTCAGCTTACGCTTATTCGCCGGATGGGGCGTCATCATCATATTGATCTGACGGCCATTCAATTTCGGCTCTCCGTCCGCATGGCCCATGCCTTCTAATTCACCGATGGCACGTTTCATGACTTCGAAACCAATTTGGGTATGCGCCATTTCACGGCCCCGGAATTTGAGACGAAGTTTAACCTTGGAGCCATCATTGAGAAACTCTTCGGCGTGCCGCAGTTTGGTGATCAAATCGTGATCATCGATCCGCGGGGAAAGTTCGACCTCCTTGATCTTGCTGGCCGTCACCTTCGAGTGCGAAGACTTCTTCTGCTCCTCGTAAACGTATTTGCCGAAATCCATGATCCGGCAAACCGGGGGCGACGCATGGGAAGCCACCTCCACGAGGTCCAAATCAAATTGCTGCGCCAATTTAAGCGCGGTCTCAGTCTCCAAAACACCGAGTTGTTTGCCCTCCGGAGAGATAACCCGGATTTTAGGAACCCGGATGCGCTGGTTGCGCCGAATATGCCCGTTAGGGTAGCTGTTTCTGCGGTAATTTCGTCCGCCACCACGGCGTTTGCCGCCGCCAAAAGAAAAGGATGTAGCCATCAAATAGTAATCAACTCAGTATAGGTCAGACCGGATTTCAATGCCCTGACGCCTGAACACAACCCATAAGTGGCTCGGAATCGGGGTAGTTTTGCTCTCGAGATCGCCCAAAGCTTCAAACATTGAAGCTCTCGCCGCAGGAACAACTGGCTTTGGCGTTCGGATTCGTGAACTTGAATCCACCCGCAATCAACGCGGCAGAATAGTCCAATTCCGTGCCTTTCAGATAAAGCGCGGTCTTCGGATCCACCAAAACCGTCGCTCCACCCGAGCGGACCAGAATGTCACCTTGGCGGCTCTTGGCGGTAAATCGAAGTTTGTAACTGAGGCCATTACACCCGCCTCCCGTAATCGCGATCCGCAGGTAATCGCCCGTCTGTTCCCGCTCGATCAACGCCGCGATCTTCTTGCCTGCCGCCTCGGTCACGCTCACCAGCTTCTCATTACCCTCCCGCACCCCTTCGGGGAGCGGCGGTAACGTGGGCGGTGGACAGACTTCGGACGACATAGCTTCACTACTATCGCTCCTTCACCCCGACAGTTCAAGCGCCCTCCGCATAGAAATCATCCAAGATCGGCACCAGGACACTACGGCCGGAGGTGAACTCTCCGTCCGAATCATGGTAATTTTCTACCAGCGCGCCGATTCGGCGACGGGCTTCCAACACGAACCGCTCTTCAGGAAGATCTTCGGGGATACTCACGATCTGTTCCCGTGCCCGGCTGACTGCGGTCACACACACCCCGCGATCATACTCACTCGCCGCCGCCTTCACCCCGTGGAAATCGATGATGGCCAAAATACGGGCGCGTTCGTCACTCATCGCTCGCCGGATTACCTAGGACGATTTCGCCGCGGCCAATTTCTCCGCCAAGTCCACCGCCCGACCGAAACTCGTCGCGCTCGCGATTCCTTTGCCGGCGATATCGAAACCCGTGCCGTGATCCGGACTCGTGCGCACGTGCGGTAAACCGAGCGTCACGTTGACCGCGTTATCGAAGTCGATGGTCTTCAGCGGACCGAGTCCCTGATCGTGATACATCGCCACGACAGCATCGAACTCACCCTTCAGTGCTCTTCCGAAAACCGTGTCGCCGGGCAAACACACCGACAGACCTGGTAGATTCTGCCTGAGTTGATCGAGTAGTGGGTTGATTCGCTCGAGCTCGTCGCTACCCAGTAAACCCGCTTCGCCCGCGTGAGGATTGAGCCCGCAGACCGCAATGC
>CBFHXU010000130.1:0-320 GCA_965659875.1 uncultured Opitutaceae bacterium
GTTACCCATTCAAGTATTGGGGGGAAGGGCCGACCTGAAGGCTCAGGTTTATCTTCCGGTGGGATTCTCGATCGAATCTCGGGCAGGAACCCAACGGGCAGACTACCAACTGGTGGCCGAAGACTACTATAGCCGCGATTGGTGGCATGGTGCCAATTGGTCACCGGCGCGATGGGTGAAGGTCTCTTATGGTCAGCAAACGATTGATCGAGACTACGATTTTAGGTCGCAGACCACGGCCGGTGGTCGGGCGATCGTCGATACCTTTTTGTCGTTTGCGCAAGATGAGGAACAAGGGCGGTTGCGCCTGAAGTTCGATT
>CBFHXU010000130.1:330-8621 GCA_965659875.1 uncultured Opitutaceae bacterium
TTGGCGAGGCGAATGGCAATTTAACGTATTGGGCGGCCGGTTGGAAAACCGCGACAACGGGGCCGGATTTTTCGACTACGATTGGGAGCGGTGGCAAGGCGAGCTCGAGTGGGTGAGTCCGGAAGACCGCTGGGAGTTTCGGGTGGAGTGGGAAGAAAAGAGCACCAACTACGTGAACCAAACGGTGGGCGCGGGTCTCAATCCGGCGGGACGCGAACAGATTGACCGATTTTGGCGCGGAGAGGCGATTTGGCGCTTTCACCCTCGGTGGAATGCCCGGGTGGAATACGAAGATACGTTGAGTGAAAGTAAAGAGGTCGATGCGACCTACCGCGATCGCACGATCTGGTTTGGCCTGTCGTTTGATCTTTAATAGAAAACTCACCTCGCATGAACGCCTCCACCTCATCCCACCTCGCCGAAACCCGGATACACCGCGGAATCCTGGTAGGTGCGGTCTTGGTTTTGGTCGGGATAGTGGGCGGAGTGACCTGGCCCTTGCGGTCGGCCCTGCATCAACAGGTATTGCGCCGCGAAGCCGCCGCCATGGCGGCGGTGGTGGAGGTCCAGCAGGAGACCGGCACTCAGCAGGTTCGGGAGTTGGGATTGGAACCCGAAATTCTGGATGTATTTTACGCCCTATTGGAGTCACCTCGCTTGGAAGGCGTGGTGGCGATGCAAATGTTTGAGCCCTCCGGTGAGATCGCTTTTGCGGTTCCCGACTCGGCCTTTGTGGAAACTCTCCCGCCCGCAGAACAACGAACTCTGGCCCGAGCTCACTATCATGCTGATAGCAGTTCTGCGGGCGGTATGGGCTGGGGGCAGGGGGTGGGGGACGGACCGTGGCTCGAAGTGGTAGTGCCCGTAGCGGAAGATACTTCCGAGAACCACGGTTGGGTGCGTTATTGGTTGAACGGTTCCCCGGTGGCGACGGAGCTCGCGGAGATTGACCGGCGCCTCTGGCAACAGGCGGGTATTTCGGCGGCGGGCGGCGGTTTGATTTTATTGTTCGGTTTGGGCTGGGCGTTCTCTCGATTACGTCGGCGTTCGGCGGATTTGGCCCGCGCCAATCAGGAACTGCTGCTCAATTCCAAAACCGCGGCGATTGGGGCCATCAGCGCTCATCTCATGCACGGGTTGAATAACCCGTTGGCGGGACTCGAAGGTTTTATCTCGGACGAATCCCCGGAAAACGCGGGTGCGGCTACATCGGGTGAAGCTTGGGCCGCGGCCGCCGAGACGACCCGCCGCGTGCGACGGATGGTGAATGAAGTGATGGCAGTTTTGCAGGATGAAACGGCCGGAGGGGACTTCACGATGGAAGTTCAAGACGTGCTCGATGCCGCCGCTGATCACGTGCGGGCGAATCCGGGATCGAGCGAAATTGAAATCGCGGTCTCTTCCGAATGCGAAGGCGTTCAGGTCAGCGGGCGCGTCGCTTCGCTCACGGGTTTGGTGATCAATAATCTTACGGATAACGCCGTGGCGGCGACCACAGCGGGCGGGCAGGTTCAATTGAGGGCGGAGCCGGTTTCCGCCGAAATGGCGGTGATCAAGATTATCGATACCGGACCCGGTTTGCCGGACGAGGTGCGCGCGGCGGCGTTTGCCCCCGTAGCGAGCCGTAAGCCGGGTGGGGCGGGGATCGGACTCGCGTTGAGCGGCGCGTTGGCGAAACACGCGGGCGGCGAGCTGCGGATGGGTAAATCGGATTCGCAGGGAACTACCTTCGTCTTGGAGGTTCCTATTCTAACCTCCCTATCGACCTCTTCGTAGAGACATGCGTTTAACTCGTTTTTTTGACCAAGGATTGGTCGCGACTCTTGCTGTCGTGTTGGCGTCGGTGAGCGCTGCTCAAACGGACGGGGCCATGATTTGGAGTTACTCCACCTTATCCACGGCGGCAACGGGCGGCATCGTCTCGTCTCCGGCGATAGGGGCGGATGGCACGATCTATTTTGGTTTGGAAATCGGTTCGAACACTTCACCGAGTGGTCGTATTCTGGCCATCAATTCGAACGGCACCGAGAAGTGGACCTACGATACGGATGATTGGGTGGATGCGACGCCACTGGTGGGCTCGGACGGCACGGTTTACGTGGGATCATGGAACGGCATCATGTATGCGTTGGATGGCCAAACCGGGGCGGAGAAATGGACGTATGATACCGAGTCGTTTATCGTCGCTTCGGCTGCGCAGGGACCCGACGGCACGATCTACTTTGGTGGTGGTGACTTTCTCCTTCATGCCCTTGATCCCGACACTGGGGTAGAAAAGTGGGCGTATCCCGCTGAGGATTGGATCTTCGGTTCTCCGGTGGTGGATCCCTCGGGTAATATCTATTTTGGAGCGCACGATGATCGTTTCTATGCGATCGATGCCAGTGGCACGTTGATTTGGTCGGCATTGACTGGTGGCGATATTGTGAACGGCGCTGCCGTAATGGCCGATTCGACGGTGGTGTTTGGATCACGCGACAAATTCGTCTATGCGATCAATGTCGATGGATCACTGCGTTGGACCTATGAAACGGGTGACAGTATTGATGCCGCGCCCTCGATTGGACCGGATGGTTCGGTGATGGTGGGGTCGACTGATGGGTTTTTGTATCGATTGAGCTCCGACGGTGAGTTGATCTGGCGGACAAATTTGGGCGCGGCGATTTATTCGACGCCCGCGTGGCGTGAAGATGGCTCGGTGGTGGTGGGAGCCAGTGATTTCAGCCTGCACGCAGTGGACGCCAACGGCGCGGTGATTTGGGAATATGCGACCGATGATTGGGTCGATGCTTCACCGGTGGTGACCGGAGACGGTCGGATTTATATCACGAGTTTTGATAAAAAACTCCATGCCCTCCATAGCTCCAGTAACGCCGATCTCGGAGCGGAGTGGGGTGGCTTTCAACGTGGTGAACGTCGCAGTGCTTGGCAGATTCGAGGAGTTGGATCTGAAGGCACGGGTCGCTTGCAAAACTTGTCGGTTCGCACCCAGGCGGGATCGGGATCCGCCACCTTAATTGCAGGCATGGTTTTGGGCGGCGAAGGATCACGGGAATTATTGATGCGTGGGGTCGGGCCGACCTTGGCCGACTTCGGCGTGAACGGAGCCTTAACCAATCCGCAAGTAACGCTCAAAATCGGCACGGAAACGGTCGGCTCCAATGATGATTGGGGCGATGCCGCCAACGTGAGTGCGATCTCAACCGCCGCGAGCACCGTGGGCGCATTTGCTTTACCGGCAGAAAGCGCCGATGCCGTGATTTTGGACACGTTGGGAGCGGGTGCGCGGACGCTCCAAGTTACGGGATCAAATGGGACCACGGGAGTGGCTTTAGTGGAGCTCTATGATGTCGGCGGCGATGCAGGCGCCGAGTTGATTAATATCTCAGCCCGCAGTCAGGTCGGCACCGGTGCCGATGTGCTGATCGCAGGATTCGTGATCGACGGACCGACGTCATTGTTGATCCGGGGGGTAGGGCCGACGTTGGCCGATTATGGTGTAACGGGGGTATTGGCTGATCCCGTGGTGCAGATTTACTGTGGCAACCAATTGTTGGCCCAAGGAAACGATTCGAGCATCGCCAGTGACGCGAGCGGCATCACGGCCTGGGCCCAATCGTTGAGTGCCTTCGCGCTGCCTGATGGCAGTAAAGACGCGGTGCTCCTCGTGACGCTCCCCGCCGGAGTCTACTCCGCCCTGATCAAAGGCCAAGACGGCGGCACGGGTGTAGCGTTAGCCGAAGTATACCTGCTCCCGGACTAAAATCCATAGTCCGACTCCTACTCGTTCTAGGCCTCAACCTGGGATGAAATTCGATGTTGCCGCGAGTGGTATTACTCCCACGCTCCCCGAAGATATCCATCTGGAGAGGTGGCAGAGTGGTCGATTGCGGCGGTCTTGAAAACCGCTGAGCCGCAAGGTTCCGGGGGTTCGAATCCCTCCCTCTCCGCCATGTTGCAACGCAACATGGCGACAAAGTGCGTAGCGATTTTATGGGCGAAGCCCATGAGGGAAGGGATTTGGGCAAACGCCATTTGGCGTTTGGGGCGAAGTCCTGAGCGAAACGATTCAATCCTTTGCTCCCTCCGGAGTCCGCCGACATGTCCGCCGAAGCCTGGGCGTCGGTGGATGTCCCGTTTTAAGGGACGAAGGAGGATCCGTCATTCGAATTCAAATTTGATTGTTCTCGAAGGAGTCCCGGCCGGATGAAAAAGGACCATCGGTTCGCCGGGATGTCTTCAATTCTAGTTACAGAAGCGAAATCCTCAGTCGCGGTTTTCTTTGAGCAATTTTTTATCGAAAGTTTTGAGGTCAAGTGCCTCGGAATGAGCGGTCCCGAGGATGAGGTAGTCGGAAAACTCAGCCTTACCTTTTCGATACATTTTGATAACGGTGCGTAGACGAGTGGGATCGTCGAAAGAGAATGCGGAATCGGACAGGAGCTCTTCCAAAACTTCGGCCCACGCTTTCCTGGTTAGGCCATAGACCGCTTGGACAACCCATGACGTTTCCAGCAAAACCAAGTCGAATATCCGGATGGATCGATCTCCTCGGGTTTCGGTCTCCAGAACGGAAGCGACGATGGCACACTGTTCTTCGTCATCCTGAACGATGTGGCGAACGAGGTAGTTGGTATCAAAGGTCACCACCTTAGTCATCGATGGATTTATGTTTCCGGCTAATCGCTTTGCGAATGCCTGCATCCATTTCTCCCAAAGTTACGACATTCCTCTTCTTGCCAATAAACCGTCTGCCACAACCGGCGGACGATCCGGGAGCCTTCTTTTTTCGGACCGAGATTCGATCGGGTTTATCCAGGGCAAACTCAAGCCGATCGCCGCTGCGGATGGCGAGTTTCGTCCGCAATTGTTTGGGTAACGTAACTTGCCCTTTTGAAGTAACTTTGGCTTGTAACGTCGTCATTCCTTACAAAATAGGATATCTAGTAGAAAAACAACGCAAATTTATGTTTGGTCAGTGGTTGCCCAAACAGATCAGAACCGCTTCTTGGCCGCTGCCATGATCGATTGGATCTCGTCGGGTTCGATGGGGATGTCGGCCATGAGGTCGACGGGGCCTTCCTCGGTGATGAGAATGTTGTTCTCCAAACGAATCCCAAAGTTCTCTTCGGGAATGTAGATGCCCGGCTCCACGGTGATGACCCAACCGTCGGCGAATTTGGCGTCCGCAGTGGTCACGTCATGCACATCCAAACCGAGGGAGTGGCCCAGCCCGTGCATGAAGTATTTGCGGCAGGCGCGTCGATCGGGGGTCTCGCGCTTGATTTGCGCCTTGGTGATCAAGCCGAGGGCGAGACACTCGTCGTTCATCATCAGTTCCGCTTCCTGCTGCCAGTCGAGATGGGACTTACCGACGGTTGAGGCCGCGATCATGGCGCGCAGGACTCGCAGGACAGCTTGATAAACCTGCTTCTGGCGACGGGTGAATTTGCCGGACACCGGAATCGTGCGCGTCATATCGGCGTTGTAGTTGCCGTAGCATGCGCCCACATCGAGCAACAGCACGTCGCCTTTGCGGCAGGTTTTTTGGTTCTCCAAATAGTGGAGCACGCAGGAATCGGCGCCGGAGGCGACGATGGGGCTGTAGGCAAACTGACAGCGATTGCGGGTAAACTCGTGGGCGAATTCTGCTTCGATTTCGTATTCGGTGATGCCCGGGCGGGTTTTGTCCAAAACCCGAAGAAAGCCGTCTCGGGTCACCGCGCAGGCCTGTTTGATGAGGTTAACCTCCGCCGCGGATTTGATCTCGCGCAAGGCGTGCATGAGCGGGGCCAAACGCTCGTAGCGATGGAGCGGATACGCCTGCTGGAGTTCGTGAATGAAGCGCGCTTCGCGGGACTGCACGTCGACCACCGCCCGCGGGTGTTCGTTGGAGTTGAGGTAAACCTGCTCCGATTGGCACATGATTTGGTGCCGGATCGCCGGAAGCTCGGAGAGCCATTTGATCTCCTTGATGCCCGATAACTTGGTGGCGTTTTCTTGGGAGTGTTTTTCGCCCTCCCAAATCTTCAGGTGAGGATTGGGTTCGCGGACGAAGAGCACTTCACGCAGGGCCGGTTGCACGGCATCGGGGGCGAGCATGAGAATGCTCTCCTCCTGTTCGATTCCGGACAGGTAGAACAGGTCGGAATTGGGGTGCATCCGCTTCACCGCATCGGCATTGGCCGGCGGCAGATCGTTGGCGTTTACGAATGCAACCGACTTGGGCTTGAGGAGGGCGCGCAGGCGTTCGCGGTTGCTTTTAAACAGGGTGTTTTTGATCGGAGTATGACGCACGGCAGAAAACGGTTGAAGGGCAGACAGGTTTAAACTGCTCGCGAGCGTGCGCCTAATTCCACTGGAGGCAATTCCTCGCGTTGAATTCCACGCGGCCAATGGAATGAGAGTCCGCCTACTCGGCTGGGGCCGACATGACTTTTGAAGCGACGGCGAACCAGGCGATCATGGAGATCAACATGGTCGTCTTCATGGCGGATTCCGAAATGGTGTCGTTGGCGAAAAGCAGGGGACTGGTGAAAGTGGCGATCAAGGCCACGGCACCGATGATTTTGGGTAATGAATTCATGCTGACAGGGGGCTTAAGCTTGGGCAGGGCGGACCGGATTGTTGACGCGGGTTAAGATCAGATAAAGCGCGCCGCAGGCGAGCCATGACGGGAGGGGCAGAAAGTGAGCAGGGACGCCCTGCGTGAAGTGAATGTAGAGCGCTATTCCCACGGGGGCGACCCAAGCCAGCAGAACATTCCAACTGAAGGCGATGCCGGCGCGTTGGGCGGGTTCCGACGGTAGACCCATCCGGGGGGCGAGAAATACATCGGCGAAGATGATGGCGCCGATCGGCGCGAGGATGGTGCCGTAGATGCCGACGAATCCCAGTAGGTTCATGGCGAAGGCGGGGAAGATACCGGCGGCCGTGCTGACCGCGCCGGCGAGGATGGTCGCCTTGGTGCGTGAGATGCTCCGGACAGCACCTTGGAAGGCGAGCCCCGCGCGATAGATGGTGGGATTGGCGGTGGTCCATCCCGCGATGATCACGCAAACGATGCCAGCCCAACCGACGGCATCGAAGACCATGGGACCGGGGGCAACTCCCACGGTGGGATCGGCGCCGCGTTCGCGGACCCAATACATGAGCAATAACGCAGCACACACCCAGGCGACGTAGTGACCGAGATACATTCCGGCGGCGGCGGCCCAGCCGGACGAGGGTTTCTTCGCGTAGCGCAACACCGACATGTCGGCCATGCCGAGGTGCATCGCGGCGTTACAAAACCAGGAAAAGAAAACCACGCCCCAGAATCCAATCTGACGTTCGGTGTAGGGGGCGGGTTCGAGCAGGGCCATCACATCGGTGGTGTTGAGTTTGCCGAGGGTCACAATCCCACAGGCGACGAAGATGAGGAACATCCACGGGGCAGCCAAATTGGACATGCGGGCGACGAAGGCGTATCCGCGAACTGCCACGACGGTGATGATGATGCCGATGATAATGCACACGACCGTCCAAGCCACGCCGGTGGGGTAGAGGTCAGCAAAGGTCGGCATCGTGATTCCGGGAAAAGGCACGCCGACGGCTGTGGCCGAAACCGTGATCATGGAGCCGGCGAGAAAACAGAAGAGCACCCCGTTCGCGAGATTGTAGAGGACCGCCAGATTGGCGCCGCAGATTTTCTCCAATTTGAAGTAGAGGGTTTCGCGGGTGCGCGTGGCGACCTCGGCGGTCACAAAACGCCACATCAATACCGCGAGCAAGTTTCCCACCAGGAGACCGGTGATCAGGTCCATGGCACCGACGCCCCAAGCGACGAAGAGCGGGCCGATCATGAATTCGGTGCCAGCAGTATGTTCACCGGCATACATGCCCCAGAATGAACCCGGACCTTTCAACGCTTTGTCGGGAACGCGCTCGCGTTCGTATTCTGAGGTGCCGGCGGATTGGTCAGAGTTGCTCATGGGAAGTAGACTATGAAAGGGAGGGGTGTTTATTGAATGGGGGCGGATCTATTTTACCTCAAGATGCGAAACGGCATCGGTGATCGGCAGATCGAGGACCCAACGTTGGTCGGAGTGGGTTGCGTCGACGGGGTGGTTATTGAGATAAACTTGCTGGTCGGGTCCGGCCGCGGGGAGTTCGACGCGAGCACTGACCCTGGCAGGCAACGTCACCATGAGTTGAAACGATTCGTTTTGGGTCCAACTGATGCCAACGGCACCGTGGTGGGTGGCAGCTGAGCCGAAGTGGCCGGACGTTTTGGCTGAATGCGGGCGGGA
>CBFHXU010000131.1:0-8533 GCA_965659875.1 uncultured Opitutaceae bacterium
GAATTCTGTACCGGACTTTACCTTGGCGTTGAATTCGAGATCGATCGGCGCCCACCGGGCGGTCGTATTCGCGGCGGTGAGTCCGGTGACGAAACCGATGGCCAGGAGCAGAAGGACGAAAACTTTTCGAGGGGACATCATGAGATCGGAGTATGGGATGATCAGTTCCACGCGAGTTCACGCACGCGCATGAGTTCGGGGTAGTGTTCGTCGGTGTCGCCGACTTCTTTTTTGAGCTGATCGAGCTGCTGCTTCAGTTGTTCGCGCACGCCATGGTAAGCGGGGTCATCGTAAACGTTGTGTTGCTCGGCAGGGTCGTTGTGTAAATCGTAGAGTTCCCAGCCCGGAGTCGATGGATCTGGTTTCGCGCCCTTGGCGTCGAGGCCGAGACCGTAGAAGAAGATCAGTTTAAAGTCTTCGGTGCGGATGCCGTAGTGCGCGGGGTTGTCGTGGTGCGCCATGTGCATCCAGTAGCGGTAGTAACTGGCTTGGCGCCAGTCGGCGGGTTTTTCACCAGAGGTCAGAATCGGCGCCACGCTGCGGCCTTGCATTGAAGCGGGAACTTTGACGCCGGCAAGATCGAGCACGGTGGGGGCGAAGTCGGTATTGTTGACGATAGCGTCGCTGGTGGAACCGGGTTGGGTTTTGCCGGGAACTTTTACGATGAACGGCACTTGGAGGGAGGGTTCATACATCCAGCGTTTGTCGATGTAGTCGTGTTCGCCGAGCATGAATCCCTGGTCGGACGTGTAGAGAATGATGGTGTTGTCGAGCTCGCCGGTTTTGCGCAGATAATCGATGAGCCGGGCAATATTGTCGTCCACGCCGCGCACGGTGCGGAGATACTTTTTCAAGTAACGTTGGTAGGACGTGGAAAGGTAGTCGTCGTCGGAGAGGGACTTATCGACGAACATGTGATCACCCATGTTGCGACGTTGGTTGCGCTTGCCGATGGATGTGCCGGTGCCGGCGGTGGCAAGGGAGCCGTGGTTGGGGTCATCGCGCAGGCTGGGGGGCTCGGGGATGGTGACGTCGTCGTAGAGGAAGTCGTAGCGCTCGGCGTTTTCAAAATTGTCGTGCGGCGCCTTGAAGTGGTGCATGAGGAAGAACGGCTGGTCGCTCTTACGCTGCTTGAGCCAGTCGAGCGAGAAATCGGTGATCACATCCGACGAATGTTCGGTGTCATAGGTTTGGCGCGGATGGCGAAGGTTGTTGGGCCACTCGCCGGGTGCATCCATGTCTCTGAAAGTGGGGCGGTGATAGCTGCCCTGGCCGGGGAGGACACAGTAGTAGTCGAACGAGGCGGGTTCGTTCTTGAGATGCCATTTACCGATCATGGCCGTCTGGTAACCGGCGGCTTTCATGGCGTGAGCGAGGGTGTGGTTCTCGATGGGGAGATTGTCGCTGAGCGTTTTGACCCCGTTGACGTGCGAATACTGACCGGTGAGCAAAGTCGCGCGGCTGGGGGTGCAGATTGAGTTGGTGCACACCGCGTTGGTGAACATCATGCCCTCGGCGGCGAGTTTATCCAGGGTTGGTGTCGGATCGAGGGGCGCCAAGTGACTCCCATAGGCACCCAACGCGGCGGCTGAGTGATCGTCCGTCATGATCCAAAGGACATTGGGACGCTTGGCTTGGCCGGTCGTGATGGTCAGGGCGAGCAGACCGAGAGCCGGGAGGCGAAACACAGATTGAAGGAAATTGGACGTAGGCATGGTTTTAGAGGTGTATTCGGTGGGGGCGTGCTCCGCCGAGAAAGTCAGGGGCATGATCGTGGGGTAAAAGTAGATTTGAGAGCCGGGGCAGACAAACGGAACCGAAGCTTAAACAGTTAAAGGCTTAAACCGGAATAATGGCACAGAGTTAATTGTTCTAGTTTTCCGGAACTTGAGCCGACGATGAAACCGATATTGAACTGATGCCATGACCTCCCCGGATCGCAATACCCCCCCCGTTGAGAATACCTCCACCGCCGCTGCGGACAGTGTATCTCGACGGCGATTTCTGCAGACGGCCATGGTCGCGGCGCCCGTTTGGGCGACCGTGGGTAGGGCTGTCGAAAAATCTGCGCCTCACTGGCCTTTGGGCGGACTGACCGATTCCGGCATGCGTATCGTGGCGGTGGATGATCGATTCAAGCAGCTTATCGATGCGACAGAAGTGATCACGCGTCATCAAACGGGATCCCAATGGTCGGAGGGTCCGGCGTGGAATGCCGCCGGCCGTTATCTCGTTTGGAGCGATGTGCCCAACAGTCGCCAGTGGCGGTGGCTCGAGGAAGACGGGCATGTGAGTGAGTTTCGCCACCCGACGGGGAAAACCAACGGATCTACTTTCGATGCGATGGGCCGCATGATTTCGTGTCAGCAGGAAGGGCGCTGTGTGGTCCGCCATGAAGGCGATGGTTCCATCACGGTCCTGGCCAACCAAGCTGACGGTATTTCGTTGGCTTCACCCAACGACGTAGTCGTGCATCCGGATGGGAGCATCTGGTTTACCGACGCGGGTTACGGGGTGCCGAAACCGCTGCCGCAAAAGGAAGCCATCTACCGCATTGATGGTGATACCGGGGCGATCAAGCGTGTCGACAATGTCTTGGTGAAACCGAACGGCCTCTGTTTTTCGCCCGATTTTACTCAACTCTACGTGGCTGACACCGGCCCGCCTGTGCAGGCCGACAAGGCGCTCCACGTTTTTGATGTTACGGCGGATGGCGGCCTGACTCATCGGCGACATTTTGCGGCGATTCGATACAACGGATTGATCGCGGGTCCCGATGGACAACAGGTCGATGAACACGGAAATCTCTGGGCGAGTTCGGGTCATAGTGTCGAGGGGATCAACGGCGTGCACGTGTTTGCGCCCGACGGGAAATTGCTCGGCGTGATCCTGCTGCCCGAAACCTGTGCCAATGTCTGTTTCGGGGGCACCGACCGGGACCGCCTGTTCATGACGGCGACCACATCGCTCTATTCGGTGCGCACCAAGACTCGGGCGGCCCATGGGTCGTAGGACCTCATGGAGGTTAAATGATTAAGTGCAGCTTTCGTTGTAAGCCAGCCGACGATTTGATCCACTGTTTGTGATCCGAATTTGTGGATTCGGAGTAGTTAGACAGTCTTTCCCATCGTGTACTTTTTCCACAAATCCCATTCGGGATTTGGTGATCCTATTCGCGTTCTAAGTTAGGTTAGGGGTAACTTAATAGAATTGTTGAAACCTGACCCGCGGTGCTTCGGCGCCGCGGGTTTTCTTGTCTCTACGCTTTGAGCGCAAAGTTGGATCGCGATCAGCGATTGTTCGCGAGCGAATGAGACTTCGCCAACGTTTGCCCGTCTTGCCAGGCGCCACTGACGTGGGTGCCCACCGGACTGCGGCTACAACCGGTGATACCGCGATGAAGCAATTGGCTCAGCGTTTCGATCACAGTTTCACCCACCACGCCAACACTGGAATCGATACCGCTCACTGCTTCGTCTTTTTCCGCGCTCACGTCGAGGCTCACATAGCTGAATTCAGCCGGAATCTTGATCTCCAATTGTTGCGTGAACAGATGATGAATCGGAGTTGCCGAAATTACGGCTTCGGGACGGTGTTCATTGATCCAGGAACCGAGTTGAGCCGCTTCATCACCCGGACCGATGGCCAGATCCGGCACCTGATCGAAGGGTAGAGCGGAGCGCGATTGGCTGAAGGTGTGGGCTGCGATGCATTGACCCTGCGCCGTTCCGATTTGGGCGTCGCTGGTAACGAGACCAATACGTTGGATCCCGCGCGCCGTCAGCTCGTGCCAGCAGCGTCCGACGTTGGCGAAATGATTGATGCCCACGTGAGGTAAAATTACTTCGATGGATGGCGGCTCCAAGGAAACGACGGTGAAGGGCTCCCAAGACATGGTAGTAGGGATGGAATCTCCTTCGGCCGGAGCCAGAATGACGCTGGTGATGCCGCGCGCTTCGAGTACCGAACTTAGGCGGTTCGAGAAACCACCATGCTCTGGCGCCCAAAAGTGTTGGAGATCGAAACCGAGGCTTTGAGCGCGGACCGAAGCTTTATCGAAAAGCTCTTTTGCCCCGGGAGATTTGAGCCAAGCGTCTTTGGTCGACCAGTTGCTGATCAAGGCGATGACGGAAACGCTGCGATGGGACCGCATCCGGCAGCGATGGGCCGCCAGGGCGCTCAAAACGGGATCGGGTCGATAGCCCAGGGTATTGGCGATCTCTTTGACGCGCTGGATCGTGGACGCCGGGAGGGAGCTGTGGTTCCGCAGTGCCATCGAGACCGCGGCGACGCTGAGTTTGGCTGATTTGGCGATGTCCTTGAGAGTGACTCTACGGGGGGGCTCGAGTTGCATGGGAGGATCCCGGGAATGGGGCGATTTACGTTAGGAGTGTTTCCACAGTCCTAAGCGGGACGAGGGAGGGCAGGGGTAAGCTCTCCATAAATTTACCACCCAACCCTCCCTGATTGAATGGCATTAACTGACACTGGCATGACGATTATTGGCTTAGTTAGGTGATATTCTATCTTCCCAGAAATCCTAATATGTCGTTTTAATTATAAAAAGCGGCGAAAAAATCCCCACTAAAGGGGGATCTATTCTCTTGCCCCTAAAAGGCATAGCAGGAATTGACTTTTATATGCCCCCGCATGTTTCCGCTCATATTTCGGCTGATTCGATGCCCGACTTCATGTCCAAGCAGGTTCTGCAGGCTCGCCGGTTTTATCTGGAGGCCGAGGTCCGGGATTCGTCGCCGTTGGCTGTCGTCTGTGTGGGATGGGAAAAATGTGCCCGGGATTATCGGATCGATCGTGAAACGTTTCCGTTTTTATCGGTCGAATTCGTGGCCGCCGGACGCGGGCACTTGGAAATCGACGGAACGCAGCACGAGTTGAAGGCGGGTAGTCTGTTCGCCTACGGTCCGGGGGTGCGTCATCGCATGCGGACCGATCCGACCGAATTACTCGACAAATACTTCGTTGATTTTTCGGGCTCGCGTGCACTGTCCCTGATGGAGGAGCTCGATCTTCGACCGGGCAGTCTGCACCACAACCAACATGGCCACGACTTGCGGGATGCGTTCGAGCACTTGATCCGACTGGCCGGACATGTGGGAGTTTATACTCCGCGAACGTGTGCGCTGCAACTTGAGCTCCTGCTGCTCGCCACCCGTTATGGCGGGGGCGAAATGACCACCGGACCCAATCGCGCCTTTACGACGTTCGAACGCTGTCGGCGCCATATGGAAGATCACTTCATGGACTTTTCAACCGTGGAAGACTTTGCCGAAGCCTGTCATGTGAACGTCTCATACCTTTGCCGCCTGTATCGAAAGTTTTCCGGCCTCAGTCCCTATCAGTATCTGATGCAGATCAAAATGAAATGGGCCGCCAATCGCCTTCACACGGGTGAAGTGATGGTGCGCGAAGTCGCCGATGAACTCGGCATCGACCCGTTTCAATTTTCCCGCTCATTCAGACGCGTCCATGGCGTCTCTCCGGCCGAATTTATTCAGCTGCGAGGTGGTTGAAGGTATTACCGCATGGTGTGCCAATAACTCGCTGGGCAAGGTAGGGCGGCCTCGCCGAGGCCGCCGAGCAGAGGTCGCATCCGAGACTCAGACTTCGATCATGCACTTGAGCAGGACCGGGTCTTTGGAGATCTCGTCAAACTTCTCAGGCAGGTCCGCTAGCGCCACGCGATGGGTGATCCACGGCGTCGTATCGATTTTACCGTTCTCCATCGATTCGATGATCGAAGTGAAGGTGCCGGGCAGGGCGTTGCGACTGGCGCAGACGGTCAACTCGCGACGGTGGAAATTGGGATCGTTAAAGGCCAGTTCGCCTTGGAATAAACCGACGAACACGATGCGGCCGCCGTTGGCCGGCAGATCAAACGCCCCGGCCATGGAACGCGGGTTGCCGGTGGCATCGATGACGATTGTGGGGAGATCACCACCGCCGATGGCCATCAATTGATCGGCGGCGTCGGGACCCGCCGTCAGCGTGTGGATCACCCCCATCTGATTGCGACAAAAGGCCAGTCGCGATTCGCTGATGTCCATGACGGCCACGGTCGCGCCCGTGATCAGAGCAAATTGAATTACGCTGAGGCCGATGGGACCGGCGCCGATCACGAGGATAAAATCGTTGGCGGTAGGCTCCGCGCGTTCGACGGCGTGCGCCCCGATGCCCAGGGTCTCGACGAGGGCGAGTTGATCGTAGCCGAGTTGGTTGGAGCGGTGGAGTTTGTGCGCGGGCACCGCAAGGAGTTCGCCCATGCCGCCGTCACCGTGGACACCGAGCACATTCAGGCTGGTGCAGCAGTTGGGTTTTCCGCGTCGGCAGGCCACGCAGGTGCCGCAATTCGTGTAGGGTTCGACCGAACACTTATCCCCCTCGCTGAGTCCCTGGGGATCGCTCCCCGGGTCGATGACCTCCACGCCGAGTTCGTGGCCGAGCACGCGGGGGTATTCGAAGAAAGGTTGCTTGCCCGTGTAGGCGTGCAGGTCGGTGCCGCACACGCCGATCCGGTGCACTTTGACCAATGCCTCACCGGGGGCGAGGGTAGGGGCGTCTGCGGTGGTGCTGAAACTGAAATGGCCGGGTTCGTCGAGCGTGACTTGGTTCATGAGGAGGGAACGAGTTCGTCACGATTGGCGGGCAGACCGCGAGTGAAATTATGATTGTGAATCGGCGCCAGAATCTCGAGCACGCGTTCCATCATCGCTTCGTCGATCGGTTCTTCAGCGTAGCGGATGTTCGCTTCGATGTTCTCCGGCTTGGAGGTGCCCACGAGGGTCGTGGCGATGTCGGGATGGGCGACGCAATATTGTACGGCCAGTTTTACGATATCGACGCCTTCGCCTTCACAAAATTTCACGGCCTTCTGGGCGACCTCACACATCAAGGCCGGCGCCGGATGCCAGCCGGGCACGCCGCGGGCGGTGAGCAACCCCATGCCGGTGGGAGAGGCGTTGATCACGCCGACCTGTTTGGACTGAAAATAAGGAATCATGTACGCCAACGCGGAGTCATTCAGTTCGTAGTGGCAGAATGAAAGCACGGTATCGACGATGCCAGGATCCACGCGATCCAGCACGTTGCGGAAAACCTGCAATGGCAGTCCGGTGATGCCGATGTAGCCGATGCGGCCGGCTTCACGGAGTTTAACCAAGGCGGGCAGGGTCTCGTTTACGATTTGGTCGGCCTCGGCAAATTCGATATCGTGGCATTGGAGTAGGTCGATGTAGTCGACCCCGAGTCGCGCATAGCTTTCGTCGAGACTGCTCGTCACGCGCTCGGCGGAAAAATCAAACTCCTCTTGTCCGTATTGTCCGCATTTCGTCGCGAGGTAGTAGCGATCGCGCGCGACTCCGGCCAACGCCTTGCCCAAAACGGTCTCGGCTTTGGTGTCTCCGTAGTAGGGTGACACATCGATGAAATTGATCCCGTGATCGATGGCCGTATGCACTGTTCGGATACCAGCCTCCACATTAACCTCATCGCCAAATACGCCACCCAAGGGAGAGGCCCCATAACTGAGGACGGATACTTCGAGATTGGTCTGGCCGAGACGACGATATTTCATGGGTAAAACAAGAGCAAAATTGTGGATAAACGATTCCGGCAATCAGGTGTGAATCGCAAAGGCCACCCCAGTTAATCAGTTAAGTTTCACCGGGTTAACTTTGAGGCGATTTTGGGAAGCACAATCAGGAGGTGGGCGCGATGGCTTCGAGGAACTCGGCGTAGGTTGTGGTTTCATCGAGCTGTCGCGTCGCGAGCGTGCACGCCTCGTTATTCGCGACTCCGGTAGTTTCGGCGAGGAAGATGATGTAAGCCGCCACCCGCTTGGAGTAGGCTAGGCGGGCTTCGTCACTGATGCTGTAGAATCGAGCGCGCTGACGATATCCGGACGGTGAGTGGTCGCCGAGTGCCGCCTTGGCGGCCTGTCCGTCAGCGGCGAGCACATATAGGAAATTGTATTCAAAGAAGAGCACGTGATCCGGATGGGGATCGAGTTTTGCGAGGGCCGCATGACATACCTCGGCGGAGGCGAAAAGTGACTCGCTCGCCGGAGCCGTTTCGAAGCTCGCGGAGATGAACTCCCGGGCGGCTGCCTTTTCGGTTTCATCCGCGCTGAAGGCGCCCGCCACCGCAAGGTCGACGGTAAAGGCATACCAGTCGCGCCACAGCGCCTGGTCGGAGTCGTTCGGCGAGGCATACAATGCGTGTCCCATTTCGTAAGTGTAGCGGCCACTCGTTTTAATCTCGAGTTGGCTGCCTGTAATCTCGCCCATGATGCGATAATTGCTGGCGGACTTTCCGGAACCGGAGTGGAAACCGATGCTTACGCCGAATTTCTCGCAGACTGCCCACTGGGCGGCGATCAGTTGGCGCAGTCGAACTTCGTCCGGGTAGGGGATGTTCTTTTGAAACCCAAATGCCGGCGCGACAAAGTTAACCGGCATGTCCATTGCCTCGCAGAGCGCGAGCATGATGGCCGTGGTCTCGGGCGTGGTGAGTCCCG
>CBFHXU010000132.1:0-8506 GCA_965659875.1 uncultured Opitutaceae bacterium
GGGATGTGATCCCAGGACCACGGTAACCTTCAGGCGCTGGCGCAGCGAAATGAGTTTCCTTTCCAGGCCGCGACGGTCCACGAAGTCCAAAATATGTAACCCGTCGTCGCCAGCTACCGCCAACATGCGGCCGAGTGGAGTCGTGATGCGTTCGGCGAAAAGTAGGCGGGTGGAGGTCGCGGTATTTTTAGGCGGCGCGCCAAATAGGCGGTGCACCGCGTCGCGGAATCCGGACGCGGATTCGAACCCTTGGGCAAATTGGGCTTCGGTCACGCGTTCGCCCGTGCCGATGTTTTTCAACGCCATCCCCATCCGGCGGGCTCGGGCATAAGCGTGAAAGGTCATACCGTAGTAACGGCGAAACTGCCGCCGGGCGGTAGAGGGGTCGATCTCGCGATCAACGAGGTCCTGTTCGGTGATGCGACGGGTGGGGTCTTCCTCGAGTGCTTCGCGCAGTTGCAACACCAGCGGCGGTGGCGGCAGGGTGGAGTCCAGGGGCTTGCAGAGTTTGCAGGGACGGAATCCCTCGTGCAGCGCGGCGGTGGCGTCGGGGTAAAAGGAAATATTTTCCGGTTTCGGTTTCCTCGCCTTGCAGGTGGGGCGGCAGAAAATGCCGGTGGTCTTAACGCCGACCAGAAAAATACCCTCGGCCGATTCATCGTGATCATAGAACGCCCGCCGCATGGCGGAATCGGAGGGGAGGGAGTGAGGGGCGGACATCGTGGTGGGTTCGAGGATCAAAGTCATGGGACCATCGTAGCAAACTCGCATTATTCAGCGCCGCCGATTTTCGGGCAGAGATGTGGGGGCAGGGGGAGGGGCGGAGTCGGGATTGTGCGACGGGGCGGGATGGGCGTATGGCCTAAGGGAAGGGCCTGACGGGGGCGGACGGTTTGGGGGAAGGGGTCAGGTCGGGATGTCGCGCGAGTTGGGGATGGGGTCAGGTCGGAAAAAGTTAATTACGGCTACGCCTTCATTGAACTTTTTAACGACCTGACCCCGTTCGGGCGACTTCCCTGCTTCCAAAACCCAAAAAACCGGCCCTCAGAGGGACGTTTTTTAAAAAGTGGTGGCGAGACCAGGATCCGAGCGCAGCGAGAACCTGAGCCTAGCAAGGCGAAGCATCATGATTCCGGGTTACAACAGCTTAGCGATATCTCGGAAACCAAAGAATCCGCCCAATAATGGACGGATTCTAAAGAATGGTGGCGAGACCAGGAATCGAACCAGGGACACGCGCATTTTCAGTGCGCTGCTCTACCAACTGAGCTATCTCGCCGTCAGAGGAATGGGGAGAGGAAGCATTCGGCGTGTCGTCGTCAATAGGTTTTTATCAGTCTTTGAGCAGGTCGCGCAGGTCGGAGAGCTCCAATTTGGCAGACACCGCGTCGCTGGCTTCGAAAACATCGGCCAGCAGAGCGCGTTTCGTTTCCTGTAGCCCGAGCACCTTTTCCTCCACGCTGCCGGCGCAAATCAGCTTGTAGCTCGTAACCACGCGGGTCTGACCTATCCGGTGAGCACGGTCCGTGGCTTGCGCTTCCACCGCTGGGTTCCACCACGGATCGAAGTGGATCACGGTATCGGCTCCGGTGAGGTTGAGTCCGGTGCCGCCGGCTTTCAGTGAGAGCAGGAATACGGGGATATTTTCGTCGCCTTGAAATTGGTCGACAGCCGTTTGGCGTTTGGCGGGATTCATCGAACCGTCGAGATAGGCGTAACCGATGCCGGACGAGTCGAGCTCCTCCCGGAGGAGGGCAAGTAAGCTGGTGAATTGAGAGAACACCAAAACGCGATGCCCTTCGTCCACGATTTCATCCACGAGCTCGCGAAATGCCGCGAGTTTAGACGACCAACCGGGGAGCGCCTGGGGCTCGACCAAACGCGGGTCGCAACATACTTGGCGCAAGCGCAGCAACTGAGTGAGGGTGGCCATGCGAATGGCACCTTGGTTGGCGCCCTTCGTTTCGAGTTCGAGGAGCGAACGTTCGCTGGATTCCTGGGTGCGACGATAAAGGGCAACCTGTTCGGGCGGCTGTTCGCAGTAGATAACTTGTTCGATCTTGGCCGGAAGTTCGGGAGCGACGGCTTCTTTGGTGCGACGCAGAATATAGGAAGCCGTTTGGGACCGCAGCCGATCGTCGTGCCACTGGCGTTCGTCGCCGCGCAGTCCGATAGGGACCTCCTTGAGGAAGCCGGGCAACAAGAACTCGAACAGGGAGCGCAGATCGTTGAGGGAATTTTCCAGCGGCGTGCCGGTGAGAAGAAAACGAGACTCAGCCGAGAGCGCGCGTAGCGCCTTGGCGTTGCGGGTGCGGCGGTTTTTGATGTGCTGGGCTTCGTCGGCGATTACACAGCGCCAGTCACTGTTCGCGAATAAACCGCGATCGTTAGCCAGGGTCGCGTAGGACGTGATGATCAGGTCGTAGTCCGGCACCACTTGGGAGGAATCGAGCCGGTGGGCACCGTGATGCACAAAGACTTTGAGCTGTGGCGTGAACTTAGCCGCTTCCCGCCGCCAGTTTTCGACCAACGATGCCGGAGCAACGACGAGAGTCGGCTGGGCCGACTCATTTTCGATTTTCGAATTACGGATTACGATTTCGGATTCACGAAGCGCAGCGATGAGTGCGAGGGCTTGGAGCGTTTTACCGAGACCCATTTCGTCGGCGAGGATGCCGCCGAGTTTGTGCTGGTGGAGGTAACCCATCCACGCGACACCGAGTTTCTGGTAGGGCCGGAGAAGTTCGCCCGCGGGATTGGGGACGGAGAGGGATTCCAGCGTGCTGAGGTCGCGCAGAGCACCGCTGCGTTGGCGCCAGGTGGCGGGTGATTTGTAGCCGGGTGAAAGCTCTTGCAGGAGATCGTCGACTTCCGCCGCGCGGGCAGCACTGACGCGGTGAGTCTGACGGCTCCCACCCAGCGAAGTAGGTTCGCCGGCGAGGGCACTTTGCACGGCGCCGATTTTGGCCGCTTGGGCCGGATCGATGAGAAATATCTTATCGCCGGATTCAAGATAACCGCGGTTGCTGGTGAGGGCGGAGGTGAGGGCGGCACCGGAAACGGAGCCGGTATCAAGTCCGACCGTTACTTCAAATTCGTAGCCAACTTTATTGATCTTGGTAGCGACGCCGGCGTTGAGAATCTTCGCGGTGTTGCGTTCGAAGTTGGGGGTGAAATCGGCGTGAAACTCGTTCTCCAACGTATCGAGATGGCGGGAAAGAAAGCTGAGCGTTTTATGACGATCCCGCAGCCACCACTTGCGATTCGAGGGCTCCAATCGAAATCCATGATCCTTCAGAAGCTTCAGTGCTGACCCGTAAGAAACGGATTCACGGGATGGAAGGGTGATGGCTAAAAAATGTTCGGAGCCATCGACCTGCATCGGCGTTATATCCGTCTCGATTTCAGATTTACGACTTACGACATGGGATTTTGGTGCGACCGATGCTGTGGATGGGGCAGACTGAGGAGTCTTGGGTTCGGGTTTACCCAGATGTTCGCTGACGCCTCGTAGAATGGGTCCGACCCAGAGGAGGGTTTTGTCCGGCGTGTTTACGAAAGCGAAGCAGGATTGGCCTTTGAGCAGGTTGGTGAGCTCGCGGAGCTGTTCCCGAGAGAGTTGTAGAAACATCACCGGGGCGGGCACGGCGCCGAAGCGTTGGAGTGCGGCCAAGGCAGGCAGCATTTCGGCGGGCGGTGGGCGACTGAGGTCGACCTCGACTTTGATCCCGATGGCATCTCGAGGAGCAGTGGTCGGAAGATTAGGAGGGAGGAGGAGCCGGAGCATAGATGAGAGCGGCATTAACCATGACCATGTCTGAAATTACACGAACAAATATGCGGGAAGCTTGGTGGGTTCGTGCGTTTGGGAAATACCGCGTTTAAGGAGTAAAAACGAACATATGAGACCATTGTGATTAACGATGATTGGCCGACGGGAGATCCCGATCTTGTGCGGGCCGTGAATCAACTCGTGGGAGCATTCGATCTCGAGGACGGTTCCAAAGACGCCGCCGTGGTGGTGACGCTGCCGCCCGGAGTTTATACGGCGGTCATCTCCGGAGCAGGAAATGAAGCGGGACTCGCTCTCGTTGAAGTCTACGAAATCGAGTGATTCGTGGCTACGGCGCTACGGTTGATGTGGTTGCCTTAACTGAGCGTCCAACCTTTGCGTCGAGGGCGGGCGATCAATCCGGCGGCTTCGGGACGATTGGTGACCCGGCCGTTCACCGCATCCCAGTCGATTTTTCCGCCCAACTTGATCGCGAGATTACCCAAGTGCGTGAGTTCGGTAAGACCGGCGGCGTAGGCAAAGTCCGATGAAACCGGCCCCTTGCCCTGACAGGCGTTCAACCAGACGGCTTCATGGGCGCCTTTGAACCGCGGGTGAGTTTCGGGGATCGCGGCGGCGTCTTCCTTCAACTCTGGAGGATGGAGTCGAACCCGGGCAGGGTAGGTGGCGTGGCTGATCATGCCTCGTGATCCGATAAACAACGCTCCGCCTTGATCGTCTCCCGCGGGTTGTCCGCCGGTAAGTTCGGCGACCTCGTCGGGGGTGGAGCCGGAAAACCAATCCAAGGTTAAGGGCAGTTTTTCGCCGCGGGCGGGGAATTTGTAAACGATGTGCGCCTTGTCGGGATGCACGTATTCGTTTTCGCCCTCGATCGATTTGAGCTCGATGGAATCGGGTGCGGACAGATCCAAGGTGTAACAGGCCGCGTCGAGCGTATGCACGCCGCGATCTCCCATCATACCGCAACCGAAGTCCCACCACGCTCGCCAGCGACCGGGGTGGTAGGTGGGGTGGTAATCACGCATGGTCCGAGGGCCCATCCAAAGATCCCAATCAAGTTTCGCGGGCACGGGAGTCGTCTCGGAAGGCGGCCGGTCCATCATGGTCGACCAACGCGCATGCCCAAAGGGTCGATAGTTTAGACTGCACCAGGCAATCACGCGGGTCACATCACCAATAAGGCCCGCGCTAACCCAGTCCGCGATTTGGGCCATGCTTGACGACGAGTGATACTGGTTTCCCATGACAGCGACGGCATCGGGATATTGGGCGGCCAGATTCGCGAGATAGCGCGCTTCGGCGATGTCGTGGGTGAGCGGTTTTTGACAATAAACGTGTTTTCCTGCTTCCAGGGCCGACTTGACGAGGGACGCATGAGTGTGGTCGGGGGAAGCGATTACTACCCCCTCGATTTCGGGCTGGCGCGCCAACATCTCGTTGATGTCGAAGTAGCGTTCCGCCATCGGGAATTGGTCGAACGTCGGCCTGGCGTGGTCATGATCGACGTCGCACAAGGCCACGATCTGAGCCCCCGCCGCGTTAGTGAGATTGGTCTTTCCCATGCCTCCGATGCCTACGCCGGCGATTTTTAGTCCGGGAGCGACCGACTGACTCTTCACGATGGCGGGGAAGGCAAGGCTACCCACGAATCCGGTTTTTAGAAAATTACGACGTTTCATGAGGGGCGGGCGGCAAAAGGCGAGCGAGTCATGCTCAGGAAGAATGTGAGGTTTGGCAAGGCACCGAACGTTCGGCCGAGCCGGAATTGGGGGGAAGTGGAGGGGACGAAAAGTCTGCCTCTAAAAAGAACGAATCTAGTTGGGAATAAGGGCACGACCCCCAGTCTCTCAGGCGCAATGAGTAATGAGGTTTTCACTCGGCTAGTAGATGCGCACTACACGCCACTCTTTCGTTTTGCCCTGAGTTTGGCGCGACGAGAGGCGGATGCGTGTGACCTGGTCCAGCAAACGTTTTTCATCTGGGCCAAGAGTGGGCATCAACTTCGCGAGGTTTCGAAGGCCAAAACTTGGCTGTTCACAACGCTTTACCGCGAGTTCCTACGAGGGCGTCGACGCGATCAGCGTTCTCAATCGATCGAAGACCTGCCGCCCGCTGCCCAGGACATGCCGGCCGAGGATATCGACCATGCCCGGCAGATGGATGCGCAGCAAGTGGTGGAAGCACTGCAGGAAGTGGATGAAGTATTTCGTGCGCCGCTAACCTTATTCTATCTCGAAGACTTAAGTTACCAGGAAATCGCGGAGTCGCTGGATGTGCCGATTGGCACGGTCATGTCGCGCTTGTCGCGGGGTAAAACTCAACTGCGCAAAATCATGGCGCAAAAAGAAGCGGGCAGTCGTCAAGAAGGCGACGTAGTGGAATTTCCCAAAACCAAAAAAGGAGGGGTCGAATAATGACCAACGAAGAAGCAAAATTCATGTTACAAGGGTATCGGCCAAACGGGGCCGACGCCGATAACGAGGCCTTCGCGGAAGCGCTGGCCCAGGCCAATCGTGATCCCTCACTTTCTGCATGGTTTGAACGCGAGCAGGAGTTTGATGCGACAGTAGCGGCCAAGCTCGCGAATATCTCGGCGCCGGCGGGTTTACGGGAGTCTATTCTGGCGGGAACCAAGCTGAGTTCTGCTTCGGCGGAGACGACTGCTAGTCGTGCGTGGTGGTTACGACCCTGGACTATCGGATTGGCTGCCGCTGCAGCCGTGGCCTTGGCGTTCACCGTGACGTTGTCTGAGCCTGAAAATAAAATCGCCGCTCTGCCGGGATTTGACCCTGTGCTCAAAGTGGCCCTCGCCGATTATGGAGGGGCTCACGATAAAGGTCCGCATGCTGAGGATCTCGGTAGGTTCGGGGCGTGGTTGATGGATGACGGCAACCAGCTCGGTGATGGTGTCATGCCGGTAAACCTCGACGAGTTGCGTGAGTTCGGTTGTCGCAAAGTCAATGTCGCGGGGCACGAAGTCTTTGAGATTTGTTTCCAACGTGAGTCGGGTTGGTATCATGTATTCATCGCTCCGCGGGAGTCGTTTGATGCCGAGGCGATTTACAGCAAGCCGATGTTCCACGAGAGCGGGGAGTTTATCGCCGCCTCTTGGGCGGATGACAAATTTGCCTACCTCGTGTCAGGCACAACCGAACTCGCTACGCTGCGCGGTCTGCTTTAACTCGGACCCATGGGAAAGCTCCAACGTTATCTCCATTGGCTTCACCTTCAATGGCCGGCGGGTAAGGTAGAGAAATTACCGGTCGTCAACGAAGACGGCACGACCGCAGTTTCTGGCGTGCGCGTGGTGGGAGACCTCACGGGCGTGCCTCTGTTGAAATTTGCGGCTGATACCGGCGGCAAGGCCGTGGCGGCCGTGGCGGCTGAGCTGGGCACGGATATCGGCGGGGAGAGCGGACCGGCTGATCTGGCGATTGTGGGGGGAGGTGTGGCGGGCCTGTCGGCGGCGCTCGAGGCACAAAAACTCGGGCTTCGTTTTGTGGTCTTCGAGGCCAGCAAGCCGATGTCGACCCTCGTCAACTTTCCGAAGGGGAAGCCGATCTTTACCTATCCCACCGATCTGGATCCGGCGGGTGATTTGAAACTCACCGCCACGGTCAAAGAAGACTTGGTCGAAGAGCTCGAAACCCAGCGCATCGCCGCGGGCATTGAGCCCAAGCAGGCGCGCATTGAGAAATTGGTTCGCAAGGGAGAATTCGTCGAACTCCACCATCCGGACGGCGCCCCCTTCAGGGCGCGTCGGGTGATCGTGGCGATCGGTCGCAGCGGTAACCACCGAAAGCTGGGAGTGCCGGGACAGGATTTGGATAAGGTCTCCAATCGCCTGCACGATCCTGCCGAGTTTGCGGATCGAAAGGTGCTTGTGGTCGGCGGTGGTGATTCGGCGCTCGAAGCGGCGACGGCCCTGCAGGCAGCGGGTGCGGAGGTCACGCTCAGTTATCGCGGCGACGCCTTCACGCGGGCGAAGTCCGAAAATGTCGAAGCCGTGCACCGCAGTGGCGTTGATATCGTTTTCAAATCGAACGTATCGGAGATCACCGAATCCGCCGTCAGTCTCGCGACGAAAGAAGACCAAAAGACTTTAGAAAATGATGCGGTGTTCTCGCTCATCGGTCGCGAGCCCCCCTTGGATTTTTTCCGGCGCAGTGGTATCCCAATTCAAGGAGAAACCAAACTGCTCGGCTGGTTGGGGGTGGCGGCGTTGGTCTTGTTTTGTATCTTCGTTTATTCGTGGAAGGGCGGGGGACCGACGCAGAGCTGGATCAATCCCTCCAACTGGGCCACATCGCTGGAAACGCAGTGGGATGATCGCACGAGTGTGCTCGGGACCATCGCGATCTCGATGCACTCGCGGTCGTTTTATTACACGCTGCTTTAGAGCACCTGTATTTTGGTTTTTGGTCTCGATCGCATCCGTCGCCGTCGCACGCCTTATGTGAAGCGACAAACCACCGCTTTGATGATGGTGCAATGGATACCGTTGTTCATTCTGCCGGAAATCGTTTTACCCTGGATGGGATATAACGGGCTCTTTGCGAGTGGCGTGGGATCGTGGATTGCGAATGGTTTATTCGAACCCTATATCCCGTGGGAAGAATATGTCGCCGGAGCATGGCGGGAAGGAGAGCATCCGCGGGCTTACTGGCGCGCTTACGGTTTCATTTTGGCCTGGCCCTTGAACGTTTATAATGT
>CBFHXU010000133.1:0-8497 GCA_965659875.1 uncultured Opitutaceae bacterium
CCACCCCGCTTCGTGAAGCCGTTACCGAATTTCTGAATTTGTTAATATGAAGCGAAACACTCTACAAATTTGCGCGGTTGCTTACCCCCAGTGGGTTCCGACTGTGGAAACGCTTCAGTAATTGATTTCAACCCTGTTTCCTCTAAATATACTTCGCGATAGCTCCTTATTATGAAGAATCTTCGGCTTGAGGGCATCCTGCCCGTCCTTCCCACCCCGTTCGCCGACAATGGCGAAGTAGATCCCGAAGCGTTTCGCCGGGTGGCTGAATTTTGCGTCGAAGCGGGCGCAGGTGGAGTCGTCTTCCCCGGTGTGGCCAGTGAATACGATTTCCTGACCCCGGATGAACAGCATACCCTTACTGCCGTCGCTTGCGAGGTGGCGCGCGATCGCACTCCGGTGATTTGTGGTGGCGGCAAAGGGGATCCCGCGACGATCGGGGCGAACATTCGCGCCGCCCAGGAACTGGGGGCGATCGCCGCGATGGTATTGTTACCGCGTCAGTTTTCCGAGGATGTCGAAGGCGGGATCGCATTTATGCAGGCGGTGATTGCCGCTGCTCCCGGGGTTGATATTATTTTGCAAAATGCGCCGGCTCCGATCGGCGCAGGATTGCCTTCATCTGGTGTCTTAAAAGTCGTGCAGTCTTGTCCGGCGATCCGTTACGTGAAGGAAGAATCACTTCCTTCCGGTCCCCGAATTTCTGCTTTGCAAAAAGAGGTGCCCGATCATCTCGATGGAGTGATCGGCGGCGGCGGCGCCCGCTATGTCATCGACGAGATGACGCGAGGCGCGATTGCGGCGATGCCCGCGGCAGAGATTACCGACATCCACGTAAAGATGTGGAATGCATTCCAATCCGGGAAAACCGGGGTGGCGCGAAGCCTTTACATGCGGACGCTGCCGTTGCTGGTGATTCAAACGATTTATCGCATGCGGCTGACAAAACATGTGCTGACGACACGGGGAGTCTTGGGGAACTGCCATGTCAGGGCTCCCTTGATGGAGTTTGATGACTACGATCTCGCGGAACTTTCCGTCCAATGGGAGAGCATTTCCGATCTCTTGGATTCCACCCCAGCATCAGCCGCCGTCGCATGAGTAAAGTAAAGAACCTCGAAGCCTTTGTCCTCACCATTCCGCGGGATGAACCCTATTTGGGCGGACAACACCCGAGTGAAGGCGCCAATGAAAAGGGGTACTTTGTGCGACAACAGAATCGCACCGTATATCCCATTATGGATCGCACGGTCGTGCTCCGACTTGAAACCGAGTCCGGGGTAGTAGGCTGGGGTGAGACCTACGGATTGGTGGCTCCGCAGGCGGTGTTGGCATTGGTCAATGATTTCATGGTCGATTTCGTAGTGGGTCGCGATGTGTTCGATGCTTCGGTGGTGCACGAGGACCTCTACAGCATGATGCGTTTTCGCGGCTACAATGGCGGGTATTATTTGGATGCCCTGGCGGCAATTGACATCGCCATGTGGGATGCGGCGGGCCGATGTGCGAATCTGCCTATTTCGAAATTACTGGGTGGTCGTCGTCGCACTGAAATTCCGGCTTATATATCAGGATTACCAAAACCCACGCTGACCGAGCGGGCGGAGTTTGCGCAATCGTGGCAGCAAAAAGGGTTCAATCGTTTCAAATTCGCGGCGCCGATGGCGGTCGATAGTTTGGCCGAGGAGGTGGCCGGATTGCGGTCCGTGCTCGGTCCTTCGGCCCAGATCGCGAGCGATATGCATTGGAATCGTTCGGCGGGCCAAGCGATTTCAGAAATTACTGAAATGGAACCGCATGGCCTGTGGTTCGCCGAAGCTCCGGTTGCCACCGAGGATCTGAACGGCCTCGCCGAGATTGCGCGAAAAGTAAAAACTCCGATCGCGGTGGGCGAGGAGTGGCGGACGGTTTATGATGCCCAGGCGCGAATCAATGCCCGGGCGGTGCACATCATTCAGCCCGAGATGGGGCACACGGGGATCACGCAATTCATGCGCATGGGCTTGGCGGCGCAGGCAGCCAACCTTCGGATCATTCCGCACGCGACGATTGGCTCGGGCATTTTCCTCGCGGCGAGTTTACAAGCAAGTGCTGCCTTGGAAGGCATCGTCTGTCACGAGTTTCAACATTCCATCTTTTGCCGGAATACGGGACTTATTACCGAAGGCATCGAGGTTGAGAATGGGGAATATCGTTTGGCCGATAAACCCGGCTTGGGCATCGAGCCGACCGAAGAATTGATTTCCCAACTTTCTAAGTAAGGACTTCTACCTTCTTGTTTTCTCCGCTGATTCGTCAGCAACCCCCAAGCCCCACTCCCGCTCATGCAGACCATCGATTTCGTGATCATTATTCTTTATGCCGTGGGCATCGCGGTGGCTGGGCTGGTGTTTGCCGGGAGAATGAAGAATTCGAAGGAGATGTTTGCGGCGGGCGGACAATCTCCGTGGTGGGTTTCGGGGTTGTCAGGGTTCATGACGATGTTCTCGGCGGGCACGTTCGTGATTTGGGGAGGAATTGCCTACCGCTACGGATTTGTCGCCGTCTACATCAATCTGGGCTATGGCGTGGCGGCTATGTTGGTCGGTCGATTCGTCGCCGGGGAGTGGCGGCGATTGGGAGTCGATTCGGCGCCAGAATACCTGCAGATGCGGTTCGGTTCCGGCCTCGTGCAATTCTACACCTGGTTCAAGGGACTCATGCAGTTGTTCCAAAACGGAGGATCTGTTTTTGCGCTTTCATTGATTGTCTGCACGTTGGTGCCGCTGCCGGAGGGACATTTATTAGCCGATCCGGAAACAGGTCATTTGTCCGTGCCTCTCACCTCAATCGCTCTGTGTGTGATGGTGATCTTCATCACCTGCGCCGGCGGCCTTTGGGCGGTTTTGATGACCGATGTCCTGCAGTTCGTGATCCTGACCGTGTCGGTTGTTTTTGTGGTGCCTCTCGTCCTGATGGAAGTGGGGGGCTGGAGTAGCTTCATTTCCGCGGTGCCAGAAGGATTCACCAACGCGACGGCCTCGGATTACACGTGGTGGTTTATCGTCGGTTGGATGATCGTGAACTTTTTCAATATCGGTGCGGAGTGGACCTTTGTGCAGCGTTACATGTGTGTGCCGACCCAGAAGGACGCCCGCAAGGCAGCCTATCTCTTCGGGGGACTTTACCTGGTGAGTCCACTGATCTGGATGATGCCTCCGTTGCTTTACCGGGTGATCAATCCGGATGCGGATCCGGCCCAAGCTTATGTTTTGGCCTGCCAACTCGTGTTGCCGGCCGGTATGATGGGGTTGTTGGTCGCGGCCATGGCCTCAGCTACCGCCAGTATGGCGACGACCCGACTCAATACGTTTTCCGGAGCCATCACGACCGAAGTTTATCGACGGCTCATCAACAAGACTGCGTCTGACGATCGCATGGTGTTTGCGGGACGAGTTGTGACGGTGGGGTTGGGTTTGGTTGTCATGGCGGGGGCCCTGCTGATCCCGCGCTATGGATACACCAGCTTTATCATCGACATCAATACGCTGCTCGCCGGTCCCATGCTTCTGCCAGGAATTTGGGGGATGTTCTCGCGCAAGATCGGCACGGCTTCCGTCTGGTTCACCATCGCATCCGGTGCCGTCGTGGCCTACCTGGTGAAATTTGTGTTGGCCCGGGAGGGCTTCCTGACCGAGGTCGAAGCATTTGCTCCACTGGTGGAATTGATCGCGGCCAACTCACGTCTGGTCGATCTCACCGCGGGTATCGTTTTCCCGCTCTTAATCCTGTCGGTGCTCGAGTTCTCGGGCAAAAAGGAACATCCCGGTTACGCGCGGGTGCAGGAGTTTGCGAAGGACTTCCATGAACAATCTCCGGCCAAATCCTCTGATTTGCCGGCCAAAATGGTTACCGTGTCGTTGGTGATTATTGCGGTGCTCATGTTGGGTCTCGCCGCGTTCGATCGAGCTGAAGCGCCCGTGCTGGGATCGTTGGCGGGGGTATTGGGGGCGATCGCCGGGATCATCCATTGGTCCATCAAACGTAAATCTGCGGCGACTTAATCGAGCTATGAAACCACGCTTCATCACTATCTTGCTTGGATTGTTTGCGACCCTGGTGGCAGCGGCTGACCGGCCGAATGTGGTCATCATTTTAGCCGATGACCTCGGAATCGGGGATGTTTCGGCCTACAACGAAAACTCAGCGTGGCAGACTCCGCACATCGATCGATTGGCTTCGCGCGGCATGTCCTTTAGTGATGCTCATACGAGCTCCGCGCTGTGCACGCCGACGCGTTACGGCATCATGACGGGTCGCTACAATTGGCGTTCCCGACAGAAACGAGGAGGAGGCAGTGGTGTGTCGTTTCCGCTGATTGATCAGGAGCGGATTACGATTGCGGATCTATTTCAAAGCGAAGGCTACCACACGAGTCTGATCGGCAAGTGGCACTTGGGATTGAACTGGGCCATGAAAGCCGGCGCCGATCAAAAGGATCAGCGCGGGGATTTCAGTGGCATCGATTTTTCGAAACCGATCAGCAACGGACCGCAGAGTCAGGGATTCGACTATTCCTATGGCCTGATGGCATCTTTGTCCTCTCCGCCTTACATCTACGTGGAAAACAGCATGCCGACCTCGATGCCGGTAGGGAGTTCAGTCAGTCACGATGAGAAGGCGTTTTGGCGACTCGGTCCCGTGGGGGAAGATTTCCGACATGCTGAAGTGCTGACCAATCTCACGGAACGATCGGTTGACTACCTCGAGGAACGCGCGGGAAACGAAGAGCCCTTCTTTCTCTACGTCACGTTGACGGCCCCCCATGCGCCGATAATTCCGACCACCGACTTCATCGGTAAGAGCAATGCCAGTGCTTACGGTGATTTTGTGGTGCAGGTTGATCATGCCGTGGGCCGAATCACTGAAACGATTGCGGCTGATCCGCGTCTGGCGAATACCCTGGTCTTCTTTACCAGCGATAACGGTCAGTCGCCCCGGGCCGATTTCGATGACGATGAACTGCCTCTGGCCGGACACAGCGGCAGTATGCATTATCGTGGGAAAAAATTCGACATCTATGAAGGTGGCCACCGGGTGCCGTTCATCGCGTCATGGCCCGGGCAGATCAAAGCGGGATCAAGTTCTGACGAAGTGATTTGCACCACCGATTTCATGGCGACCGTGGCGGATCTTTTACAGGTGGACTTGCCGGACAATGCGGCGGAAGACAGCTACAGTTTTCTGCCCGTCGTGACCGGCGATACCTATGATCAACCACTGCGCGAAGCCACCGTGCATCATTCCAGTGATGGGCGATTTGCCATCCGGCAGGGTGATTGGAAACTGATCTTGTGGCCCGGTTCGGGAGGTTGGGCTTACCCGACCACATTTGAGGAGATGCAAAGGTTGCCGGCATTTCAGCTCTACAACTTGCGCAATGATCCGGGAGAAGTGGATAACCTGATGTCTGCTCACCCCGATCGCGTCGATCACCTCCGCGATTTGTTGACGCAATATGTGGTGAACGGCCGCAGCATTCCGGGAGCACCTCAAGCCAACGAAGGACCGCCACGCTGGCCGCAATTGGAATGGATGGTGCCGCATGAGGATTTTGGCACCCTGGTGTTCCACGAGAACTTCAACCGCGCCGAATCTCAGGAGATAAAAGATGAGCCGGGTAATGGTTGGACCACCAGCAGCGACAAGACAGCAGCTGGCCAAAAGCAGGTCGATCTGCGCGCCGGGCATATGTATATGCACACCGCGGAAGATGCGAATCATGACGTTTCGGTGCGGCACACGTTTGAATTCCGTGATGGCACGATGGAGATCCTGGTGATGCTGGAAAATGACGATGACATGTTGAATCTGAACTTCACGGATTTGGATTTGAAGTCGGTTTGGGCGGGACACCTGTTCGATGTCCGAATCAGCCTGACCGAGGTGGTTCTGATTGATAAAAAATTCGGGACGATGGACCTCAAGGTGCGCAACGCCCGCAATGCGGGCACGATGGATCCAGATGAACTCAAACGGATGCAAAAGGCGACCACCCGGACATTTCCACATTCCTTGGCCAAGGGTGAATGGCATTTGCTGCAGGTGCACGTGGAGGGTGACAAACTCACCGCGGTCGTGAACGGCGAAGAAGTCGGCAGCTTCCGTTCGGAAGGATTTGCTCATCCCACGAAACGCATGGTGCGACTGCTGACCCGAGGACATTCCGTCGTCGATGACATGCGGGTCTGGCGAAAACGCTAGCGCGTCGTCCACTTCTCATAGGTGATGAAAGTTCTCGTAACAGGATCGGCGGGTCGTGTCGGACGTTTGGTCGTGTCGAGACTCTTGGAGCGAGGCGACGACGTGGTGGGGTTCGATGCGGTTGCTCAGGATGATGCTCCCGAAAGATTTCGTGCGGTGGTGGCGGATTTTTCAGATGTGAAGGCACTCGCTTCAGCCTGTGAGGGAGTTGATGCGGTATTGCACCTCGGGGCTTTGATGTCCTGGCTGCCCGAGCAGCAGGAGAAAATGTTCCGCGCCAACGTCGATGGAACCCGCCACGTGTTGGCGGCGGCGGCCCGAGCAGGTGCTGCCCGATTCGTTTTTGCCAGTAGTGGCGAGGTGTATCCGGATCGAAACCCGCTGTATTTACCCATCGATGAGGATCATCCGCGGAAGCCGTTGAGCCCTTACGGATTGTCGAAGGTCATTGGGGAGGACGCCGTGCGGTTTTTTGAACGAGCGCACGATTTGCCGATCGTGATACTGCGATTTTCGCATACGCAAGATGCGACGGAATTGCTCGACGAAGACAGTTTCTTTTCCGGTTCGCGATTCTACCTGCACGCGAAAATTAAACAGCAGCAGGGGTTTGGTAACGACGCGCTGGTTCGACTGCTGAAGACTTTCGATAATGGAGCCAACAAGTTGGTGGTAAGCTGTAACGAGTCGGGTCGCCCTCATCGCATGGGAATATGCGACACGCGTGATACGGCGGCCGGGGTGATTCGGGCGTTGGATGCCGATCGAGCGCCCGGTGAGACCTTCAACTTGGTGCCGCCTTCTGCCACGTCGTTCGATGAAGCGGTGGCAGTGCTGCAACCGATCAAGAACTTGGAGGTGGTTCGGTTCAACCAGCCGGGCGCGGATCTAAACTATGAGTCATGCGGCCGGAAGGCGCGCGAGATTCTTGGTTTCGAACCGGAATGGAGTTTCCGGCGCATGGTCGCGGATGCCACGACCAGCGCAGGTGACGGATAATATTCGTGTTTCAGCCTTTTACGCCGGATAGCCGCAAAGGGCGCGCAGTTCCGTGATGTGCTTCGCGGAAATTTCGGCGGGATCAACGCCGTGGTCGCGACAGAGCGCGGCGGCATAGCCGGTGGCGACACCCATTTGGCCGCAGGTGTTCATAACGCGGGGACCGCCGAGGCCGATGTGGGAGCAACTGAAACAGCGTCCGGCCATCTGCATGTTGGCAATATTGGCGGAATAGAGCGAACGGTAGGGAATGTAGTAGAAACCGTTTTTCGGTTTCAGAAACAATGCCTCGGACAGGAAGTCCTCCGGGCGACCGAGCAGGGCTTCCTGGTAGTGGACATCGATGGAGCGTTTTTCGGTCACGACGGTATCGGGAAACTCCACCGACTCACGGGCATCGACGCCGGTGAAAATGTGAGGACCGATGAAGCGACGTGATTCGCGTTTGCCGGCGTTGAATGCGATCCAAACGAGTTCGAGGTTGCGGTATTGCGGCCGTTGAATGGTGTTGGCGTAGGTGCCGTAGATCGCGCGGAACATGTGGTCACGGATGGTCTCGGCATCTTCGATTTGATGAAGGCTGTCCTTGGAGAACTCCCATTGCCATTCGCCCTTGGGCGACACGTGGTCTTTGGCGACCGGTTTGGCCCAGGGCACCGCGGGGAAGGAAACCCGACGATCGGTTTCCTTGGTATTCCACAGCACACTTGAACCCATCACGCGGTTGTCGGGTTTTTCGGGTGACCACAGTTCACCGTGTTGGGCCCATTCCTCGCCATACTCGTGTTTGGATTCCCGGCCATAACTGAATTCGGCTCCGGCCATGGCGCCGAGCCAACCGTCGCCCGAGCAATCGATGAATTGCGGAGCCGAGAACTTGCGCATGTTGCCATTGGCCGCCTCGTGGGCTTCGATGGAGCGAATGCGGTTGCCGTCCATCTCGACGGATACGAGACAATGGTTGAGAAAAATATCCACGTTGGTGGCCGCGGACATGTTTTTCATGCGCTTACGGTCCGCATCGATCGCCTCGGGATCCCCGTTGGGATAGTGCGGCGTATCGATCTGCTTCATGATCGCCTCCGCATTATGGTGAATACCTTCGGTGTGCACGCGAATTTCGCCGCTGGCATTACCGCCCAGCACGGGACGGTTTTGGATGAGGGCGGTTTTCACGCCGCGTTCGTTCGCGGCGAGGGCGGCGGCGCAACCGGAGATGCCGCCACCCACGATGATCAGATCGTAGGCCCCTTCG
>CBFHXU010000134.1:0-8439 GCA_965659875.1 uncultured Opitutaceae bacterium
GAACGCGGATGGAACGAATCAAGATTGCGTAAAGAACTCAGAAAGAGCCCTGAGTTCCAGCAAGAGGTGGTCCCCCGAACGATTTAAAAGGCCTATCGCGACCTATTGGGACGCGAAGTTGATCCCAACGGTTTACGCACCTACAGCAGTCGCATGATCAAATCGGGCTGGTCGGAAGCTAGGATCCGCGACTCGCTCAAAAAGAGCGCCGAATATGCCAACCGCACCCGGCGTCCCGTCACTCCCAGCATTCCCCGACCGGATCGCCCGAAAGCAACCGTAGTGGTCCAACCTGATCGACCGAAGGCAACCGCTCCACGCAAGGAAACTGTGCGCGTCAAAGAACCCACCAAAACTCGCAGCACCCCCGTCGTAACCAGATCAAACCCACCCCGGACATCATTCCCGGCCAAAGAGTCCCGTCCGCCTCCCGCCAAGGAGAGAATGAATTCGAGCAAGCCGCCTCCGCCCAAGCTGCACTGATTCCTTGGACCAACGCTGAAGCCCATCCCCAAGAAACGCTCCGTTACCACGGAGCGTTTTGGGTTAAACTGTAGCCGTTATTAAGAACTTACTTCCGTATCGGTCGCAGGTGACGCTGGCTCACTGGATTCGATTTGTTCGAAATCCAGTTTTTCTTCGCCTTCTTTGCGGACCACGCGCACCGGATAACCATCTTTGACCGTGCCGCGAATAATCGCTTCGGCCAACGGGTCTTCCAGATAATGCTCCACCGCTCGACGAAGAGGTCGGGCACCGTATTTTTCGTCGTAGCCTTTATCGATGAGAAGGGTCTTCGCTTCTTTCGAGAATTCGAGCGTGATCGCGCGTTCCTTGAGTCGTTCGCCGAATTTCTTTACCTCGATTTCGACAATTTTCACTAGGTCGATTTTCTCCAAAGGACGGAAAAATACGATATCGGAAATTCGGTTCAGAAACTCCGGCTTGAAAACACGTTTGGCTTCTTCGAGCACCTTCTCGCGCATCAATTCTTGGTCGCTAAAACTTCCGGTAGCCGCCGTGAATCCCATCGAAGTCTGCCGCTGGAGCAAGGAGGCGCCCACATTGGAAGTCATGATGATGATCGTATTGCGGAAATCGACTTGGCGTCCGAGTGAATCGGTAAGGCGTCCATCTTCCAGGATTTGGAGGAGAAGCTGCAAAACATCCGGGTGCGCTTTCTCCACTTCATCGAAGAGAATCACGGAATAAGGTTTCCGCCGCACGGCTTCAGTAAGTTGGCCGCCTTCATCATGCCCCACGTAACCCGGGGGTGATCCGACGAGCCGAGACATGGCGAATTTCTCCATATACTCACTCATATCGATTTGCACGAGGGCGTCTTGGTCACCGAACATTTGAGCGGCGAGTTGCTTGGCCGTTTCGGTCTTACCGACGCCGGTTGGCCCCACAAACATGAAGGATCCAATCGGTCGGCGCGGATCTTTGAGATCCGCGCGGGAGCGTCGCAGGGCGCGAGCGATCGCGATCGAGGCGGGCTCTTGGCCGATCACCACTTTTTGGATTTCGTTTTCGAGATTCAGGAGACGTTCGGTTTCCTTCTTCTCCATGCGATTGAGCGGAATACCGGTCCGATCCGCCACGACTTTCATCATCAATTCTTCATTGATGTTGGTCTTGGTTTCTTCCCGTTCTTTTTTCCAACTCTCAGTTACTTCGTCCTGTTTGGCGCGAAGCTGCTTTTCATTATCTCGGAACTGGGCGGCTTCTTCAAAGTGCTGCTTGGCAATGGCCTCTTCCTTTTGCTGGCAGACCTCTTCAATCTGTTTGCTCAGCTCTTCGATTTCCGGCGGGCGATTGAGCGACGAAATGCGGGCCCGGGCTCCTGCTTCATCCATCACGTCAATGGCCTTGTCCGGCAGGAAGCGTCCGGTGATGTAGCGATCGGAGAGTTTAGCCGCAGTTTCTAGAGCGAGATCTGAGTAGATCGCTTTATGATGGTCTTCATACTTGCCCCGAATCCCCTTTAGGATCGTGACGGTATCTTTCACCGAAGGCGGCTCCACTTTCACGGACTGGAAACGTCGATCCAACGCGCTGTCCTTCTCGATGTATTTGCGATACTCGTTGAGCGTCGTGGCGCCGATGCACTGGAGTTCACCGCGAGATAACGCGGGCTTGAAAATATTCGACGCATCCATCGCGCCCTCAGCGGCGCCAGCTCCGACGATCGTGTGGAGCTCATCGATAAACAGGATCACGTTCTTAGCCCGCTTGATCTCATCCATCACAGCCTTGATACGCTCTTCAAACTGACCTCGGTACTTGGTGCCGGCGACCATCAGAGCCAGGTCCAAAGTGATGACTTTCTTATCGATCAGGATCTCGGGCACGATGCCGTTGATGACTTCCTGCGCGAGGCCTTCGACGATCGCGGTTTTGCCTACTCCGGCCTCACCGATAAGGACCGGATTGTTCTTGGTACGACGGCAAAGGATTTGGATAACCCGCCGGATCTCTTGCTTGCGGCCGACCACCGGATCCAGCTCGCCCTTGCGCGCAAGTTCCGTCAGATCGCGCCCGAATGCTTTCAGCGCGGGAGTTTTGACCTCTTTTTTGTCACCATCGCTTCCTCCCCGACCGGAAGGGGCACCGGCTTCTTCCGCCCCGGGCTCTTCTTCACCGCCGGAGAACTGAGGATCGAGTTCGCGGAGAATCTCGTTCCGGGTCCGCTCGATATCGATATCCAGGGACTTGAGCACCCGGGCGGCCACGCCTTCGCCTTCGCGTAACAAACCGAGTAATATGTGCTCGGTACCAACATACGAGTGGTTGAGTGCCTTGGCTTCTTTACCGGCGAGGGCCAGGACCTTCTTAACCCGCGGGGTATAAGGGATACTGCCTTGCGTCTTCGATTCCGAACCGGTGCCGACCTGTTTCTCGACCGCTCCGCGAACGGTTTCCAGATCGAGTCCCATTTTCTGCAGCACACTGACGGCCACACCTTGCCCTAATTTGATGAGACCCAGCAGCAGATGCTCGGTCCCCACGTAGTTGTGATTGAACCGGTCCGCTTCCTTGCGAGCCAATGCCAGGACTTGTTGAGCACGGGGAGTGAAATTATTCATGAGTGTAAAGGGGATGCCGTCGGATCAGTTATTTCCGATCGTGTTATAATTCGGTGATGTAAAGTTGGCAAATTCGGAACGCAATTGTTCAGCCCTCAAACGGTCGCGATCTTCCGAATCCAATTCCGGCTGGCCGGATCGATGCAGAATGTGACCGGGTTGCGCTTCGATAAAGAGACGATCGACAGCCACCCGCTGTTCTTCCGGAAAATAACCCAAGTCCACGCCGAGCCGCACCAGCGAAAGCAGGTTCATCGCCTCGGAGGAGCTGATCAGATGACCATGTTTCAGTATGCCGAAGGCGCGCCCGATTTTGTCCGGCAACTTACCAGGGGAGTTTTCCAGCAAACGATCCCGCGCGTTGAGTTCATGCTCTACGATCGACTTCAGCAAGCTTTGCAGGCGCTTGACGATGACCGGTTCGGCTTCACCGAGGGTTGTTTGATTTGATATTTGGAAGATACTGCCACTCGCATCGGATCCTTCGCCGAAGAGACCGCGGACCACCATTCCGAGCTGATTAACGGCGCGGACCACTTTTTCCATGTGGCCGACGATTACCAACGCCGGGAGGTGCATCATCGCCGAGGCGCGCATGCCCGTGCCGAGATTGGTCGGACATGCCGTAAGATAACCCAATTGGCTGGAGAAGGCGTAGTGCAGGGAGGACTCCAGCGCACTGTCCAGCGCATCGATGGTATTCCAAGCCTTCTTGAGTTGAAACCCCGTCCGCAAGACTTGGATACGCAAATGGTCTTCTTCGTTGATCATCACCGAAACACTCTGATCGCGATTAATCACGGCTCCGGCTCCAGCCTTGGAATCGATAAGTTCGCGACTGACCAAATGCCGCTCCACCAACAACTGCCGTTGCTGGTCGTCCAACTCGCTCATCATGACACTGAAACTGCGTTTCAATCCCGGAGTTTCCGCCAGAGAATCACGGCATTGCGCCAGAATTTCCGAGCGCTCCTTCTCATCGGCCCGTCCGGGAAACCGATGGTTCGCGAGATTTCGCGCCAAGCGGATCCGCGTCATCAAGACCACCGGGCATTTCGAGGTCCGGTTGTCAGTGAGCTCCGCGGGCGCAGCTAAAAGTTTTTCGATCGGCGCTGACATCAGACGGTTTCAATTCGGGACATACCCGCCTCGGCGCGCACTTGCACGATCTCGTCGCGAAACTTCGCCGCGTCTTCATAACGCTCGGCATCGATCGCCGTCTTTAAATTGGACTCCAACGCATTCAAACGATCCTCGAGCACTTTTCGCTCCAGCGCGTGCTCAGGAACCTTGCCGACGTGGGCCGTGCCTTTGTGCATGTTTTCCAGCATTGGATCGACCATCCCGGTCAGGGCTTCGTAACACGCGGGGCAGCCGAACCGGCCGGTCTTTTTGAATTCCTCCGGCTCGAACCCGCATTGCTCACAACGCAACCCGGAGGCCGCGCTCGGCTCCGGATTCAAAGACGCCTTGAGCAGGAGATCAGAAAGTGAAAAACCACTCGGATCTGTCACTCCTTTGGCCTGGGCGCAGGTCTCGCACAAATCCACTTTATGAACCTTTTGATTCACAATTTGGGTCAGGTGCACGGTTGCCTGATTGTCGCAGAGGTCGCATTTGAGAGGACTGGCCATTTAAATATAGGAAGGAATGTGTGAATAATTGGGACCCAAAGCCGAGTGGAGTCGCTCCCGGCCCTGCATACATCATGCCACGGGACGCGCCCGAGGCAAGACCCTGCAAGAGGTTAATTTAAGTGTATTTCAAAGGTGACACGGTCGGGCCACCCCAGGCTCAACTGGGTCGTATTGTCCCAATGACTGTCACACCGGCATACGGCGTTAAAGGCGGGTACCCTCTTCCCTTACCCGTTTACGAAAGGCTTCCAGCACCTGTTTGAAGATCGGCCCCGGGGTGCCATCGCCTATTTGGCGCCCATCGAGGGCCACGACTGGAATGACTTCCGCGCCGGTTCCGGTCAGAAACACCTCTTCCGCGTTCCAGATATCGTAACGCGTGAGTTCGTGTTCGGAAATTCTCAATCCCAAGTCCTTCGCAATATCAAAAATGGAGTCGCGGGTGATGCCCTTGAGAGCGCCCTGTTGCGCGGATGGGGTCAGGATCTCTCCGCGATGGACCACGAATACATTGTCACCCGTGCATTCGGCGACAAGCCCTTGGTCGTTGAGCATGATGGCCTCGAGTGCTCCGAAGTGTCGCGCCTCCATTTTCGCCATGATATTGTTGAGATAGTTGAGCGACTTGATGGCCGGGCTCAAAGCAGCCGGATTCATCCGCCGGGTCGGTACCGTGACAATCTTCAGCCCCTTTTCGTAGTGTTCGGGCGGATAGAGCGCGATGGTATCAGCAATGACGATCAACGAGGGCTTCGGGCAATTCCAGGGTGAGAGTCCCAAATCGCCCTCCCCCCGGGTAGCGATCAAACGAATATAACCATCTCTGAGCCCGTTTGCGCGGCAGGTATCACACACTGCATCGCTGATCTCCTGGCGGGACCAAGGCAGATCCAACATCAAGGCTTTGGCCGAGAATTCGAAGCGCTCCAGATGCTCATCCAACCGGAAGATATTGTGATCATAGATTCGAATGCCTTCGAAAATGCCATCACCATAGAGCAACCCGTGATCGAACACGGAAATCTTGGCATCTGCTTTTTCCACCAACTGGCCGTCGAGATATACTTTCATAGATGATCGAAGCTATACGGAGTCCCGGACGTCAATGTCCAGCCCGACGGAGGACTTTCTGCTTGAGTCGGTCCGTCGCGCGGGAGCACAGTTTACCGCGCTCGATTATGAAAAACTCCCTCCGCCCCACCGCTGGTTTCTCCCTGATCGAGCTGCTCACGGTGATCGCCATTCTCGGGATTTTGGCCGCCATCATCATACCGACGGTCGGCAAGGCCCGCGAAACCGCCCAACGTGCGGTCGACGCCAGTAATCTACGGGAACTCGGGAAAGCCGCCCTCATTTACGCGGCTGACAATCGCGACGCTCTGCCCAATCCCCAGCAAACCAGCCGCCAAGTCAGTGGATCCAACGAACGCTATTGGCAGTGGTTTGGCCAAATCGCCCGCTATGGCGGATTCAACGATCCCACGCTGCTGGTATCCAAACTCGATATGGCCGTCGATCAGCCCGCCCTTCCGCTGCTGGTGCTCGATCCCGCGGTCAGTAGCCCGCCCACACTTGAAGCCGAGTTTACTTCGCTGGGCACCACGTCATTCAACGTCGTGGCCGGATTGCGGCTCAGCGATAAGGCCACCACGCCGCTCGCCTTCACCCGCGGACTGACCACGGATGGCACGTGGTCCGAAGCGGGCTCGGCCGAAGACGACCCCAGTCGCGGCGTCTACGGAGACACCGGCGGGCATATCGTATTTTTGGGTGGCAATGTGGAATATTATTCGTCGCTCGAAAATTCACTGATCAGCAACACCGGCCGGCCCACGTCCAATCTCCGTCAAGCGGTCCCCCATCGTACCAACGGCACCGGCGCAGTTCACGTCCTCGGCCAGGATCCCGCCAACGGTATTGCCAGCAGCAACGGCACGAGTGCCCTCGCCGGCCCTTCGAGAATCCGACTCTTCCCCAAAAACGGGGGGCGATTTTCGGCAATTTGGTTTTACTGGACGCCTGAGGCGTTACAAGTTGGTCCGCTATACCTTTATGACCACCGCGGCCGAAGCTGACCTAACCTATATCATTGGGCACCGAAATCCCGATGCTGACGCCGTGTGCTCAGCCATCGCTTATGCCGCCCTGAAGGAAGCTCAGGGTCACCAGGGCTACATGGCTGCCCGGTGCGGAAATACCAACGCTCGCATCGACACCATCTTGGCGAAATTTGATCAACCCGCTCCGGTTTACATCAGCGATGTAACGCCCCGCGTGCGGGATGTGATGATCAAGGATGTCGTCACGGTCACCGAGAACGCGACCTGCGCCGAGGCCCTCGAACTCATCGACGAACATGACGTGCGCATTCTTCCGGTCGTCACGCCCGAGCGTTACGTCAAAGGACAGCTCTCGATTTTTGACCTCGGAGGATCGTTTGTTCCGCGGGTTAAAGAACCGCGTGAAATGCGCCGAGTGAATACGTGTCTCGATCAAATTGCCCGTTCACTCAAAGCCAAAGTGCTTACCGCCACCCGGGCCGATGAAATTGAAGATCTTTTCGTGCGTATTGGCGCGATGGACGTGCGCTCTTTTTGGAAATTCTCCCAGGAAGAAAACATCCCGGCCGACAAATCCATCGTCGTGGTGGGTGACCGCTGGGACATTCAACAACGCTCCATCCAAAATAGAGTTCGCGCCCTGATCATCACGGGGAATCTGCCGGTTGATGATGAAGTGGTGGCTCAGGCCGAGGCGGCCGGCGTTGCCGTGCTCAGCAGCCCTTACGACACGGCCACCACGGGATGGGCGATTCGCGCTGCCTCCAGTATCGGTTCGCTGATCGAGCGGAACTTCTCCTCTCTCAGCCCCGAAACGCGATTGGTGGATTTACGCCGAAAACTCGCCGCCTCCAGCGCCGCTGCCTTCATGGTCCTGACTGACGACGGACGACTCGTCGGCATCCTCACCAAAACGGACGTGCTTCGACCGGTGAAGCGCCGGCTCATCCTCGTGGACCACAACGAGGTTTCGCAAGCGGTCAGCGGAGCGGATCAAGTAGAGATTGCGGAGATCATTGATCACCACCGCCTTGGGTCACTCAACACCAGTCAACCGATTCTGTTCCTTAACGAACCCGTCGGTTCGACGTGTACCATTGTGGCAGATCAGTTCCGCCGCCACGGCATCGATCCTTCACCCAGTATTGCGGGAATCATGATGAGTGGAATCATTTCCGATACCCTTCATCTGAATAGCCCTACTTCGACCGACCGGGATGCGGAGATTCTGCAATGGCTCAGTAAAATCGCCCAAGTTGATTCAGCTTCACTCGCGACTGAGATTTTCGCTTCCGGTTCCGTAATCCTTAGCAATTCCCCCGACGAGGTCCTCAACTCCGATCGGAAAGTTTATCAGGAAGACGGCGTTGCTTTCGCGGTCTCCCAAATCGAGGAACTCGGTTTTAATAATTTTTGGAAACACGCCGATGCGCTCGCTGCCTCACTCGACTCTCTGCGCCGGAAAGAGCGGTTGGTCTTCGCCTGTCTGCTCGTCACCGATATCAATACTCAAAACTCTCTCCTCGTGGCCAAGGGTGATGAGGAGATCATGGCGCGCATCACCTATCCTACCGTGGAGCATGACGAGATTTTTGATATGCCCGGAATTGTGAGCCGCAAAAAACAACTTATACCGTTCCTGGGCAGTGTCAT
>CBFHXU010000135.1:0-8434 GCA_965659875.1 uncultured Opitutaceae bacterium
TTACTCGGACTTCCGTTCCACCGTCCTCGTGGGCAAAGGCAACTACCTCTGCACCTCCCGTCTCGCCAACGCCCTGCGCGACAAACAGGAACTGATTCCCACCAGCGAGCACACGGAACTGCAACGCATCTCCCAGTGGGCCGCCACCAGCGAGAATGGCCTGCGCCACGAGCTCACTCCCTCGCCCACTTCCGAAGTCTGGGAACTGGTCAACGCGGACTCCTCCTCGTGTTCCCGCAAATACTGTGACCATGCCACCTGCTTCTACCAAAAAGCTCGGTCCCGCATCGCCAATTCCCACGTCGTCATCGTCAACCACTCCTTGCTCTTCGCGCACATCGCTGCCGGCGCCGGAGAAAATGGCGGCAGTCGCGGCGTGCTTTGGCCAGACGACTTTCTGGTGCTCGACGAAGCGCATACCGTGCCCGCCGTCGCCACCGAACACTGCGGCCTGCATCTCAGTTCCTACGGCACGGATCGGATGCTCAAATACCTCTACAATCCGCGTACCAAACGCGGCCTGATGGTCAAACACGGCAGTCCTGCGGAACGCCAACTCGTCCTCGACGCTCTTGAAGCCTCGAAACAGTTCTTCACTTTCCTCGCCGAAAAACTTCTGCCCAAACAATTCGTTTCGCGCATTCGTGAATCCGGTTTCGCCGAACCGTGGATGGACGAACCCCTCGCCGCACTCCACCAAGCCGTTCGTCGCCGCGCCGACAAATTGGACGACGGCCGCGAACGCGACGAGCTCCTCGAACAGGCCCGGCGCGTGAGCACCTACCGCTCACGCATCACTCAGTTCCTCGCCATCCCCGAACCGGCCAAAGAGGTCTACTGGGTCGAAAAATCAGGGCGTCGCCAAACCATCATTACCCTACGCACTGCCCCCATCGATATCGCTCCTTTCATTCGCGCCGAACTACTAGAATGCGGCACCTCGGTGGTCTGCACGAGCGCCACCCTGGCGCTCGCCGACCGCATGGATGCCTTCCAGTCCCGGATGGGGGCCGAAGACGTCACCGCCGCAATCGAACACTCCCCCTTCGACTTCGACCGCAACTTTCGCGCCTTTGTCGCGACCGACATCCCGCTCCCGAGCCGCGATCAAAACCGTTTGGATCTGAGCGCACTCGTCGACTACATCCGCTACTGCACCCTGGCGACCGACGGTGGCACCCTCGTGCTGTTCACCAGCTACGCCGACCTGCGTCACGTCGCCGGCGAACTCGAGTCCGACTTCCTTGCCGCCGGGCGCCCGCTCTTGCGCCAGGGAGGCGACCTCTCCCGTACCGCACTCGCCGACAAAATGCGCGACTCCGGCAATGCGGTGCTCTTCGGCACCGACAGTTTTTGGACCGGTATCGATGTGCCCGGCGACGCGCTCTCCCAGGTCATCATCACGCGACTCCCATTCGAAGTGCCCACCCATCCGATTCCGGAAGCCCGCACCGAGTGGATCCGCGACCAAGGAGGCAACCCCTTCAGCGAACTCACCCTCCCCGATGCCCTCGTGAAATTCCGTCAAGGAGTCGGCCGACTCATTCGCACCATCAACGACCAGGGCGTTATCACCATTCTCGACTCCCGTATCGTACAAAAACCCTATGGCCGCTGGTTCCTCGCCAGCCTGCCGCGACCCGATGTTGTTCGAATAAATCGTCAAAATCGCGAATTACGCTTCGAACCGTTCGTTTGAGGCCGGCTCAGCCTTGCTTGGCTTCCATGAATGCGTGAGGCTCCCACCGTGACCGAATCCGTCGATCTGCATATCCGCGCCACTGCCATCACTGACATCGGTCGTATGCGACGTCGCAACGAAGACCGGTTCCTCTGCGAACCCATCCTGAACCTCTTCGGCGTAGCCGACGGGGTCGGCGGACTGCCCTCTGGCGCGCAGGCTGCGCAATGCGTCGTCGACACCTTTAAATCTCAAATTAATCGGCAGCCACTGAAGCACCCCCGGGATTGGGCTCCTCTCATTGAAACGACCAACGAACAGGTCTTCCAACTTGGCCAACTCATCAGCCCCGAATACTGCATCGCCAGCACCTTCACCGGGGGGTGATCCACGGCGCTGAACTCTGGTTGGCCCACGTTGGCGACTCCCGTTGTCTCCTGATCAACTCAGCTGGCGTGAACACGCTGACCGAAGATCACTCGGCCGAGAATGAAGCCAAAAACGATCCTAATTTCCCCACCCCCACCGAGCGCCACCGAGCGTCCCTCGTTCGCGTCATGGGACAACCCGGGGCCGCTCGTCCCGACCTCAGTATCCATCCCCTGGCCTCTGGCGATCATCTCCTCTTCGCTACCGACGGCATCACCGGCGTCATCTCGGCGCAAGAACTGGCGAACCACGTCCTGAAACCAATCGCCCCGGCAGAACGCCTCTCGCACATCGTCGCCCTTGCCAACCACCGCGGCGGCCCCGACAACGCCACCGCCGTCCTCGTAGAAGCCCGCGACACTAGTTTCTAGTTTCTGGTTTTCTAGCTACTCGTTTCTAGCCTCTATTCCTTCATGTCCGATCCCCGTATCACTCGCTTCCAAGACCTCGTCTCGGAACATCCGGAAAACGAAATGTTTCGCTTCAGCCTCGCCCAGGCGCTCGATGCCGCCGGCGAAACCGCGACCGCCCAGGAACACTACGAGATCTGCGTGGCCACCAAGACCGACTGGATGCTACCTCGAATTTTGCTCGGTAAATTGAAGCTCAAGACGGGCGACAATACCGCTGCCAAATCTCTCTTCGAAGACGCGCTCCAACTCGCCATCGCCCAAGACCACCAAGACCCCGCCGCGGAACTGCAAAATCTCCTCTCCGACTTGTCCGCGTAGCTCTCATTCGGCCCGTCTGCTCATGCGTTCTCACGACTTTAAATCATATGCTCACCAAGATCTCTCGCGTGAAGAGATCATCAATTATTCGCGTCAGTATAACGGCATAAACATGGCCGAGCTCATCGGTGCGGACGAAGCCCACTTTCCTTTTGTCGTTCAGGAAGGAGAAGTCGTATCGATCTGCTGTTGGGAGCCGCAATCGGGTATCGTAATACGCCGGGATGAAGACCCGGTGAGAGTATATGCGACCCAACTGTATCTACGGGATAAAGTCTACCCCGTCTTCAATAGTTTGGAGGAAGCAGAGTCCTATGCGATTGAGCACAACTGGCCTCGCCAAAATACATCCTGATGGATTTGGCCTGAGGTTGCCGCGCCACGCCTGCTGCATCCTACGCGCCGGCAGGACGGACAGTCTTTACTGTTTAAGTGAAACGTAGGTTTAAGCCGGATTGCTCAAAGCTAAAAAAGAGGATCGGAATCTAATCACCGGGAGATTCTACGTTCACCCGTTCACCACCTGCCTCACAATCTTCTCCCTATTTTGATTTGATGAATAAACTATTCCGTCTCATCCTTCTTCCTTTGTTTTTAACCTCGTTCGCCTCAGCGGAAAGCACCGACGATTTTAATCTCTCCGCGGTGATGCAGGGCGTCTCTGAAGACAACTTGTTCTATGACGAAGAGTTCTTCAACTGGGGCTCCGGGATCGTGAAAGGCGACGATGATAAATACCATCTCATCTACTCGCAGATGCCCCGGGAGCACAGTTTCTTTTCCTGGCTGACCGATGGCATCGTATCCCGAGCCGTGTCCGATAACCCGACGGGACCTTATCGGCATGTCGAAGTGGTTTTGGAAGGAAGAGGTGAAGGATATTGGGATGCCTACACCGCGCACTGCCCCAAGGTCTACAAGTTCGACGGCAAATATTACATTTACTACATGGCGACCAATACCGGTGACCTCAAACTGACCCCCGAGCAGTTGGAAGAAGCACGCCGGGGAAAATGGGACGAGAGTGAAATGCGAGCCATGATGCGTCTCAATCAACGCATCGGCGTGGCCGTGGCCGATAGCATCGAAGGCCCCTGGCAACGATTCGATCAACCCTTGATCGAACCCGTTCTGCCCATCGCCAACATCGTCAACAATACCACCGTAACGGAACGCCCGGAAGGCGGCTACTTGATGGTGGTTCGGGGCGATCAACCGGATCAACCCGAAGGAGAGATCATCCGCATGCAGGCCGTCCTGCTGGCCGACCATCCGCTGGGTCCCTGGGTCATGCAGCCCGAACCTGTGGTAAAAGACTATAACTCGGAAGACCCCGAAGTTTGGTATGACGCCGAACGCAAACGCTACTACTCCCTTTACCACGCCTTTGGTTACATGGGCATGATCACTTCAGAGGACGGCCTAAAATGGGAACGCGCCAAGCACTACAAAGTCTCGGATAAATCCTTTACCACGACCGATGGTCGCACGGTGGAAGTTCACCGTTACGAACGCCCCACCATCTACCGCGAGAACGGAAAACCTCTCGTGATGACAGCGGGAATTCGTACATTGGACGGTGATACCTATTCGATGTTTATCCCGCTCAAACAGTAGGATCACGACAAGCATCCCAGACCCGTGGCGGAACCGGGATGGTCTTGTTGAAAGATTCCGCGGTCGTATTTTTTAGGCTCTGCATTGATTGAGGTTCGATGCAGACTCTGTGGTTGTGTTGCCCTCCCCCTCAACCCAGCTCGTCATTATCCCATGATGCGACTCAATCGATTTCTCTGCGTGGGTTCGTTGCTTTTGGCTTTGGCGGTTCCACTGTCCGCGGCAGAGAAACCCAATATCCTCTACATTCTGGCGGACGATTTAGGGTTCAGCGATCTGGGCAGTTTTGGCGGTGAAATCAATACGCCCAATTTGGATGCGCTCGCGCGGGAGGGTGTCCGTCTGACCCAGTTTTATAACACGGGACGATGTTGTCCTTCACGAGCCGCATTGCTCACCGGACAGTATCCTCACCGGGTCGGTCTCGGACACATGACCACCAATGACCTCGGCCAACCCGGCTACCGCGGGGTGGTTTCATCCGACGCCCAAACCATCGCTCAAGCACTCGCTCCGGCCGGTTATCGCAGCTTCATTTCCGGCAAGTGGCATCTCGGCACCGACGATCCCACACAATACGGATTTGAAGAATTTTACGGCACGCTCGTCAGCGCGAAGCGATTCTTCGATCCCGATCATTTGATTCGTCTCCCGGCCGGGCGCCCCACTCGCGAATATGCCGCGGGGGAATTTTACGCGACGGATGCTGTCACCGACCACGCCTTGGATTTTCTGGAAATTGCGCGCGAAACTCCGGCCCGCCCCTGGTTTCTTTACCTCGCTTATAACGGACCTCATTTCCCGCTGCACGCCCCCGCGGCGGAAATCACCAAATATGCCGATCGTTATCACGGGGGTTGGGATGAACTTCGCCGTGAACGTCTCGAACGCATGAAGCAGTTGGGTATTGTCCCCGCGCATACCGAACTCAGTGCCCGTTCGCATTGGCGCAATTACGGGGAAACTGAGATCGGCGTGAATCCGGCTTGGGATAGTTTACCCGAAAACCGCCGCCGCGATCTCGCCCGCCGGATGGCGATTTACGCGGCCATGATTGATCGGATGGACCAACAGCTGGGCCGTGTCATTGCCGACCTCAAGCGCCACGATGAACTCAACAATACGTTGATCGTATTCACATCCGACAATGGCGCCTGCTTCGAATGGGATCCGCTGGGTTTCGATATCGTTTCCAGCAACCAGAATATTCTACACGAAGGCGAAGCCCTCGAAGCCATGGGCGGACCGGATACCTTTCACAGTGTGGGGTCGGCATGGGCCAATGCGTCCAATACGCCTTGGCGACTCTACAAACATTTCAACCACGAGGGCGGCATCGCTTCCCCCGGCATCGTCCACTGGCCCGCCGGGCTTAAAGCCAAACCGGGTTCGGTAAGCCACGAGCCGGCTCACATCATCGATCTCCTCCCCACCGCGATGGCCGCCGCCAAAACGACCTATACCGGCGAGCTCGACCTCCCGGGGCAGGATCTGATCGCGCACCTTCAACAGCCCACTCCGAACCGCACTCTGTTTTTTGAGCATCAGGGAAATCGCGCCGTGCGGCAGGGAAAATGGAAACTCGTCGCTCTCGATGACGAACCTTGGGAACTCTACGACTTTTTGACGGACCGCATCGAATCGAACAATCTCGCCGCCAAGTTTCCGGAAAAGGTGCAAAAACTCTCTCAAGCCTGGGACCACTGGGGCGCCGCGAATCACGTGACCCCCTTACCCCGCGATCTGAAGGTCAAATACCTCAAACCCGATTAGGCTCCTATATCTATTGAAATCCTAGGGCGGAAAACCGTTACTCGTTCTGGCAATCCCGTAAAATTACCCGTCTGGAAAGTTAATGAGGCTCAGGAACGTCTTTCGGAAGTTCTTGATTTGGCCCGCACGCAAGGTCCACAGATCATTGGGACTGAGGACGCTTGTGTAGTTTTATCTTTGGAAGAGTGGGAACATCGAATGAATCCATTGAGGAGATTCCTAGTGGAAACGTCTCCCGGCATCGAGATGCCTATCCCGCCCCGAGGTTCATCGTCCAAACAGAATATTGAATTCTAAGCCCTCAAACGACCCGGAATCGTTCCATTTTCCTCAATCCACTGGAAGGGGAAATTACCTCGAAATGGTTCCAACGCTTGACAAGGGGTTCGGGTATTTCTTCGCTCCGCCCTCCCCTTGATGCCAGAGTAGCTCAGTGGTAGAGCAGAGGACTCATAAGCCTTTGGTCGGCGGTTCAAATCCGCCCTCTGGCACCATCAGTCCAAATTGGATTGATGCCCGCCTTAGCCCACCGGGCGACGGAGGGCCGTGCCGCACTCTCTGTCGATTACGTTTCTTCGACAGCCGGACCTCCCCCCTCCCCGCCTAAACAGGTTTACTAACTCCGGGCACTCCGGTCTTGGGTTCATCCTGCCGGTCCGCCAATTTTCTTCCTCTATGCCGGATCCCCTTTCACTGCATGATATTGGTCGTCTCCCTGCTCCCGGCGACAACGTGGCTATCGCGATTCGCCAAATTGCGCCGGGCACAACTGTTATGCTCCCCGAGGGGCTTTGCACGATTTCCCATACAGTCCTCGAAGGGCACCGGTTTGCAGTAAATTCGATTTCCGTCGACGCAGCCCTCCTGTCCTGGGGGTTGCCTTTTGGTCACGCGACCCGCGCGATCAATCCGGGCGACTACGTGTGCAACGATTCTACCCTCGTGGCTCTGCGGGTCCGTCAACGCGATATTTCACTGCCGGACGAAGCAAACTTCGCAGATTACCTTGAGCCGTTTGATCTGGAAAAATTCTCCCTCCCGGATCCCGCCGTAGTCGAACCGGCTTCGAGCATCTCAACATTTGACGGCTATCTCCGGCCCGGACGTCGGGGTGTGGGCACGCGTAATACGATTGTAGTTCTGGGCACGACGTCGCGCACCGCCAGTTTCGCCCGACAACTCACGGCCCGTCTCAACGACACCCACGGAGAAGTTCCGGGAATCGATGGGATCGTCGCTATCGCTCACACCGAGGGCGGAGACTCCGTCGAACCCAACAACGCGGGGGAAGTCTTACGCGCGCTTGCGGGACTTATGGTGCACGCCAACGTTGGAGCGATCCTGGCCGTCGACCACGGCGACGAAGCGATTACCAATCAGCGCCTGCAGCAGTTCATGCAAGACCACGACTACCCCCTCGATGACGTGTTCCATGATTTTCTGAGTATCGAGGACGGTTTGGCCGCCGCTTTGAGCCGTGGTGAAGAGATCGTAACCCAGTGGCTCGATCCTGTCGCGAAATTTCCCCGCACGCCTCAGCCGCTGAGCGCCCTATGCATCGCCTTACAATGCGGTGGTTCCGATGCGTTCTCGGGCATCTCCGGGAATCCACTTGCAGGTGCCTTGACTCACGAAATCGTGCGCCAAGGTGGCATCGGTGTGCTTTGCGAAACCGATGAAATCGTAGGCGCCGAAGAACACCTGATGCGCAACATCAAATCGTCCGATACGGCGCAGAGCTTACTCCACAAAATTTCCCGCTTCAAAGAGCGTATGAGTTGGCATGGCGTAACGCCTGAAGCCAATCCCTCGGCCGGGAATAAGTTTCGAGGTCTCTACAACATTGCGCTCAAATCACTCGGTGCCGTGCAAAAAAAGGACCCCCGCACGCCGCTCGATCACATCATCGACTACGCCGATCCGCTGACTGCCCCGGGCTTCTACTTCATGGATAGTCCGGGTAACGATTTGGAAGCAATCGGCGGTCAGGTGGGATCGGGTTGTAATCTAATCATCTTCGTGACCGGGAACGGATCCATTACCAATCATCCGTTTGTGCCGACGCTCAAGATCACCACCACAAGTCGACGTCATCAGTTGTTGATTCGAGAAATGGATATCAATGCCGGTCGCTATCTCGACGGCGAGTCCTTCGACGATTTGGTGGCCGAATCGTTGGATCTCCTCGTGGCCACGGCTTCCG
>CBFHXU010000136.1:0-8334 GCA_965659875.1 uncultured Opitutaceae bacterium
CAATTTAAGCCGGACGTTGACAGGCGGCACCTCCCTCCTTTGTGGTCTTTCTTTTACGTCCCTCGGGGACGAGTCCCATTTCCCTCAACCACAGAACCCTTATGGCAGCAAAAACCACAGCCAAAAAGACCGTCAAAAAAGCGGTCAAAAAGTCCGCCGCGAAGGCCCGCAAGGCCCCCGCTAAAAAGAAACCCGCAGCAAAGAAGGCCAAAGCCCAGAAGTACGTTTACTCGTGGGGCGACGGCAAAGCTGACGGCAACTCAACGATGAAGAACCTCCTCGGAGGCAAAGGTGCCAATCTCGCTGAGATGAGCCGCATCGGACTCCCGGTTCCGGCTGGCTTCACGGTCACCACCGAGGTCTGCACGCACTTCTACGACAACGGTCGTAAATATCCGGCCGAGCTCCAGGGCCAGATCGAGGCCGGTGTTCGCAAGATGGAGAAGAGCATGGGCACCAAATTCGGTGACGCCTCCGGCTTCCCCCTTCTCGTCGCTGTTCGTTCCGGCGCTCGTGACTCCATGCCGGGCATGATGGACACGATCCTGAACCTCGGCCTCAACGACGACACCGTCCTAGCTCTCGAGAGCGCGACCAACAACCCTCGCTTCGCCTGGGATTGCTACCGCCGCTTCGTCCAAATGTATGGCGACGTCGTCATGGGTGTCCAAGCTAAGGCAGGTGAAGACATCGATCCTTTCGAGGCCGTCATCGAAGGCCTCAAGAAGGAGCGTTTCGACGACTCCCACGCTGATGACAGCAAGCTGACCGCCGACGACTACAAAGAGCTGGTCAAGCGCATGAAGAAAATGGTCAAGCAACGCTCCGGCCTCAACTTCCCCGCCAACCCTTGGGATCAACTCCAAGGCGCCATCGGCGCCGTGTTCGGTTCCTGGATGAATGACCGCGCGATTGTTTACCGTCGCAAATACGGCATTCCCGCCGAATGGGGCACCGCCGTAAACGTCCAGGCTATGGTCTTCGGCAACACCGGTAAGAACTCCGGTTCCGGCGTCGCCTTCACCCGTGACCCCGCCACCGGCGAGAAGGTCTTCTACGGTGAATTCCTGATGGACGCTCAAGGTGAAGACGTGGTCGCCGGTGTCCGCACTCCGGACCCCGTCGCCAAGCTCGCCAAGAAGCAACCCAAGTCCCTCAAGGAACTCGAACGCGTCCGCAAGGTGCTCGAGTCCCACTTCAAGGACATGCAGGACTTCGAGTTCACGATCCAGGAAGAGAAACTCTTCATGCTCCAGACTCGCAATGGTAAGCGCACCGGCGTCGCCGCCGTCCGAATCGCCTGCGAAATGGTCAAGGAGAAGCTCATCGACTGGAAAACCGCCGTGGGCCGCGTTCCCGCCGAGCAGCTCGAACAGGTCCTCGCGCCGATCTTCGACGCCAAGGCCGCCAAGAGCGCCGAGAAGATTGCTTCCGGTCTCCCCGCCGGGCCCGGAGCCGCTTCCGGCAAGATCTACTTCAACGCCGAGCGCGCGGTTGAAGCTCAGGAAAAGGGCGAAAAGGTCCTCCTCGTTCGCGTCGAGACTTCCCCGGAAGATTTACGCGGTATGATCGCGGCCGAAGGTATCCTCACCGCTCGTGGTGGAGTGTCTTCCCACGCCGCTCTTGTTGCCCGCCAAATGGGTAAGGTCTGCGTCTGTGGCGCGGCTGCCCTGCACGTCGACTACGACAGCCGCACCCTCACCGTTGGTAAGAAGAAGTGGAAAGAAGGAGACTTCCTTTCCATCGACGGCACTTCCGGCTCCGTATTCGGGGGTGAAGTTCCGACCGCTCCTTCCGAAGTGGTGCAAGGCCTCATTCACAACAACAAAAAGGCCCAGAAGAGCGGCACCTACCAAAACTTCGTCCAGCTCATGGGCTGGTGTAAGAAGGTGACCCGCATGACCGTGCGCACCAACGCCGACACGCCTGAGCAAACCCGCCAAGCGGTCGCCTTCGGCGCCGTCGGCATCGGCCTCACCCGCACGGAGCATATGTTCTTCGAAGGTGAGCGTATCGACGCCATGCGTGAGATGATCCTCTCCGATAATCTCGAAGCCCGTGAAGCCGCCCTCAAAAAACTCCTGCCTTACCAGCGCAAGGACTTCTTCGGCATCTTCAAGGCGCTCGCCGGTTATCCCGCGACCATACGTTTCCTCGATCCGCCTCTGCATGAGTTCCTCCCCCACACCAAGGAGCAGCAACTCGATCTGGCCAAGAAGCTCGGCATCAAGGTCGAGAAGATCATGTCCCGCGTCGCCGAACTCCACGAGTTCAACCCGATGCTGGGTTTCCGTGGCTGCCGTCTCGGCATCTGCTACCCGGAGATCACCCGCATGCAGGCTCGCGCCGTCATCGAAGCCGCCATTCAAGCCAAGAAGAAGGGCATCAAGGCCAAGCCCGAAATCATGATCCCTCTCGTTGGCTTCGCCAAGGAATTGGAAATCCAAGTCGCCGCGGTTCACGCCGAAGCGAAGGCCGTCATGAAGGAACAGAAGACCAAGGTCTCCTACTCCGTCGGCACCATGATCGAAATCCCTCGTGGCGCTTTGACCGCGGACGAAGTTGCTGAAACCGCGGAGTTCTTCTCCTTCGGCACCAACGACCTCACCCAAACCACCATGGGCATGTCCCGGGATGACTCCGGTTCCTTCCTCGGACCTTACCAGGAAGCCGAGATCATGGCGAAGAACCCCTTCGCTTCGATCGACCAAACCGGTGTCGGACAACTCATGGAGATTGCCATCGAGAAGGGCCGCAAGACCCGTCCGAACATCAAGCTCGGCATCTGTGGTGAACACGGTGGTGACCCGGATTCAGTCAAGTTCTGCCATAAGGTTGGACTCGCCTACGTCTCCTGCTCGCCTTACCGCGTGCCCGTAGCCCGTCTGGCCGCCGCTCAAGCCGCCCTCGAGGAGGCCTAAGCCTGCGAATCAGTAGGTCGGTTCCCGCCCCGCGGGACCCGACATCCCTTTCAGCCCCGTTCCGCCCCGCGGAACGGGGCTTTTTTGTGCCCGAACAGAACACGCCGAGCGCGCCGCTTCAGCTGGATTCGGTGCATTCCGGCGAAAGCGCCCTACCTCCCAACGCACAGACGCACTTCGCCAACGTCAAAACCGGCCTTTCACTCGCTCACCTTCTTGACTCCGACGGACAATTGTCCGACATTACCGGAATGGTATCGTTCGTTTCAACCCGTGAGTTATCCAAACAGCCCGGCAAAGTGATGCGCAAAGCCCGCGATGAGGGAACCCAGATCATCACGCAAAATGGTGTCCCCGCCGCTTATCTTATTCCCGCGAGCAACCATGGGATCGAGGTGGATCTGGATACGTTGCGTCGCGCCTTTCTCGGCCGATCACTGGATGCCCTGCAAGCGGAGGCGGCTCGCAATGGCACCACCAAAATGACTGAAGCCGAAATCGCCGCGGAGATTTCTACCGCTCGCTCCGCGAAAACAAAACGAACTCGTAAGCAGCAGACCGCATGAGACCCGTTTGGGTGCTCGATACCAACGTAGTCATCTCGGCGGCTCTGACATCGGGTGGCACCTGCGATCAGATATTTCGTGCCGCCGTCGAAGGAAGAATCGCATTGGCTTGGAGTGCACCGATGATCGCCGAATACCGGGAAGTCCTGCTGCGACCAAAATTCGGGTTCAACCCCGGAACCGTCGGGACCTTTCTGGATGCATTCGATCCCGCACTCCAAGTATCGCCGCTCAAAGCTCCCTCCCTCCCCGATCCCGATGACCAAGTGTTTCTCGGAACCGCCCTGGCCACGAAGGACAAGATATTGGTGACCGGAAACTCCAACCACTTGCCCACCCGAATCTGCCGACCCGCGGCGATCTACACGCCCGCCAACGCCCTAAAACTTCTATCCGCCTAAAGCGCGAAGTCAGCTCCTTGTCCGCCGAAGTCCTGCCCCGCGAGACGGGGCTTTTTTGGGTCTCAAAACAAGATTTCAGATCGATTAATCATTACGTAACGATTTATTGATTTAGACATGAATCTAAACCTCCGCCCATTGACTTTAGCCGAGGTGGCTGAACGAGCCGATTGCGAACGTACTTTCGGATATGAACTAGCGGATTGGTTACACACCGTCCGCGGAACTCACAATCGTCCTAAATTGATCGAGTCGATTCGCGAGGAACCGACCCTTCTCCGAAATCGGTTACCGGAAGGCGCTAACGCCGATGCCTGGCTCGCTGCCTACGCAGATTATACCGCTGATCGCATCGGTGCCGCTCCGCCTTCGTGGACGAATGCCCCTGACCGGATCGCCCCTGATCCCTGGTTCAACGTCAAATAACGTCTCCTCGCCCTCCGCGACAGCCCACCGGCATTCAAGAACCGTAACCTCTTCACGCCACGCGTTGACCTTCCACTCAGACTACGCGCCGGACGCCCACCCGTTTCGGCCGAACAAAAACGTCGCAAGAACGCCGAACGCCAACGCCGCTTCCGCCAACGTCGCGCCGCCGAACTGGCGGCATTGCGGGAAGCGAACCCCAAAAACTGAGGGCTTCTCATATAAAATATATTTTCCATCTCGGGAAGATACCTTCGCGGTTGCGCCTCTTAGATTCATGCAAATCCTGAAGGCCATGAAAGGTCGTCTCACAATTTTTGGTGTAATCACTCTCACCGTCGTTTTCGCCGCATCCCTTTTTGCACAGGAAGCACCCGCATCAACATCTCCCGCGGAAACCGATCTCACGGCGCTGCTCGGGAAAGTGAATACGAAGGTGAGAGGAGCAGAGAGTCGGCCCGCCAACCCCACCGCATTCTTCGCCGACGAAATCACGGCCTTCGCTGAACTGCGGACAAAATACGCGGGCGATAAATCTGAGGACGTCGCGGCCATCTCCTATATCGAGGCTTCGTTTCACGCTCAGGTGCTGGGCGATTCCGAGATCGGCGTGCAAATGCTCCGCCAACTCATCGAGGATTTCCCCGGCTCCGAAGCTGCGCGGGTGGCCATCAACGCCGTGAATTCCATTGAGGAAAAAGCCGCCGCCGAGGAACGCTTGGCCGGTCTCATCGGATCCCCCGCCCCGGAACTCGACTTCACTTGGGCGACGGATGATGGCCTCAACCAGCTCTCCGATCTCAAGGGCAAGGTGGTCGTGCTCGACTTCTGGGCTACGTGGTGCGGGCCATGCGTGCGCTCCTTCCCGCAGGTCCGCGAACTCACCGAACACTATGCCGACTCCGCCGTGAAAGTGGTCGGAGTCACGAGTCTACAAGGACGCGTCCATGGACTCGAAGCCGCTCCCATCGATGTGCGCAACGATCCGGCCAAAGAGCATTCCCTCATGAATGACTACATCGCCAAGATGGGCATCAATTGGACGATCGCTTTCAGCCAACAAGAGGTTTTCAACCCCGACTATGGCGTAACCGGAATTCCGCACATGGCGATCATCGCGCCCGATGGTACCGTTCGTCACCGCGGACTCCATCCGGCCATGCCGCACGCGGAAAAAACCGCCATGATCGACGCCCTGCTCGAGGAGTTCGATTTGCCCGTGCCCAGCGCGTAATGCGAATGACACGGATGAGCATCCGAATCCCGCTCAACATCCTGAGCTTTCGCCCCTAAACAGCAACCACGTTGGGAAATGGTTAATTTGGGTGGGTCGGACCCTGGTCGCGTCCGGCGCTGCCATCGGCAGGAAAGCTTTACGCCCGACAAGGCTCCACTCACCTCGCACCGCCAGATTTGGAAATCCACAATCCCAAATCCTCATTCTGCAATTCAGCCCAATCCCGGATAGTCCAACGTCGCGAAATGATCCGCCAGCGTTTCCGCGCGGCGGATGAGTTTCCACTTTCCATCGCCCTGCCAGAGCACTTCAGCCGAGCGGAGTTTCGCGTTGTAATTGAACCCCATCGAATGGCCGTGCGCTCCGCTGTCGTGAATCACGACGAGGTCGCCAATCTCGGGGTCCGCAATTTCGCGATCGATTGCAAACTTGTCGTTATTTTCGCAAAGTGAACCCGTGACGTCATAGACTTTCCGGGGCGCCGGAGTCGCATCATAGGATTCCCTCCCGGCAACACTCACGTGATGATAGGAACCATACATGCCCGGCCGCATGAGATTGGCCATGGAGGCGTCGAGCCCCACGTAGTCTTTGTAGATCGCCTTCTTGTGCAGCACCCGTCCGACGAGATAACCGTAAGGTCCCGTGACCATCCGGCCGCATTCCATCGCGATCCGCACCGGACCCAAATCATTGGCCACAATCGTGGCTTCGTAGGCTTCACGAATTTTCGCCCCCACGTAAGCGAGATCCACCGCGGTTTCTTCAGGCCGATACGGAATCCCGATTCCGCCACCCAAATTCACAATCTCGAAAGTAATGCCGAGCTCACGGTTCAGCTCCACCACCAGATCAAACAACATCTGCGCCGTTTCCACGAAGTAATCGGGATTCAACTCATTCGACGCCACCATCGTATGCAGACCGAATCGCTTCACCCCCTTGTCCCGCAGCATGCGGTATCCCTCAAACAACTGTTCGCGAGTGAAACCGTATTTCGCTTCCTCGGGTTTACCGATGATCACATTGCCCGCCTTCAGTGGTCCGGGGTTGTAACGGCAGCACAGCAACTCCGGTAAATCCCCACCCAGACTCTCCTCGAGAAACGGGATGTGGCTGATGTCATCCAGATTGATGATCGCGCCCAATCTTGCCGCTTCCTGAAATTCATAGGCGGGCGTATCGTTGGAGGTGAACACGATATTCTCACCCGTGATTCCCATGGCTTCGCAGAGCTTGAGTTCGCCAAATGAAGAACAGTCCCCGCCCATGCCTTCGGCTTTCAGGCCTTCGATCACGTGGGGATTTGGCAGCGCCTTGATCGCGTAGAAATTGATGAAGCCGCCCGGCACCCAGGCAAACGCGTCAAAGAACGCCCGGGCGTTCGCCCGCATCGCCGTTTCATCGTAAACGTGAAAAGGCGTGGGAACCTCGGCCGCAATGGCTTCGAGCTGATACTGGGAGAAGGGCAAAGTTTTGTCAGTCATACGCGTGAAGGAATCAGCGCAATCACCCACCGCCCGCTGTCAATGCCCGACCGCAATTTCCATCGTCTCAATCCTTGTCATGCAACCTTTTGGTTGCGTTTATGTTTTTCGATGGACGACATTTTCAAAGCCCTAGCCGATGCCCACCGCCGTGAGATCCTTGATCGGTTGCGGGAGGACAATGGTCAGACACTGTCCGAAATCGCCGCGCCGTTGGAGATGAGCCGACAGGCCGCCACCAAACACCTGCGCATCCTCGAAAAGGCCAACCTCGTGACCTCCGTTTTCCGCGGTCGCGAGAAACTCCACTACCTGAACCCCGTGCCCCTGCACGAAGTTTCTCGGCGCTGGATCAAGCCCTTCGAATCCGCCCGCCTCGAAACCCTCCGCCAACTGAAGAAACAACTGGAATCCTAAAACTCTCCACCAACTCACGCTGACACTGAAGTGCTCCGTCACGGGGTACGCCGCAAAGGCAGCCTCGCCGAAGTCCCGCATCCCCGGGACGAAGGCGAGCATCTTAAATCCGAACTAGAAAAAAACTAACTACCAAAGCGTCTATTACAGAAGGAAACAAAGAAAACTAAGTTTATGCGCCTTTGGCGTCACCGTCAGCCTGTTTTTACACAGAGATGCAGAGGTCAAAGCAGAGTTAGCAGAGCCACCCAGCAGTTGTTCGGTACTGCTCTTCTCAGCTACCTCCTGTGAAATTCAGCAGCGGAGTAGCCTTCGTTAGCCCTGGTCGCCTCCGGCGCCGCCAAAGGCGGGTAAATTTCTGTAAAATATCCCCATCCTATGATGACAACATCCACCAAACCCGAATTCGTTTACACCACCTACATCCGCACGACTCGTGCAAAACTCTGGTCGGCCCTGACCACTGACGAGGTCGTTCCCCGCTATTGGTTCGGCAACGCCGTCAAATCCTCCTGGGGCCAAGGCGATGCCGTGCAGAGTTTCGACCAGGACGACGGCACGCTCGACTGGGATGGCGAAGTCCTCGAGAGCAACCCGCCCTCGAAGCTCGTCTTCACCTTCCGAGTCCAAGGTGTCCCCGAAAAAGCTTCCCGCGTAACCTATCTCATTGAACCCGCCGATCCCGACTTCGATCCTACGGGTGACGCGATCAAATTCACCGTCATCCACGACGACTTCGCCAAAGACAGCCAAATCGTCCAGGGCGTCAGCCGCGGATGGCCGGGCATTTTGAGTAACTTAAAAACCATGCTCGAATCCGACACCGACACTCCTCTCGGCCTCAGGTGGAAACACCGGGAAGAATAATTTTCCCATTCC
>CBFHXU010000137.1:0-8304 GCA_965659875.1 uncultured Opitutaceae bacterium
CTCACGGCGCGGATTCGTCACATGGCGCATGACATCGAAGAAAAGCATGCGGCGCAGTTGAAGCAGCGTTATCGTGATCTCAAGACGGATAATGATGAAGACGGTCGGCCGGATGAGGTGAGTTTCAAGGGGCAGATACTCCATTTCCTGGGCGAAGTTGAGGCGGTCTTTGGTATCTGGGCGATCGTATTGATGGTCGCACTCACGGTGGAGAAGGGATGGGACACGGTGATCGGCTACATCGACCACCGGGTGAATTATACCGAGCCCATGTTTGTGGTGGTGATCATGGCGATGGCTTCGTCCCGGCCGGTTTTGCGGTTCGCTCGTCAGCTCATGGCTGGCATCGCGTCGGCGGGGAAACAGTCGATTGCGGCTTGGTGGTTAACTATTTTGATCGTGGGTCCCGTGCTCGGTTCATTCATCACGGAGCCGGCGGCGATGACGATTTCGGCGCTGTTGTTGGCGCGTCAGTTTTACGAACTCAAGCCGTCGCCGAAGTTTGCTTATGCCACGATTGGCCTCTTGTTCGTAAATATATCAGTGGGGGGCACGTTCACGCATTTTGCGGCTCCCCCGGTATTGATGGTGGCGGGTCCGTGGGGATGGGACATGCCTTACATGTTCACCCATTTCGGTTGGAAAGCGTTGATCGGAATTCTGATCGCGACCTCGATCTATTTCTTTATGTTCCGCACAGAGTTCGCGGCCATGGAGGCGCGCTTGAAGAGTGATCCCACGATGGATTCGAAGTCGGGCGATGGACCGAATGTCCCGGTATGGATCACCTTTGTGCAACTGCTCTTCATGGCGTGGACCGTTTTTGTGGCGCATCATCCGGCCATGTTTGTGGGTGGTTTTCTCTTCTTCCTCGCGTTCGCTCAGGCGACGGCCCACCACCAAGACAAAATCGATCTCAAGCCGCCGCTTTTGGTGGGCTTCTTCCTCGCGGGCCTCGTCACGCACGGGGGACTGCAAGGTTGGTGGATCGAACCGGTGCTCATCCGACTGGGTGAGGTTCCGCTGTTCATTGGCGCCACGGCTCTGACCGCGGTAAACGACAACGCCGCCATTACTTACCTCGCGACCCTCGTGCCCACGTTCACCGATGAACTGAAGTATGCGGTGGTCGCCGGTGCGGTGACCGGCGGTGGATTGACCGTGATTGCCAACGCGCCGAATCCGGCGGGGCAGTCGATTTTGCAACGCTTCTTTCCCGACGGGGTTTCTCCGCTGGGTCTGTTGTCTGGTGCAATCATGCCGACCTTGGTGATGTCGGCCTGTTTTCTCCTGTTCGGCTAATTTGCGTGCGGCGAGTCCCGCCGCTCAGGGCAGTTCGTAGACTTCGACGAGGGCAACGCCTGCCCGTTCCGCGACATCAGCCACGGTCGCGGTGTAGGCCCCGGGCGGTAGTTCCACGATGACTGCGGCGTCGAGACTGTTGTCGTTGGGTAGGGCGAAAGCGCCGGAAGTGGCAAAGGCCGCTTTCAGCGTGGCATTGCCCGCCCAGTCGTCGTTTTGCCCCAAAATAGCGGAAGTGTTCTGGTTGCGAATCGTGAGCGTGGGGTCCGGCAAGGTGCCGTTGACCCCGAAGTCTCCGAGCGTCGGGCCGACGGCACGGATGAGGAGGCGAGTTGAGCCGGGGCCCTGGAGCACGAATCCGGCGATGAGTACATCGGCCCCGGTGCCCACGCGACTACGAGCGGAAATATTGACGAGACGCGGAGACTCGAGGCCGTCGGCGTCGTAAACTTCGACCAAGGCGACGCCTGGAGAAGCGGAGGCGCCGGCGACTTGGGCGGTGAACGGACCGTTGCCGACGGAACGGGCGAGAGCGGCATCGAGGCTGGCACTATCTTCGAGCGCGAACGCACCCACGCTGCTGCTGAGATTGACGAGGTTTTGATCGCCGCCCCAGTTGTCGTTTTGCGCGATGGCCGCCTGATTAAGAGGAGCGAGAATAAGTGCGGGGTCCGCGAGTGCATTGGCGACGCCGAAGTTGCCCAACGTGGGGCCGATTGCCCGGACGAGCAGTGACTTGGTGGAGCCGGAAGATCCTTCGCCGACGACGAACCCGACGGTGAGGGTTTCGCTGCCACTCCCCGCACTACTGCGCACGGATAGATTAACCAAGCGGCCGGAAGTTCCGCCACTGCCTTCGCCACCGCTACCGCCGCCACCGGAGCTGCTGGCGGAGATAGTGATCGTGGAGCTATTGACGGCGCCTCTCGCGTTGCTGATCTCCACGGTGTAGAGACCATAATCACTTTCGGTGGTGGTGGCGCGAGTAAGGGTTGAGCTTGTTTCACCGGTTAGAAATTTGCCGTCCTTCATCCATTGGTAGGTAAAGGGTCCGGTGCCGGTTGGGGTTACCCTGAGTGCAAGGGCGCCTCCCGCTTCGTAGGCGGCGGCACTGGGCTGCTGCGAAATACTGGGCGCGGACGATGCGTTGTTGATATCGAGATCATGCACTGCTTGAGCAAACGCTCTAAGATTGATCGGCCCCCAAGGGCGATTGAGTGACCGCATCTTGGAGTCATACAGCGGCCGATAGTGTCCGTTGGTTCGATAGTTGCTTCCTTCCCAAAGACCGACCAGCAACGGGTCGGTAGGAACGTCAGTCGTCGGAATGGGGGTACTGTCGTCGATAAACTGCCGCCAGACAATTTCACTGCGGTCTGTCTTGGTCGTGGAGTTGGCGTGTTCGGTTCGGGGGAATTGATCAGCGATAGCTTCGTCGACGTATTCGTCGGTCAATCCGGCAAAGCTGTGTCCGCTTTCGTGCAAAAGAACTTCGAGCGAATCCTCATCAATGGTGGCGACCATGGGGAATCCTCCGGCGCCACCGTAGCGCGGGGAATTCACGAGCAGGGCAACGTAGTCGTATTCGGGAACATGGTTGGCGAGCACGGTGTTGATGCGGGCGCGACCGGTGGAGTCCTGCACGTAAACGAGGCGGGCATTGGGCCGGTCCACGTAGCTCGCCTGGTAGTAGGTATCGCGGGTAATGTTCTCCGCCGGAATGGTGGTGCCGGATTCATTACTCGCGACGAAGATGGCGAAGACATTGGTGATGCCGGCGAACGGCCTCATGGCTTCGTCTTCGAGGATGGTATTCATGCGCACGCGGGTGTGTTCGAAAAACGTTTCTTTATCCGCGGCCAAATATCCATCGCCGAGGAAAACCATATTGATCGTATTGGCGCGATCTCCGGAGGTCCTCAATTGGCGCAGCTCAGGAGTCTGCGCGAACAAGCAAGTGGTCACTGCGCCCAATAACAAACTCGTACGCAGCACCGAATTAGGGAGGGGATTACGAAGGGTCATGGGGGAAATTCGATGGAGGTGAAAGGCTGCCACGGAGAGGTGCCGGTGGCAACGTCTGGGTTCCAGCGGCTCAAAACCAATCGCGTGGCTTGGGACTCTCCGGGGACGCGCACGAACAGACTCCCGGATGCTTGTTCGACGATCGTCCGGGTCATGCTGCCGTCGTCATTGTTCGTCGGATGTTCGAGAAATCTGCGGGTCGGATCTTCGACCGTTTCCGAATAGGTCAATTGGTCGTTGGCATCGAGGGCATCCACTCGAATCCAGCCCGGCATGTTCCGGAGTGGTGATGGTTTCGCTCGTCCCGCAGCGCCTTGGGCTTGCTCGAGGATGATGTTTCCCGAGTTGTTCATATGGACCGTAAAGAACACCATTCGGCCCGGCACCATGTAGTCGTCGAGGATTTGCTTCAAGGCCAGGTCAGGTAACGGCTCCACCGATGGTTCAAGGGGCGAGTGAGAGGGGGGAGAGGAACCGCCTGCGTCGGTCGAATCCGTTCGGTTCTCTGTTTCCTGAGACGCGTCGAATGGGGTGGATTCTGCGGATCGCCAATCGATCACCCCAATCAAGATCGCCACCACAATCACGACCAACCCGATCAGAAACTTCGATCGGCGATATTGCGGCGGAGAGGGAGACGGGGAGGGAGCGCTACTCATGGCGGAGGGTTAGGCTGGCCATCGGGTTACATTGGGACCCTCGGATAAATCGTGGGATCCCATGTATTTTTCGTAGCGGGGCCTGCTTTAGGGGAAGAGCCCGCGACTTTCTTTGGCATCGGCGACCCGTTGGATGCCAAGGGTCTGCGCGGCGAGACGTCGGCTGAATCCGAATTTACGCTTCTGGGCTTCAACGGAGTCCTTCGCTTTAGCGAGAATTTTGAAGAGTTTCGTCATGACCTCCTCCTTGTCCCAGTAGTAGTTCTGTCGGTTCTGCAGCCATTCGAAGTAGGAAACGGTCACGCCGTCCGCGTTACAGAGCACGTCGGGGATCACCTCAATGTCACCCCGCTTTTCGAGAATGCGATCGGCTTGGTAGGTGGTGGGGCCGTTGGCGGCTTCGGCCAGCAGACGGCATTTGAGTTTTTTGACGTTGTCGGGGGTGATGACGCGTTCCAACGCCGCGGGAATGAGCACGGTGCACTCCATTTCCAGGAGTTCCGCGTTGGTGATTTCGTCCCCGCCGTCGAAATCGTGGAGGACCCGCTGGGAGGCGACGTAGCGCTGTGCCTGACGGATGTCGATGCCCTTGGGGTTGTGAAATGCTCCGGTGTGATCAGAAATTGCGATGATCTTCGCGCCGTAGGCAGAGAGAGCGACGGCGGCTTCGCTGCCCACGTTACCAAATCCTTGAATGGCCACCGTGGCGTTCTCGATCGGAATTTTCATGTCGGCCAAATACTGCTTCACGAGGTAAGCCACCCCCGCGCCGGTCGCTTCGCGTCGACCCTGAGACCCGCCCAAAGCGATGGGTTTTCCGGTCACGATGGCCGGCTCGATGTGTCCCACGTAGTTCGAGTAGGTGTCCATCATCCATCCCATCATTTTCTCGTTCGTGCCCATGTCCGGGGCGGGCACATCGGTGTTGGGACCGACGAAGGGAATGAGCTCCTGCATGTAGCGCCGGGTGAGTCGCTCGAGTTCGAATTCGGACAATTGGGTAGGGTTCACGATCACGCCGCCTTTGGCCCCGCCGTAGGGCAGGCCCACGAGGGAGCACTTCCAACTCATCCACATGGAGAGGGCGGCGACCTCGCCGAGGGTCACGTCCTAGTGGAATCGGATACCGCCCTTGGAGGGGCCGGTGGAGAGGTTGTGTTGAACGCGATATCCTTCGAAGACGGTCACACTGCCGTCATCGCGTTGAATCGGGAGTGCTACGGCGAAACAACGGCGGGGGTATTTGGTGCGATCGCGGAGCGTTTCGGGGAGGTTGATGGCGTCCGCCGCTTGGTCGAACTGGCGGCAGGCCATTTTGAACGTCGCCGATGCATACAAAGAAGAGACAATGACTTTTGACATATTTGGATGGGTTGAGACGTAGGTCTTCGTTTGAACTCTGGCAACCGGGATCGTGGGATAGTCGGAACGCCCTCTTGAACTTTGCCCCGGTCCGTTGCAAAGTGGCGTCAATGTATATCGTTCTCTATCGATTCGGCACTTGGTTGCTGAGTAAGCTGGGTGCCGCGGTGTTAATCGTGGTATTGGCACTCGTGGGGGTGGGGGTATGGTTATATCTTAATGATCAGGTTGATGCAGAGACACGCCGTTTGGAGTATATGGAGGGACTGCGCGGGGCCCAGGCGGAGTTTACGGCCCGGAAAGCCACGGTTCTCGCTGAGTTGAATGATCTCCGCACCGCAGCCACCACGCAGGAAGAACGCATTGCCCAAGCCCAAAAAATTGTGACGGGTCTGATGGAAATGAGAAGTTGGTGGGAGAAGTGGTTTGGCGACAATGAGCAACAGGCGGCCAACGAATCCCAGATTGCCCGGATGGGGGTGTTGAAACAAGAAGCCGAAAGTCGGTTTACCGAACTCCAGACCAAGATTGGCGATACCGAGATCAGCCTCGCGGAGTTGGATTTCCAATTGACCAGTGTGGAGCACGATTTGCAGAGCAGTGCCGAATCTGAATCCCCCGTCGCCCACTATCTGCGTGATGCGTGGGAACAGTCCAAATGGTATCTCCTCATCGCGTTGGTCGCGTTCTTCGTGGGACCGTCGCTGGTGAAACTGCTGTCCTACTATTTGTTGGCTCCCATCCTGGCGCGGGGTAAGGCGATCAAGTTCAGCGAAGATCTGGTGGCGGTTCCGCACGTGCGAAAAAGTGAAGTTTCCACGGTGGTGAATCTTTGGCCGGGCGAGGTATTGCGCGTGAAAGAAGGGTTTCTGCAGTCGAGTGACGACAGTTTGAAGCGAAAGACGCGTTTTATTTTTGATTGGTCGATTCCACTCACCAGTGTTGCCTGTCGCCTGACCGAGTTGGTGGAGTTGCGAAACGGGCAGGCCGGGGGCCGTCTGGCGGCGACGCTGTCCAGCAGCGAAGATCCTCATACGGAGTTGTCCGTCATCGAAGTGCCGGGGGAGGCTTCAATCATATTGCGACCAAGTTTTTTGGTGGGGGTGCTTACCAAGGATGAAGAGAAGGTTGAGATCCGACGTCGGTGGATGCTCTTTCGCTGGCAGGCCTGGATCACATTACAGTTTCGTTTTTTCGAATTTGTCGGTCCGTGCCGTATCGTGGTGGCAGGCAGCCGTGGGGTGCGGGCGGAAGTCTTGCGGGACCAAGACAACGGCACCCGGCCGGCGCGTCGGACCAACCAGCTGGCAACCATCGGGTTCACGCCGAATCTCGATTACTTGCCGGTGCGGGCCGAGACGTTCTGGGGCTATTACCGCGGTATGAATCCGCTGTTTGATGATCTGTTTGCGGGTGATGGTCTGTTTGTGCTGCAGGAAACCGCCCGGGACTCCGAGCAAGCGGGACCGAGGAAATTCTGGTCAACGATCTGGAATAGTATCCTCAAGGTATTTGGCATTTGAGCCAATCGGTGCTCAGGTTCGCCTCGTCATGACCGAAGCCGCTGCAGAACTGGGAATTTTATTTGATTGGGACGGAGTTATCATCGACTCCTCCCGTCAGCATGAGACGAGCTGGGAGCGATTGGCGGAGGAGCAAGGGAATCCGTTGCCCGCCGATCACTTTGTGCGCGGCTTTGGCAAAAAGAACGAGGTGATCATTCCGGGGATACTGGGGTGGACGGACGACCCCGTGGAAATTCACCGACTGTCTTTGCGGAAGGAAGCGCTGTATCGTGAGGTCGTCGTCGAGCAGGGAGTGGCGGCGCTCCCTGGCGCGCATGAATTTCTGCTCCGATTGAAGTCCGCCGGTATCCGTAGTTGTGTCGGCTCGTCCACCCATCGGGAGAATATTGATACGATCATAGGCGTATTGGGCTTTGAGGAACTGTTTGACGACATCGTGACGGCGGAGGATGTGACGGCAGGTAAACCACATCCCGACGTGTTTTTAAAAGCAGCGGGTAAAATAGCCCGCGAGCCCCACCACTGCATTGTTTTTGAGGATGCGAAAGCCGGAATCGAAGCCGGCCGCGCCGGGGGCATGAAAGTGATTGGGGTAGCGACGACCCATGATTACAAAACGTTGCGACCACTGGTTGATCGCGTGGTGGATCGGCTGGACGAACTGAAAATTGGCGATTTGTTGGATCTGTTTCGCTGATGTCGCTCTTCAAACTCGCATCCGACTATCAACCGACGGGAGATCAACCGCAGGCGATCGAGGCCTTAGTGGACTCGATCAACGTCGGGAATCGGGATCAGACGCTGCTGGGTGTCACCGGTTCGGGGAAGACGTTTACGATGGCAAATGTGATCGCCCGGTGTGATCGACCAACGCTGATCATTTCACACAACAAGACGTTGGCGGCGCAGTTGTATTCGGAATTTAAGAATTTTTTCCCGGACAACGCGGTCGAGTATTTCGTCAGTTACTACGATTACTATCAGCCGGAAGCCTACATCTCATCGACGGATACGTTTATTGAAAAGGACTCGTCCATTAATGAGGAGATCGAACGCCTGCGCATCGCGACCACGAGTTCACTCGTATCCCGCAAGGACGTGATCGTGGTGGCGTCCGTCTCCTGCATCTATGGTTTGGGTTCGCCGGAAGATTTTACGGAACTGCGGGTCGAGTTGAGACGCGGGGGGACGCTGCCGCGGAATGTTCTATTGGAGAAACTGGTCGACAATCTTTACGAACGAAACGACTTCGATCTCAAACGCGGCCGTTTTCGGGTGCGCGGCGATGTGATCGATATCATGCCCGCTTACACGGAGCAGGCCCTGCGAATCGAACTGTGGGGCGACGAAGTGGAGGCCATTTGCGAGTTTGATCCGCTGACGGGAGATACAATTCGTCCCCTGGAGCAGTTTGATCTCTTTCCCGCGAC
>CBFHXU010000138.1:0-8303 GCA_965659875.1 uncultured Opitutaceae bacterium
CAATGCCGGCATGATTGCGTCCGCCGCGCCATCGTCTGCATGGCTTCGCGCAAGGTGCGATTATTGGCCACTCCGCCTGAAAGTCCGACACTGCGATAAGCGTCCGTCCGCAAAGCCAGTTTCGACTTCCGCACCAATGCGTCGATGACGGCCTGTTGATAACTGGCGCACAGATCGGATTCGGCTGCTCCTATTTCATCCGGGGTCATTTTTTCCAAGCGGTAGCGCAGAGACGTTTTTAACCCGGAAAAACTAAAATCCAACTGAGCCTTGTTACCGATACCCCGTGGAAAATCATAAGCGGCCGGATTTCCCAATGCGGCCCGTTCTTCCACCAGCGGTCCGCCGGGATATCCGAGTCCCAGCAGCTTCGCCCCTTTATCCAAGGCTTCCCCGGCGGCATCGTCACGAGTCGAGGCCAACACTTCGATCCGCCGTTCCTCATCCAGGCGGAAGAGCAGCGTATTACCTCCCGAAACGATCAGCCCCAGATGCGGCAACAAGGCCGCCAAGTTTTGATCAAAGCGTTCGGGCGAATTACCATGAAGAGATATAAAGGGTGAGAACGCGTGCCCTTTGAGATGATTCACCCCGACCAGATCAGTCCGCCACGCGGAAGCCAGCGCTTTGGCGGCGGCGGTGCCAATCGCCAAACATCCCGCCAGGCCGGGGCCATGCGTCACGGCCACTTTCTTGACCGACGAAAGATCATGTTCGTCCCCCGCCCCTTTGATCATAGGACCAAGGGTCCGCAGATGCTCACGGGTCGCCAAATCCGGCACGACTCCACCGTAATCTTCATGCAGTTCCATCTGGCTGTGCACCCACTCGCCGATCAATCCGGCCGCAGGATCAAACAACGCCACGGCGCTTTCGTCACACGAACTTTCAATCGCAAAAATCATTCTTCCGTCGGCTCCTCATCACCTTGCAGGTGAGCCACCGCCGCTTTCAGTTGCACATCCTCGATCGGGGCGAATCCGAAGCGCTCTGCAAATGCCAACGGATCGACGATATCCGGTCGGTTCCGCTGTAGCGCCACATTCAGATCATCCTCCGGGGTCATGATAATCTCGTGGTCAGGAATAACGCCGACTTCATTCACCGTGACACCACTGGGGGTATAGTAGCGGCCCGTGGTCAATCGCAGTCCTTCGCCATTACGCAATGCGATCACGCTTTGCACCGAACCTTTGCCGAATGATGTCTCGCCCACGATCCAAGCCTTGCCCGAGTCCTTGAGCGCACCCGCCAGAATCTCAGAGGCACTGGCGGAGCCTTTATTGATGAGCACGACAACCGGAAAATCCCAGACCTCACCTTCATTTAGGGAACGATACTCCCGCCGATCACCAGAACGACGCCCCTCGGTATAGACCATCATTTCTCCGGCGGCAAAAAACGGGTCCAAAACTTCCTGGGCAGCGGATAACAACCCACCCGGATTGTTGCGCAGATCAATGACCAAGGACGTCATCCCTTGATCACGCAAGTCAGCCACCGCCGCTTTCAGTTCCCGGGCGGTGGGCTCCGAGAATTGAGCGATGCGCAGGTAGCCGATCGTCGGTGCGACCAGATTCACGTTGGTCACACTGTCCACTTTGATGATTTCGCGCACCACGGTCACGTCCACCGGATCGTCTTCCCCGGCCCGATCCAACGATATCTCCACCGATTCACCCGGTTCGCCCCGCAGACGGGACACCACCTTATTGATGGAAAATCCCTCCATCGATTCTCCATCCACTGCCAAAACGCGATCCCCCCTCAGGATTCCTGCTGCCTCGCCCGGAGTGCCGGCCATCGGCGCAATTACGACAACGAAGCCGTCTCGGAATTCGATCTGCACCCCGATTCCGCCAAATTTACTGCCGATATCCTCCTGTAAACTTTCGTAGTCCGGCGCCCGCATAAAATCCGAATACGGATCGAGCGAGCGGAGCATGCCTTTCAAAGCTTCTCGCGTCAGCTCGCTCGACTTCACTTGATCGGGTTCCACGTAGCGCTCCTGCACCAGTTCCAGGACCTCCTGATAATAATCCGCCGAACGCGCGGCCTCGCGATCTCCCATCAACCCCACCATTTGGGCGAAATGGAGCAGGCCCATGGCGAGCAGGCTGCCAACCAACATACCGGTTAAGAGTGTGAGAATCCGTTTGAGCACCTCGCGACTGTGCGCAAAGCATCGCTTTTGTAAATGGGATCATCGCCATCAAAACCAATTCCGCCCGCGCTGCTGGACGCCCTAAAGGACCGGGCCGACCCGGTCGGATTTATTCGCTTCGATGATTTCATGGAAATCGCCCTCTATCATCCTGAGGCCGGTTACTATACCTCGGCGCGATCCCGGGTGGGACTGAACGATCAAGCCGACTTCTTTACCGCGTCCTCACTCGGACCGGTATTCGGCGAACTGGTGGTGGCGGCCTGCGGGCATCTCCTCGGAGGCCAGGATCCGGCCGCCTTCAAATTCATCGAAGTGGGCGCCGAGTTGGGACGCAGTGTTTTGGATGGGGTGGCCCATCCGTTCGCCCAAGTGATTCCGGTGGCCGTAAATCAGAAGGCTGACCTGTCCGGGCCCTGTGTCGTCTTTTCCAATGAACTCTTCGATGCGCAACCCTGTCGCCGCTTCGTCGGTCGGGACGACAAATGGCAGGAAGTTGGAGTTGAGATCTCGGAGGACGGTTTACGGGAATCCACCCGACTGCCCGTCGATCCGCCGGCCCAACTCCCTTCCGTCGCGCCGGCAGGCTATCATCTGGATCTGCCCCTGCAGGCCCAGGACCTCGCAGCCAAGCTGGCCGCTCAGCCGTGGCACGGCCTGTTTCTGGCCTTCGATTATGGTAAATCTTGGCGTGAACTGGCCGAGGCCACCCCGCAAGGCACGGTCCGGGCTTATCGACAACACCAGCAGAGCAACGAACTCTTGGCCCACATCGGAGAACAGGATCTGACCTGCCACGTGTGTTGGGATTGGCTGGCATCCGTGCTCGAAAACCATGGATTTCAGGCTGCTCCCATCATCTCCCAAGAGGCATTCTTCGTTAAAAATACGGCGCAAACCCTCGCCCGCATCATGCAGGAGGAAGCGAGCAGCATAAGTGCGCGAAAATCCGGACTCCTACAACTTCTTCACCCTTCATCACTTGGACAAAAGTTCCAAGTTTTGAGCGCCACGAGGCACGATTATTGAAATTCCCCTTGCCGCCACTACTTCCAAACCCTTAATTCCTGTTCTTTTAACTAAGGAAAAGCCATGTCTCGAATCTGTGCCATCACTGGAAAACGCCCGACCACCGGGAGCATCATTCACCGCAAAGGTGTCGCCAAAAAGAGCGGCGGTATCGGCACGCACGTTACCAAGACGACCAAACGTCGTTTTAAGCCGAATTTGCAACGCATCCGCGTCAAACTGCCCAATGGCACCATCAAGCGCATGTGGGTCTCCGTGAAGGCCATTAAGGCTGGTTTGGTGCAAAAGGTCTAAACGGCACCTCCCTTCCCCTCTTTCTAGAAAGCCGTCTCCCTCGTGGAGGCGGCTTTTTTGGGCCCCGCCGCCGTTGAGCCCCCTTCCGCGCGCTTACGCACCTATGCGTATGGGCGTCTTTCCCGACCATCGCTACGCTGTCTCTCGATGCTACCCGGCTCTTCCGCAACCTTCTCCACCAGCGAGCACCTCACGCTCTATCAAAACTCCCGCGGGGACCGGATGCGATTGATCGCTCGACTCGGTCTGTTGATCGCGGGAGGTGTACTGAGCGGAGTGACATGGCGCGGCATTAACGCCGCCATGACTCAATCGTCCGAATCGGTTTAGACGTTTGCCACTGTCTCTACCGGACTCTTCATCATGGTGCTCACCGTTGTGTTTGGACGCGGCGCTTGGACTTTGGGCCGAAACTACGTGGTGCACTTCGAGGTTTGGCCCAAGAGTCACTTCGCGGTCGTCCGCACCGCCGGTTGGTGGAAAGAAATCACGATCTTAGTCCCTTGGAGCGATATACGGACGGGTGACATCACAGATTCGGAGTCGCATGCCACCCATGATTCGTTGATGCGGATGCGACTCCGTTCCGGCGCCAAACTCATTTTTGACCACAACTCCGGCCACGCTCCGCAGAACTGGGCCGCCCTGAGCCGGTTTCTTGAAAAATGCAGTCTACCGGGTTCGCCCGACGAACAATATCCGTTCGGGCAAAAATCGGGCAATCTACCGCCGATGGCGTCAACCCGGTTGGGTAGCTGATCCCCCGCTCAAACGCGGCGGAAGACGATGGCGGCATTCTGACCGCCGAAGCCGAGATTATTACTCAATACCACATCGACCTTGGCGTCGCGGGCCTCATTGGGCACATAATCCAGATCACATTCCGGATCCGGATCCTGGAGATTGATCGTCGGTGGCAACACCCCGTCTTGGATAGCCTTCAAACTCGCGACACTTTCGATGCCGCCGGCGGCCCCGAGCAAGTGACCGGTCATCGACTTGGTGGAAGAGACCGGAAGTTTCGCCGCATAATCGCCAAAGAGACGTTTGATCGCGAGGGTTTCAAATTTGTCGTTGTAGGGGGTCGAAGTGCCATGGGCATTGATGTAATCCACGCTATCCGTCGTCTGGTCGGAAGCGCGTAGAGCGCGGGTCATCGCCATTCCCAGTCCCTTACCTTCCGGGTCGGGCATCGTGATGTGATGGGCATCCGCCGTAGCGGCATAACCGGCTACTTCGCCATAAATTTTAGCGCCCCGAGCTTTGGCATGGTCCAGTGCCTCCAACACCAGGACGCCAGCGCCCTCACCCATGACAAACCCATCACGTCCCATCGAGAATGGACGACTCGCGGTTTGGGGATCATCGTTGCGCGTGCTCATGGCTTTCATGGAGCAGAAGCTGGCGTAGGCGAATGGGGTGACCGCGGCCTCAGCGCCGCCGGCAATCATCACCCGGGCATCACCCCGGCGAATCATGTGCATCGCTTCACCAATCGCGTGAGTGGCCGTCGCACAGGCCGAAACCACGCCAAAATTCGGTCCCCGGACGCCATAGTGAATCGCGACCATGCCGGAGCAGATATTGCCAATCAGAGCCGGAATTGTAAACGGAGATACTTTCCGCGGGCCACCATCGACGAGCCGACGGAGTTGTTGCTCGTAAGTGAGCATGCCGCCGATGCCCGACCCCACCAGCACGCCAATTTCATCGGGATTTTCCTGATCCAGATCTAAACCTGAATCGGCGAGCGCTTGGGTGGAAGCGACGAAGCCAAAGTGGGTGTAACGGTCATTACGCCGTGCATCCTTCGCGTCCATGTGCTCGGTGACATCCCAATCACGCACCTCGGAGCCAATATGACAGGCGTAGGGTTCGGGATCAAACAGACTGACCCGGTCCACGCCCGGTTTGCCTGCCTTCAGGCTGGTCCAAAATGAATCCGGATCATGGCCGAGGCCGTGCACGGCCCCCATTCCAGTTACGACAACGCGTTGAGAATCAGGCAAAGACGATGACATCGAACGATACTTCCAAAGGGGTTAAATAAAAAGGGCGCTCTACCATCAGACTCTCTCGAGACCGGGTAGAACGCCCAAATAAATTAGCTCGGAGGGATCAGCTGTCGCCAGCTTTGCCCTTGATATACTCGGTCACTTGGCCGACGGTCTGAAGCTTCTCGGCGTCAGACTCAGGGATCTCTCCCTTAATCTCCTCCTTGAACTCTTCTTCGAAAGCCATGATGAGCTCGACGGTGTCGAGCGACTCAGCGCCGAGATCGTCGAGGAACGACGCCTCAGGCGTAATTTGTTCCTCGTTCACGTTGAGTTGGTTAACGATGATTTCTTTAACTCGTTGTTCGATGGTTTTTTGGTCGGACATAGGGAGATTTTACTACGTTGGGAGGCTTCACATCGCCATACCGCCGTCAACGGTAAAAACCTGGCCGGTAATATAAGATGCTTCCTGACTACAGAGAAAAGAGGTAGCGTGCGCAATATCAGATGCTTCACCGAATCGACGCATGGGGATAAAGTCGGTCACGCCCTTTTGGACTTCCTCGCTGAGCTCAGCCGTCATATCGGTCTGAATAAAGCCCGGCGCTACGACGTTGACCGTCACATTACGGCGGGCGAATTCCTTGGCGGTGGTCTTGGAAAACCCGATCAGTCCCGCTTTGGCCGCGGAGTAATTGGCCTGCCCGGCGTTGCCCATGATACCGGAAACGGAGGAAATATTCACGATTCGGCCCCAGCGGTTGCGGCACATCGGCCAGCCGATTGCCTTGGTCCAGTGAAAGGCACTGGAAAGATTGGTTTGAATCACGGCATTCCAATCTTCCTCGGACATACGGGCCAAAAGGCCGTCGCGGGTAATGCCGGCGTTGTTTACCAGAATATCGATTTTACTGAATTCCTTGAGCAGGTCCGCGGCGGCGGCTTCGACCGCCGGACCGTCCGCTACGTCGACGGCGCGAGCAACGGCGGTTCCCCCACTGGCGTTGATGGCATCGGCCACCGCGCCACAGCTGGCGGGATTCTTGGAAACGCAGATGAGTTTGACGCCCTTGGCCGCAAGGTCCTCGGCGATGGCTTTGCCAATGCCGCGACCCGCGCCGGTCACCAATGCAGTGCGATCAGTAAATGTCATATGGGGATATATAGCGGAAGGGGCCGGAACCGAAGCGAGTAGAAAATTTTCACCCTGCTACCGCTCGTCGATTAAACTTCAGTCCAGTTAACGCACCCGCGATGCTTATTATCCATGCCGACCGTATTCCGCTCCCGTCTCCGATTTACTTTACGACTGCTCACCGCCGGAATGGCACTTTCCCTCCTGGGCTGTCGGGATCGCTTGACTCAGGTGGAGCAGGCCAATGCGGCCAACACCCTGCTCATCGCCAATGGCTCCGAGCCAGCTGATCTGGACCCTCACGTCATCACCGGAAGCCCCGAGAGCCGAATCGTGTTGGGGTTATTCGAAGGGCTTACACGTTATGAACCGACCACCCTGGAACCGCTGCCCGCAGTAGCGGAACGATGGGAACTGGCGGCAGATAAGATCACCTATACGTTCTTTCTGCGACAGAATGCGAAGTGGTCCGATGGAGTCCCGGTTACCGCGCATAATTTCGTCGCCGCGTTTCACCGAATATTGGCGCCGGAAATCGCTTCCGAAAACGCTCAAGCTCTTTTCTATATGGCGGGTGCCGCCGACTTCCATGAGGGCCGAATCACCGATCCTGATTCCATCGGATGCCGAGCCATCGACGACCACACTTTGGAAATCACCCTCGCCCGCCCTACTCCATTTTTTGTAAATTTACTGTCCTCCAGGTCTTGGGTGCCTCTCCCGGTTCATGTTTTGAACCAATACGACGCTATGCGCCGCAAGGGAACGCGATGGACTCGAGTCGAAAACATCGTAGGCAACGGCCCGTTCGTGTTGACGGAATGGGTTCCCAACCAAGTGCTGACGATTTCACGCAGTCCGACGTATTGGGACCGAAAATCCGTAGGCGTGGACCACGTCAAATTCCTGCCGATCGAGAGTGAGACCGCCGAGGAAGCCGCCTATCGGGCTGGCCAAGTGCACCTGACGACCGCTGTTCCTTTGTCCAAAGTGGACATCTACCGCGAGGAGAGTCCCGACGAACTTCGGATTAGTCCTCTCTCGGGAGTGTATTACTATTCTTTCAACACAACCCGGCCACCTTTGAATGATCCGCGGGTGAGACAGGCGTTGGCTCTGGCCATTGATCGGGAGGCCATCATTCAAAAAGTGACCCGAGCCGGGGAAACACCAGCCCGTCACTTCACCCCAGATGGTATCCGCGGTTATGTCTCAACCGTGGAGGATATGACTCTGGAGTTGGATCGCGCTCGTGCCCTTTTGACTGCCGCCGGATACCCGGGCGGCGATGGGTTTCCTCCCCTCACCTTGCTCTATAATACGGCAGAGAATCATCGGACGATCGCCGAAGCCGTCCAGCAGATGTGGCAACGGGAACTAGGCGTGGACATCCAACTAGAAAACCAGGAGTGGCGGGTCTATATCGACAACACCCATAACGGTAATTTCGACATTTGTCGCAACGGCTACGTGGTGGCACCCAATGACCCCACTTCTTTTCTCCAGAGTCTGACCACCGGCCACGGGTTCAACGTGAGTAAGTGGTCCAACGCCACCTACGACAAGTTATACACTGCCTCGCTCGAAGAATTGGATTCTGCCAAACGGGCCAAGATCTTCCACCAAATGGAGAAATTGGCTTTCGACGAGATGCCCGTCGCTCCGATTTACCACTATACCAATA
>CBFHXU010000139.1:0-8286 GCA_965659875.1 uncultured Opitutaceae bacterium
TAAACATATAATAAATAACAATATATAATATACTTTAACCAATATGGTTAAAGTGTGGTGAGGGGGGGAGGTGAATGGTGGAGAGGCGGGAGGTATGGGTGGCGATTCGATCCGGGTTGAATCGGGTGACTGCAGGCATACGCTGCGGACGACACGGAGGTCGTCCCTCCCGGTCGAATTGACGTAGCCGCGGGTTGTCCCGGCGATCGGCACAGGTCGAATCACCAAGCGGTTTGTTTTTCTCAACACCGCGAATATGTCCACGGTTCTGAGCCTCACCAATCCCGACCTGTTGGAACGTAAATCAGGAGCGTGGAGTTTCTACGCTAATGTCGCCCGCGAAGGTTTCCTGTGCGTGGTCGTCTGGCTCGTGATGGGCGGTGGTATGATTTATCCGCGTATGGCTGAAGCGTGGAAACCGTCTCACTGAATTCCCACCATACCAGCGACGGATTTGAAGAGGGCGGGAGAGTCGTAGCCGATGCCGTCTTTGAAGACGGTTTCGGTTTTGCGGAGATCGGTGATGGTTTCGTCGGGGTTGCCATCTACGATCATGAGGTCGGCGGCTTTCCCGATTTCAATGGTGCCGGTTTGGTCTGCGATGCCCAGAAGTTCGGCACCGTTGCGCGTCGCACATTTGATGGCGTCGAGCGGAGAGAGACCTGCCTCGACCAAGAGTTCAATGGCCCGCCAGCTGCCGTAGCCGGCGAGGCATCCACCGTAGCCGGTGGGGTCGGTGCCGACGACGAGTAGGCCGCCTCGGTTGAAGAATTCTACTTCCATCCGGAGGTTGTTGTTCCAGGCATCGATACGGGTTTCGTTGTCCGACTGGCTGATGGAGGCCCAAGTCTTGAGGTAGCTTTCGCGCAGGGGATGGGCCAGTGCCGCGAGTTCGGCGTCGCCCGCCGGGGGGCGCCCACGGGTGAACGTTTCGAAGATCGCGAGGGTCGAAGTCACCGCCACTTCTTCGTCGACCAGGTGTTGGATCACGTTCGTCACTTCGTTTGAAGTGGGATCAACTTTGGAGATCGATTCGTAGACTTTGCCGATGTTGACAGGTTCGTCAGGTATGCGTCCGGGAACCCAGTCTGATGCGGCGAGAAATCCGTGTTCGAGATTGTCGATGCCCAGCGCGGCGGCTTCGCGATAACTGACGCGACCGATGTGTCCGGTCACCTGCAGGTCGTGTTGATGAGCGGTCCTGATGGCGGTTTCCATTTCCGCGGTCGGTAGGCTGACGTAGAGTTTTACGGAGGTGAACCCTTCGGCGGCCCAGTATTTGATCATCCGTGCGGCATCGGCGGGATTTTTGACCCCGTGGAGTTGGGCGATACCGGTGCCGATGCCGTCCACGTAGGGGGCGGTAAGGTGATAGTCGGGTCCGATGGCTTCACCGCGGGTGATGCGATCCCGTAGTTCCAGGTCGGTATAGGGTTCCAAGCTGCCGGTGGTTCGAGCTGTCGTGACTCCGGCGACGAGATACATCCGGGGAAATGAATACTCCATGTAGTTCATGTGGAACGGACCGCCGACCAATGAACTGTAGAAACTGTGTTCGTGGGCCAGCACGAGCCCGGGTAATACGGTCTTGCCGGCGAGATCGATGATTTCGGTATCGTGGGGAATCTTGATGTCCGCCCCGATGTTTTTAACGCGCCCCTCGGCGAGGAGGATTTGCTGATTCTCACGAGCGGGGCGGCCGAGCCCATCAATAATCCGCGCGTTGATTAGCGCGATGTGAGGAGCGGTGATCGTGACTGCGGGATCATCCGGGATGACCGGTTCAGCGGTGACGTTGATGGTGACGAGTAGCGAAACCGTGAGTAGCGAGATGGGAGGTAGGCGCATGAGGGTTACAAGTCAGCGGCAGCAGTGAGAATGTCAGATGGAATGGCCGTATCCGCAATCCACCCGCGTTGGGGATAGTTTTGAAGTCGGGCGATTTCGCCGGATAGTTGAGCGATTAAATCTTCTCCTTTGTGAGCGAAAATGTGCCGGTCGGTTTGGAGGTCTGGTTTGGGTGGAGCGCTTTGGGAGGGAACGCCATGCGTCACCTTCGACCACGTTTGATTTACCCGCCGTTGTCGGAACGGGGTGGCCACGAGAATGGCTGATCCGCTGGAAATATCCGCTTGCTGGAGCACTTCTAAAGAGAAACGGACGTTTTCACCGGTGTTCGTTGAATGCGGTTCCACGAGCAAACAGTCGGACGGGAAGTCGGGGATGGCTTTACGGAGCTCAATGGCGAAGGCCTCCGCTTCCGGCATGCCTAAATCGGCCGAGCCGGCACCCACGCCCCCCGTGAATAATATGCGAGACGCCAGTCCTTGTTGCCAGAGATCGCCGCAGGTTCGGGCGATTCGCAGATCGAAATGACCGAAGCCTACAATCACGTCAGCAGGTTGCAGTGGATGCTCTTCGACGGCGGCTAGATAGTGGTAAACGGATTCAGCGGCCGGTGAGGTCATCGACTAGGGATCAAAGGCAGCTTAGCATCAGTTTGCGAGTCCGGAACCCGGTTTACGCTTTCCACCAGGCGGCAACCTCGGTTCGGTGGGAGGGTATGGAGGTCACTTTTCTCGGCACCGGCACTTCTCAGGGCGTTCCCATGATCGCCTGTGATTGTGCGGTCTGCACATCCGAGGATCCCCGGGACAAACGCACCCGCTGTTGCATTCACGTCGTCATGGATGGTCTGCACATCCAGGTGGATGCTTCCTCGGAGTTTCGCCACCGTTGCATTGAAGAGAAAATCACCTGGATCGATTTTTTTATCCTGACTCACGGCCACGCCGACCACATCACGGGGATGGACGATTTGCGGCGCTTTTGTGACATGCACGGGGGCGAGGCGCTGAAGGTTTATTCGACCGACGAAGGTATCAGCCGGGTGCTTTCGATTTATCCCTATGCCATATTGGATCGTCCGGTGGTAAGAGGGTATGCCGCGTTCAAGCTTGATCAGATGCCGACAAAGTTGGAGCTGGAGCAGGGGACGATTGAATCCACGCTGTTGCCGCACGGGGGCGTGAATACACTTGGTTTGATTTTCACCGAACGCAGCTCGGGCAAAAAGTTCACCTACTACACCGATTGCAAACGGGTTCCGCGCGAGGCGGTGGCTCTGGCCAAGGGATCAGATGTGGTGGTGCTCGATGGACTGCGCCCGACTCCTCATCCTTCGCATATGACCATCGGCGAAGCGACCGAAGTGGCCGCCGAGATTGGAGCGCCTCTCAGCTATCTGACCCACCTTACGCATCTGACTTCCCACGCCGAAGTGGAAGCTGGGCTCCCGGAATCGGTGCGGGTGGCTTACGACGGTTTGAAACTAAACCTCTGAGCGTATATCAGTCGATCGAGCCGATCCAGTTCTGGAGGAGTTTCCGTTGATCTGCGGAGAGATAGTGCCCGACGTCGCTCCATTCAAAACTCAAGGCGTGCGGGGCGCGGGCTTGCACCACGAGGCTATAGAGGGTGCTGAATTGATCCTCGCTTAGATGTAGGGCGGAGCGCGTTTCGTCGGTCAAAAGTGATTCTGTTCCGGCGGCGTGATTAATGATCTGCTGCAGGCGATGGTTTTGTTCGGCGGTCAGCGAATCCGCGCGGAATTTTTCGACGGCGGAGTTCAGTTCAACCAAGAGCGTCTGACGCTGAGCCCGTCGTTCGTCGGCCGAGATATCATTGTTGCGGCGTCGATGGGCGGGTTGCGAATTTTGGAAGTCTCTTAGGGCCGCTCGAAGCGTGGTGCTCTCTGATCGACTTAGCCCGAGCTGCTGGAGGGTGTCGGCGTCGCCCAAGGCTTGCATGGCGGGATGGCTGAGGGTATCTCGGCCTCCTCGACCGGGTGCTCGGGCGGGCGGTCCCTGGGGACGGCCACCGCCGCCACCACCTCGACGAATGAAATCACGGGAAGGTTCACCGCGCCAGTAGCGGGGAATAAAGGGAAAGTCCGGAGTAATGACGTAGTAGTAGGTGCCCTCCGGGTATTCCGGGGTCACGCCGGTGCGACCGTTGGCGCGGTCGAGATCGCCCAGACCTTCAACGTATTCGTAGTCCTGCACGTAAGTGCCGTCGTGAGATCCGCCCGGTCCGTCCGGACGTTGACCGGATTTTATGCGGTAGCTGGATGCGAGTGGCTGGAGTGGGCTGGTGGCATCTTGGGCATCGCGGTATGACCAATGCGAATACACGGGGAAACCGTCGGCGGCGAAGCCCAAGAGGGCGAAGTTCTCGGTGGCGTCCAAATTCTCCAAAATGCCGGAGGGCACACCATGGTAGTGGTATTTCCCGGTGGGTTGAACGTGGGCGTGGTTGCCGTCGACTCCTAGATCGACGTGGTGGCCCAACGCTTCGTAACGCCAACCGGAGTTGCGGTCGTCCTGCCACCATTCGGCGGCATTGGGTTCGAGCAGGATTCCATTTACCGCGATCCCAAACGCGGCGAGCTCCACCTCCTGCCAATCGTCCGCAATCTCGGGATGCATCGGCACGCGATGAGAATCATCCTGCGGGGTAATGCTGTTGGGGTTTGTGGGATTCGGGAATCGACCGTGACGATGGTCGGGGAGGGCATCTCCCGATATGGTCCGGTAGCGGGTTGATCCCTCGATCTTCACCGCGGCGGTTAACGCCGGCATTTCGTTGCCCGCGGTATGAGCGCCATCATGGGCGATCGCGGTTGTCGTGACGAGAAGGGACAGCAGAGCTATGATTTTAGGCATGGGAGGGCTAGTTTTGACGGCGGCGGTTTTGTTGACGCTCTTCGAATTCGGGCAGGCCCTTGGTCCGATTCTTCAGAAGATCTTTGAGTTGAGAGGTGACGGTGACTTCGCGGGAAGCGAGGTCGGTAGATTCGGTGGGATCTTCGATGAGGTTATAGAGTTCCGCGTCAGATCCGTGTCCGATGAGTTTCCATTCTGGGGTGATGAGAACGTATTGATGGTTTCCCATCACCAGGGGGGCGCGATCCAGGCTGGCATTGCCGTTCAAGGCGTCGCGCAGATCGATGCCGTCGGAAGTCGGCTGGTTGTCCGGTGTCACCCCCGCGGCGCTGAGCAGGGTGGGCATCAAATCCATCGCGGAGGAGAGTTGAGCGGTCCTAGCTCCCGGAGTGGTCGTGCCCGCCCATTTAACGACGAAGGGGGCACGAATGCCGCCTTCATATAGGGTGTTTTTGCGGCCGCGGAAATCACCGACGTCAGCGAACCGGAGGCCACCATTGTCGGAGAAGAAAATTACGATCGTATTATCCGCCTGCTCGGATTCTTCCACCGCTTCGAGCAGCCTGCCCACTGCAACGTCAAACTCTGCGATCATCGCAGCATAGGCGGGAGCATTGGGGCCTTGGAGGTGGGCAAACTTAGCGATCGTTTTGGCGGGTGCCTGGATGGGGGCGTGAGGAGCATGAGGGGCAAAGAAAAGGAATAGGGGCTGGTCCTTGGTTTCTTGAATAAGTTTTACGCCTTCATCGGCCTGGAGGTGTGTGATGTAGCCTTCTTCGTGGGCGATCTCATCGTTGCGCCACCAGTCCTTGGTTTCCCGCGGTCCGAGGTGGCTGAAATAGTCGATACCGGTCTGATAGCTGCCGTAGAACGCATCGAAACCACGATGGTGAGGCTTCTGTTCGGTGGAGTCTTCATGGCTCAGATGCCACTTACCGATCATGGCAGTGTGATAGCCGTGCGCCTGCAACACCTGAGGCAGCAGGGGAGTTTCCACGGGCAATCCGAGGTCCAGACGGCGAACCGGCGCGGCGATTCCCATGCGGTGAGGGAGCAAACCGGTCAGCACCGCGGCGCGGGTGGGGCTGCAGGACGGAAACACGTAGAAACGTTCCAGTTCCGTGCCTTCGGCGGCTAAGCGATCGAGGTGAGGGGTGGGCACATTGCCACCGTGAAATCCGACATCTCCCCATCCCATGTCATCGGCCATTATGATAACGATATTGGGCGGCTTCGCCTCTGTCCCCCCGGCAAGAATCAGAAGTGGCAGCAGTAAGCGAGGTAGCATAGGGAAAGTAAGACGCCGCAACAGGGTAGTGGGTTACACTCCATTTCGTGATGAAACGAGTGTCGTGAGCCCCATCAGTGAGGGGGCTCGATTCGCTAAATACGCTTACGCTGAGACTTCGAGTGTACGTCGCCGGCGCACCATCCAACTCCCACTCAGCAGCGCCATCAAGATAGCGCCATAGGTCGAAGGCTCTGGGACGATACCGGGAGTGACTCCGTTGGTGGGGTCCCAAGAGGCATCTCCCCAGCCATCGAAAGTGATATTTCCCAAGGAAGTAGAATCCACGGAATCGGAAACAATAAAATCACCGGGATCACCGGTCCAATTTTGGATCGTTAAGGTTCCGTTCAGAACTTCGAGGAAGTCTAGGTTGATCACCGCGTCTGAACCGCCAAAGTCGATGACGGAATCGCCAGAGATGGAGATGCCGGAAAATGACTGATCAGTTCCGCTTAAATCGAGAATGGTATCTTGCAGGACAAGTTCGATGCCGCCGTTGAAGACATTATCGGCGCCGGCAAAGATGGAAGAACCCCCCGTAAACGTCAGCTGATTGTTACCCGTTTTCGTGGTTACGGCTTGGTTAAACTGAATCGGGCCACCCGCCAAAACGGTTTCCTTGTTTTGAAACTCCAGCGGTATGTCGAAGATTTGTAAGGAGGTGGATTGATTGTCGACATTCCCGATGCTCAGAACTCCCGACCCATCGCTTGAAATGGTGTAGCTTCCGGCGGCGGAAGTGAAAGTGAGGTCGTCGACTGTTGTAGTGGCACCATTTCCGAAATCAAAATAGACGCTGAGTTCGGAAGAGGAACCAAACTGCAAATCGGGATTGCCGCTTGGAGCCGTGTTACCTGCCCAATTACTATCGACCGAAACGTTGGAGTCGGTTGAACCATCCCACGTAAACGCCGCCGCCGATAGGGTCGGAAATAAAAGCAACAGGATTGGAAGGGTGGCACGCATAGGAATTTTGATAAATTCTCTATCTTTAATGACATTAGCTCGAGGACCGTATTAAGCAATCTCCATTGAGGGGAATTGATCACGCATTCGTTATGAGTATAACTACGCATAATATCCTTGGGGTAGCTATTTGCGACGCGGAAGCGAGATGCCTCCGATTATTCGTTAGACTTTAATCTTTGGTATCTTTACCTAGATGACTTGTATTAGCCTTAAAACGTAAATCCCTGTTATTATGTCCCGAATTTATAACGACATTACCGAGACTATCGGAAATACCCCGTTGGTCCGCCTTAATCGCACCGCCGCCAAACACGGGGCTGGTGCCGACATCCTGCTTAAGCTGGAATTTTTCAACCCGCTCGCATCCGTGAAGGATCGCCTTGGATTTGCGATGATCGACGACGCTATTAAAAGCGGTAAGATCACCGAGAATTCCGTCATCATTGAGCCGACCTCGGGTAACACCGGCATCGCGCTCGCGTTTGTCGCGGCGGCCAAGGGTCTCAAACTGGTCCTCACCATGCCGGAGACGATGAGCATGGAGCGTCGTAAACTCCTGAAAGTGCTCGGGGCTCGCGTCGTTTTGACCGAAGGCCCGAAGGGTATGAAGGGTGCCATCGCCAAGGCAGAGGAACTCGCCGCGGAGATCCCGAATTCGATCATTCTCCAACAATTCTCAAATCCCGCTAATCCCGAGATTCACCGCAAGACCACCGCCGAAGAAATTTGGGCCGATACCGATGGTAAGGTCGATTTCGTCGTCGCGGGCATTGGCACGGGCGGAACCATCACCGGCGTTGGTGAGGTCCTGAAGGCTAAGAATCCCGATGTGAAGATCATCGCGGTGGAGCCTGCCAAATCTCCCATTCTTTCCGGCGGTCAGCCCGGGCCACACAAGTTGCAAGGCATCGGTGCCGGGTTTGTGCCTGAGGTGCTGAACACCGAGGTTTACGACGAAGTGATTGCAGTCGATGAGGCTGATTCGGGTCCGATTTCCAAAGAGGTGAATACCCTCGATGGCGTTCCGATCGGAATCTCCTCCGGCGCGATCACGGCTGCCGCCCTCGAGATCGCAAAGCGTCCGGAAAATGCCGGCAAGATGATCGTCGCGATCATCCCGTCCAGCTCGGAGCGTTATCTCTCCACGTGGCTCTTTGCCGATGTAGATCCTGAGAGTGACTCGATCGACGACTTGAAATAATCGCGAGCTAACCCCCCTTTCCTCGCTTGCAGAAATGCGAGTGAGGTGGCTCAATCCCAAGCTCGGTCCCGGCTTTCGTTCTACACAGAACGGGAGCCGAG
>CBFHXU010000140.1:0-8171 GCA_965659875.1 uncultured Opitutaceae bacterium
TCAGCTGTCTTCCGAAAAGCTGCGTGAGCACTACGCGCACGTCGCCGATAAACCCTTCTTCCCGGAAATCGAAAAGTTCATGGGATCTCGTCCCGTGGTCGTAGCCATACTCAAGGGCGAAGATGTCGTGGCCAAGGTCCGTGATCTGCTCGGACCCACCGATTCAACCAAAGCTCCCGCCGGCACGATCCGCGGAGATTTCGGTGAGACGATGATGATCAATATGGTGCATGCCTCCGATAGTGACGAGAACGCGCAAATTGAAATTGATCGCTTCTTCGATCCGAGCGAAGTGCTCGGCTGAGAAAGCGAACCCGTTCAAAAGCTCACCGCCGTCGTATTTATACGGCGGTTTTTTTTGAGATTTTGGGTAGTGCCGGGATTGAGCTGGCACTCGGAGGCGCCGGCTAAAGTTTACCCGCCTTTGGCGGCGCCGGAGGCGACCAGGGCACGGCGCTACATTGCTTCGCAGCGCATTGGATGAGATGGATCCGTAGGTGAACCTGATTCATTGTTGCGAGAAGGCAGAATGAAACGGCGACTTCGGCGAAGCAGCCCTACCGGTATACCGGTTCCGGGAGGCGGGAATTGGGGTAGGGTGCCGCTTCACGTGCCTCGGAGAGGGGGGCGTGTCCTGTTAGGTCGGAACCGTAGTCGTCGAGAAATTCTTCCAGGATCTGTTGGAGGGCGGAAGGCGGTGGAATGCCGAGGGCGAGGGCCCGGGATCCGTCGATCGCTTTGGCCCAATTGTCCACGATGCTTCGGATACGGGGGTCAAAGGCGTCCCGAATGGCACCGAGTTGCAGATTGTGTTCGGCGGCGACCTCCTGGAGGGCGGACTCGGCCAGCCGGGGAGTGATGGTATGGGCGGGCAGCACGAAAGCGCGATCGGTTCCCAGGGCCGAGGCGGGAACTTCATGCAGCGCGATGAAAGACGCGATGGCGGTGCGGTAGCTGGTGATGGGGTGACGTTGATCCCGGTGAATCGGGAGCAGGCAGTCCTCGCCCTGTAGGGGTTCCCGGAACATGCAACTGGCCCAACTGGAGGCGGCGGCGTTGGGTTTGCCGGGGCGCACGATCACGGTGGGGAGCCGAACCGAGCGCCCGGCAAAAAAGTCTTTGCGCGTGTAGTCGTTGATCAGCAACTCGCAGATGGCCTTGGTCACGCCGTAGGTGGTTTGCGGCGTCTGTTTCGTGCGATCGGAATTGATGGCGACCATGCCTTCGCCACCGTAAGTGCCAATGCTGCTGGCAAAAACCAAACGAGGGCGGCCGGGGAGCGCTCGAACAGCTTCGAAGAGGTGACGCCCGCCGTCCAGGTTTACGGCCAGGGCGTCGTCAAAGTGTTCTTCGCATTCTCCACTCACCATCGACGCGAGATGAAAAACGGCGGTATTTTCGCGGCTGCCGATCAGATCGAATACGGTATCGCGATCGCTGATATTGCCGGTGACCTGCTGCACGCGGTCATCTTCGGCGGGTCGGTGGAACTGGGCGTCGAACAGCACAATTTGATCGATGGATTCGGATTGACCGGAGGGACCGGTCAGCTGCCCGCGTTGCAGAAGAGCATCACCTAGTCGGGAACCCAGAAAGCCGCCTCCACCGGTAATGATTATTCTCATCTGTCTTTGATGGCGGATCCCTGGATTGAAAACAAGCGAATGGGGGGCGATGGGGAGGAATCCCTCCAGATGCAGGTCAGGCGTCCGCGCCCGAGTAGCGTCGGGTCATGGCGGCGGTCGTGGCGGTAAGTTGCTGGCGGAGTTCCGGTGGAGCCAATACTTCGGCCTCCGCGCCCCAGCCGAGGACCCACCGTTCAATTTCGAGCAAGGAACCGAGCCGCAGATGGAGGTCGACCGAGCCATCGCGGCGGCGTTTGGTTTTTTGCGATTCGTGCCAGGCGCGTTCTTCGATGCGCTCGGCTACGTTAGCGGAAAAACGGACGTGAATGTCGTAGGCTTCGCCCGTGCCGGCCACGACGCCGAGGGCATCGGCGAAGAAGGTTTCGGGAGAAAAGTCCACGGGCGGAGTAAATTTCTTCTTCGTGAGCGTGACATCGTTCATGCGAGGCAGGGCGAAGGTACGAATGTCCTCCCGCGCGAGATCATGGCCGACGAGATACCAGAGGTGGTCCCGGTGAGTCAGATGATAGGGTTGCACGCGCCGGATCTCGGCGCGGGTCGCCCCGGGTTTCTTATAGGCGAAAGTGACCTCCCGTTGTTCGTTGTGCGCTTTTTGCAGTCGATCGAAGGCGACGGCATTGGTGCGACCTTCGCCGAATTGGGAAAATGAAACGACCTGTTGATCTTCGGCGGTGAGATCGACGGATCCCTTCAAATGGGAGGTGAGTTTTTCGAAGGTGGACTGCAACCGCTTAAACAGCGGAGTGCCGCGCAAGGGTTCGAGGGCACGCTCCGCCACAAAAAGAGCGAATGCATCGCCTTCACTCATTTGCACCGTGGGGAAGGCTTCGACCGGGGCGGTGTAAACGTAAGAGTGCGTTCCCCGGTCATACTCCAGGGGCAATCCCAACCGGTCACGCATGTGATCGATGTCGCGTTGGATGGTTTTGCGGGACACATCGAGTTCCGTGGCGAAGCGGGTGCAGTTGAGCTCCGCGCCATCCCGGAGACGCTCGTGAATGAGCATCATACGTTCGACGGAGAACCGGGAGCGGAAACCGGAGGATGAGTCAGACATTGGATTTGAGATTGAGGTACAGAGGAGGCACAGAGAGCGCAGAGTGTCTGAGGAGGGGATCTGTTCAGATCATTCTCTTTACTCTTTATCATTATCTCGAGGGGAGAGGTGTGAGCGTTGGGGTGGGCTGGGTGGACTGAATGGAGGGAGGGAGATGAAGATAATGACTGGGAGTTATGGGAGGCAGATGCGGACGACACGGAGGTCGTCCCTTCCTTGGTAAAATATTTTTTAGTTTTTTCAGTATGGGACAGTCAGTGTCCCATACCAGCTGATAATGTAAGCGGCATGAAACCAACCACTGCTTCCCGTCGTCGTCCTGTTCGCCCCTCCGCAAACCTCAGCCCTGATCTGGTCTGGCACCACATGGGGCAGGCCTATCGGGTCACCATCTGGCCCGAGGTGGCTTTTGAAAAAGAAGTCAGCCAAGGGCTGTGGCGTCCCTTCACGCCGGATCCTCGCGGGGATGTGTTCTCGGCGGGTGCCGTGATGCTCGATGCGCGTCGCTGGAAACCCTACCTCGAGTTCTGCCCGCCGAGCTGGCAACGATTGATCAATCGGTTTTCGTTCCACCGACTGCACGCCTTGACGGCTCTGGCCCTGGGTCCGGCGCTCCAAGAAGATTTTGAGGATTGGCCGGTCTTGGCGCTGCTCGTCGCGATGCATTCGGACCTGCGCGGATGCGCGCCGGAATGGGGTGAGCTCAACGCGATGCGTGAACGCGGCAATGTGTTTTCCGTGCTCGAGTGGTTGGGCATGCCTTCCACGGCGGCGGCATTGGAAGAACTCGATGCACTGGATCTGGATCTACCGGTCCGCGATCTGCGCCGCGTTCGCGAGATCCTTTGGCAGCGGCACGACAATCAACTGCGCAATAATTTCCGAGGCGTGAGTTTCAGCCCGATGGCGGCGTAGTGTTTTCGCCCACCACGATGGTGGGCACCGGGGCTTCCCGGTTGGTTCAAATCCCGTTCTTCCTTTGCGAGGGAGAGCGGGTATTTCCGACACAAACAAGGGGCGATTCGAATGGAGGCGCCCCTTGCAGGAGTGATGAAGGAGAGAGCGGTTGGCTAAATTTCGCGATTTCCCGCGGATGAGTTTACATCACGCGTGGCTTGGCTAACTCAATGGGCAGAATTTTGGCGTAACGGGCGAAATCCCTGTCTTTAGTTAAGACCGGTATTTTCCATAGCACTGAGCAGGCGCAGATGATGAAATCATTGTTAGATCCTTGGATGCCTTTACTGCGACAAAGATTGAAGAAGTTGGCGGCAGTTTCGAAGACCTTGATGTCGAGAGGGCGATCAGGAAACGCCTGTAAACGTTTCCTCAGATTCTGAAATGTTATAGGGTCTCTGATGCCACAAAGTATTTCCATGCGAATGGTCCCTACCATTTGCACGCGCGTCTCTTGAATCAGCTGTTGGAGCTCGTGAACGAAAGGGGATTTATTTCATTTTTTTCGAAAAGCCTCCGACGAGACATCGGTATCTACGATGACCTTCACGTCAGTTTTCGCTGCGCTTTGTAATCATAGGTCTCGTCGAATTCGACGTTGTTGAACAATTCGGTGATTTTGAGCTGCTCCCGACGTTGCACGTATTCTTCCAGGGCCGCGTTGACTGCACTTTTCTTCGTCTTCGCCCCACTTAGCTTCATCGCCTTCGCCAGGAGAGGTTGGTTTAGGTCTATGTTGGTAGCCACGCACAAACTTACGCACAATGTGTTGTGCGATTCAAGAGGGTCAGTGATGACCTATAATATATTACAAACGCGGCATGGTGAGTCCGCCGTCGACCATGACGACCTGACCCGTGCTGAAGGGGAAATCCCCGCGAGCGAGCGCCGCGACGGATTTACCGATGTCATCCGGAAATCCCCAACGTGGCTGCACGCAGAGTCCTTCTTCGATCAGCTTGTCATATTTGTCGGTCACGCCGGAGGTCATGTCGGTTTTGATCACGCCGGGGCGAACTTCATAGACCGGAATACCGTCACCGCCGAGGCGGGCGGCGAACAACTGGGTGAGCATGCCGAAACCGGCTTTTGCGATACAGTATTCTCCGCGGTTGATGGAGACGACCGTGGCCGAAATCGACGTGATATTGACGATGGCCGCCTCGAAGGAGGCGTCGGCCTGCTTGGCTGCAACCATCTTTTTGGCAAATGCCTGAGTGAGGAAGAAGACGCCCTTGAGGTTGGTGTCGACCACCCAGTCGTAACTCTCCTCGGATGTTTCGAGGAGATCGGCACGGACCTTGGGGGCGACGCCGGCGTTGTTGACGAGAAGGTTGATGGAGCCGCCGGCGAATTCATTGGCGGCGGCGACGATATCAGCGCGTCCTTCGACGCTGCCGATGTCACCGCGGGCGTAGCTGACTTGCACGCCGTGAGCGCGAAGTTCGTCGAGCGGCCCGGTGATGGACTCTTCGGCGCGGACGCCGTTGATGACGAGGTTCCAACCCTCTTTGGCGAGGGCGGTGGCGATACCGAAGCCAATGCCACGGGAACCGCCTGTAACGAGTGCTGTTTTCATAGTATTTTTGTCACAGAGATCTCAGAGGTGGCACAGAGAGCACAGAGTTAACTTCCTGTAGTTGGGCTCTGTGAACTCGGTGTCTCTCAGTGTGCTCCGTGGGCAGATTTCGACGCTTAGAGTTCGGGGATGTCGAGCCAGCGGCGCTCTTCCCAGGATTGGATGCCGAGTTCGGCGAGTTGCACGCCCTTGGCGCCTTCCTTGAGGTTCCAAGGGAAGGGTTGGTCGTCGACGACGTGCTTGATGAAGAGTTCCCACTGCACCTTGAAGGCGTTGTCGAAAGGCTCCTTGGTGGGCACGGGTGTCCAGCCATCCTTGTAGTTGATCTCGCTGTCCGTATCGGGACTCCAGATACAACGCGGCGTGGCGGCATCGGATTGGAATTTGCAATCGCGCAAGCCGGCCACGGCCGAGCCCTTGGTGCCATCAACCTGGAGGGTGAGCAGATCGTCGCGGTCAACGCGAACATCCCACGAAGAGTTGAAGTGGCAAATGACGCCGTTGGTCAGTTCGAAGGTGGCGTAGGCGGAATCGTCGGCGGTGCACTTGTAGGTTTCGCCGTTCTCATCCACGCGCTCATCGATATGAGTGGCGCCGAGGCAGGTGAGGGACTTGATATCACCAAAGAGGTTTTGGATCACATACTGCCAGTGGCAGATCATATCGACGATGATTCCTCCGTCGTCCTCCTTGCGGTAGTTCCAGGACGGGCGTTGCAGGGTGTCGTGCTTGCCGGTAAAGACCCAGTAGCCGAACTCACCGCGAACGGAGAGGATCTTACCGAAGAAGTCATTGTCGATGAGGTGCTGCAGCTTCATCAGGCCAGGTAGCCAGAGCTTATCCTGCACCACGCCGTTCTTGAGACCGGCGGACGAGACTTCGTTGTAGAGCGCCATGGCTTCTTCCGAGGTCGTGGCGGTGGGCTTTTCGCAATAGATGTGTTTGCCGGCGGCGATGGCCTTGCGCACGCCGTTGGGACGTTGGCCGGTGAGGGTCGAGTCGAAGTAGATGATGTTCTCGGGCTTCGCGAGTTCGGCGTCGAGGTCGGTGGAGACTTTCGAGACGCCGACGCGTTTGGCGAGGGCTTCGAGCTTGGCTTGGTTGCGGCCCACAAGGACCGGGTCTGGCATGACAAATTCGTCGCCGATTTTAACGCCGCCTTGATCCATGATCGCTTTGATCGAGCGGATCAAATGCTGGTTGGTGCCCATGCGTCCGGTGACGCCGTTCATGATAATTCCGATGGTTTTCATATTGGTGTTTTAAGGGGTTAGCCTTCAGCAGTCAGCTGTCAGCCGGTTGTTGGATTGTTATTCTAAAGATTGGTTGTTTTGAGTGGTTGTTGAAGGGTTGGTCCTCCTTCGCTCACGTCGCCGGAGGCGACCTGAGCTTCGGCGGATTAGCGCACAACGCTTCGCGTTGAGCCTAAGTATAATCGCGGTAGGCTTGGATGATTTTAGCGAGGTATTCGTCCTGGTCTTGGGCCCAGAGGCGGTCGGAGAAGACTTCCACTTCGTTGAATCCGGTGAAGCCGGCTGCTTCTACCCAGCCGCGAATTTCGCGGATGTTGATGACGCCTTCACCCATGAGGCCGCGGTCGTTAAGGAGATCGATGGTGGGGGAACGCCAGTCGCAGACGTGGAACGAAAACAGTGCGCCGATTTTTCCGCAGCGGGCGATTTCCTGCTGGAGATCGGGATCCCACCACAGGTGATAAACATCCGCGGCGACGCCTACGTAGGGCGAAGCGAGTTGTTCGCACATGTCGTTGGCTTGACCGAGGGTGTTCACCGCCGAGCGGCTGTCGGCATACATGGGATGAAGCGGCTCGATGCCGAGCTTCACGCCGGATGCGGCGCAGTCGTCGAGCACGGCGGCGATGCCGTCGGTGATCTGCTTACGGGATTCCGTCAGAGGCTGACCGGGGACCGCGCCGCAGACGAGAACGATGAGGGGCGAACCAAGTTCGTGAGCCTCGGCGATGGCGCGGCGATTGTCATCGATCGCTGTTTGGCGTTCGGCGGCGGTGGCGCCGGGGAAAAAACCTCCGCGGCAGGTGGAGACGATGGAGAGATCGTGGTCACGCAACATCTGGCCGGTGGCGGCGATGTCACGACCGGCGTAGGTGTCACGCCAAACGGTGATGCCTTTTACCCCGGCGGCGGAGTATTTTTTGGCCGCGGTTTCAATGTCCCACGACTTGGTCGTGATGGTGTGGACGCAAAGCCGGTCGAGGTCGGTTAAGGGAGAAGCAGACATGGGAAAAGCTGAGAGCTGAAAGGCTAAAAGGCTGAAAAGCTGAAACGCTGAAAAATTGAAATGTGGTTGCCGATCCGCCGTCGTCCCGCCTCGCGGGACTATGGCGAGATTCGCGCGGCCTTAATTCTTAAGGCAGCCGAAGAAGGTGTAGTGGGGTTGGTCGTTGATGAGACGGGAAACGTAGAGGGCGAGTTCGCGGATGTGGTAGTCACCCCACATGCAGGCTTCGTTGCAGGGGACCTTTTGACCTTCGGGAATATTGTCCCAGCCATTCGGCTGGTGATAGACCGAGTGCAAGAGGAGACCGTGGTGGGTCGGATCGATGCCGAGATACGTGTCGGTGAGGAGGGTGCGCAGCGTGGTGAGACCGGCTTGGTAGTAACGCTTGCCGTCTTCGGTATCGGTGCCGAGGTAGCGGCCGAGGCGGATGAGGCCCTGGGCGCCAATCGCGGCGGCCGAGCTGTCGACCGGTTCGTGGTCGTTGAAGGGATCGGCCGGTTGGTTGAGGTAGTCACCCATCTTGGTGAGTCCCGGGGCGCCACCGTCCCAGTACGGAATACCGTCGGTCGGAGTGTTCTTGATGAACCAATCGCAGGTGGCGCGAGCCGCTTTCAGCATCATGTCCTTCCATTTGGTGCGACCGCCGAATGGTTCGAGATCGGCGTCGGAAAGG
>CBFHXU010000141.1:0-8110 GCA_965659875.1 uncultured Opitutaceae bacterium
GACTTTATCCCGATACCGATGCCCGTCTCGCCTTGGATCTGGACACCCTCAGCGCGGATATGGTGGTAACGGATGTGATCCCCAATCCGCCCCAAACCAATCTGGTAAAAGATGCGCGCGCTCGCGGATGCCGCGTGATCGACGGGCTCGGCATGCTGGTCGCCCAAGGCGTCATCGGCATCGAATACTGGGCCGACCAAAGTCCTGACCCCGCCGTAATGCGCGCCGGGCTGGAAGCCGTTTTCGGCACGTAGCGACCGGCCGAGCCAGCGCTCCAGCCTCGCGCCAACCCTGCGCTTCATTGTCATATGCTAAGTGACAATGAGACTGAATATTCAGAACCTCTTGCTAGTGTATGGCTCTCACTATCCTCATCTTATGATATATTGTCACTTAGCATATGACAAAATATTCAGGCGACCAGGTGAGGGTGAGGTCAGGCGATGAGCTCTTTGATGACGTTGCCGCCGAATTGGCTGAGTTGCTTGTAACGACCACCATGAAAATAGGTGAGTTTGTTATCATCCAATCCCAGGAGGTGCAGCAACGTCACATGGAGGTCACGAATCGGGTGCACCACATCAACCGCCTTGCGGCCAATCTCATCGGTAGCACCCACCACCGCACCTTTTTTCACGCCGCCGCCGGCGAGCAGCATCGTCATGGCGTCCGCGTTGTGGTCGCGACCGAGGGAATACACGCCGCCCCGTTTATTATTGTCGGGCGTGCGACCAAACTCACCGGTCCAGACCACCAGGGTATCATCGAGCATACCGCGCTCTTTGAGATCACGAATCAGAGCAGCCATGGGCTTATCGACACTGCGGATGCGGGATTTGTGGCCGCGTTCCAGGTAGTCATGACTGTCCCAACCGCCACTGAAGATCTGCACAAAACGCACTCCCTTTTCGATCATCCGGCGCGCCATCAGACACTGGCCGCCGAACGTCGCGGTCTCGGGTTCATCGAGGCCATACATTTCGCGCATGTATTGCGGTTCGCTGGAAATATCGACGGTGTCGGGCACCTCCATCTGCATGCGATACGCAAGTTCATAGTTCTCCATGCGCGAGTTGAGTTCTTGATGCTCGGGGTGGAATTTCGCGTGTTGCTCGTTGAGGAACTGCATCTCGTCGAGGAAGCGACGTTGGTGTTCGCGCGACTTGTAGGACTGCCCCTCCAAATCGAGAATCGGCGAACCTTCGGTGCGCAGTCGCGTGCCCTGGTAGTGCGCGGGCAAAAATCCGTTGGACCAGTTACGCGAACCGCCTTGCGGCATTGCGAGTTCCGTCATGACCACGTAGCCGGGAAGATTCTGATTCACCGAACCTAGGCCATAACCCGCCCATGCGCCCAAAGCGGGATCACCGCCCAAGCGACTGCCGGTATTCATATGAAAAAGAGCCTCGGGGTGATTCAACGACTCCGCGTGGCAGCCCCGGTAGTTGCAAAGTTCATCGGCGATGAACGGATCTGCCATGTGTTGCCATTGGTCACACATTTCGATGCCCGATTGCCCCACTTTTCGGGAACCAAAGGGACTGCCGACATAGAAACGAAATCCAGTGGCCAGGCCGGTTTTATCATCGGACTCCTTTTTGTGCAGTTTCTGCAACATGGGCTTCGGATCGAAGGTATCCATGTGACCGGGGCCACCCTCCATAAAGAGCATAATCACATTCTTGGCCTTGGCCGGAAACATCGGGTCGCGCGGCGCCAGCGGGCCGGCGGCTTCTTTGGCGAGGAGGTCGGTAAAGGCGACCGACCCCATTGAGGCTCCGAGGCCATAAAGGAACTCTCGGCGCGTAAACGCATTGGAAACGGGGCGGGAACAAATAGGAGCTTTCATGGGAGACCCTTAGTAGAGGTAGGTAAATTCGTTGGTATTAAAGAGCAGCAGACAGAGATCCGCCAACGCACGTGTCTTGGGATCCACATCAATGGCTTTTAGATCGGCCACGTAGTTATTAAAGACGGGAAGAATCTCCTGGTATTCGAATACCGAACCGGAGAACTCCTCGACCAGAGATCGCGTAATTTCCGTCGGATACTCGACCGGCTCGGGCGTCACTTCCTGGTGATACGACGTCATATCGCGAAGATACTGGGTGAGTTTCTTCTTCTCGGCGGACGTCGGCTTGCGATTGAGGGCAATTTCGAAGGCACGATTGATTTTCGCAGAGGTCAACCAAACGTCTTCATTGAGCCGGTTGGCGAACGCAATCGAGCGGTCCGTCACCACGTCACTGTTCATCATCGTAAACGCCTGCGGTGAGACCGCGGCGACGTCACGACGCTCACATGAGATATTGGGGTTCGGCTGATTGAAGATCTCCAGGAACGGATCGGCCTGACCTCTCACGCGGTAAGCATAGATGCTCCGGCGATTGCGTTGTTCGGGCGTCCGGGACGGCGTGTAAGCCGGTGCCAACGAGAATTGAATCATCCGGGGTTGCAGGGCCACTTCCATGTTAATCTCAGGCATGACGGGCAGACCGCCCACCGTGGGATTCAACTCCCCCGTCATGTAGAGCATGGAATCACGCAACTCTTCCGCGGTGAGTCGACGGTTAGGATAAAATGCCAGCAGATCGTTGTTTGGATCGGTATTCGCGAGGTCCTTTTGCGCGGGGTGTCGGCTCGCCATCTGATAGGTCTGCGAGGACATGATTAGACGATGGAGGCGTTTGATTTTCCAGCCGTTTTCGACGAAGTCCGCCGTCAACCAATCCAGCAATTCGGGATGGGTGGGTTTGTTGCCCTTGGCGCCGAAGTTATTCGGGTTACCCGCGATCGCGCGTCCGAAATGATGCTGCCAAATGCGATTCACAATGGAGCGGGTCGCGAGTTGATTACGGGGGTCGGCGACCCAATCCGCAAAAGCCAAGCGACGACCGAACAGCTTCTCGCTGATCACGTAGGGGTCGGGACCATCTTCATTGACCGGTAGTTTAATTGCGCTGAGTACACCGGGCTTCACCGGATCACCCAGGGCTTCCAGCGCACCGCCCGTATAAATGAAGTTCTCCGGGATCTCGACCTCATCGAGATTAATTTCGTCTTCGGGCATGCGAAGTTTCCGGGCATTTAAAAACTTCGGCGTTGGGCCGTTGTAAACACTCTGCACCATCGGCTCGTAACGTTCGAGGCGACGTTTCCAAATCCACGAATCCTGGTTTCGAACCTTGCGACGACCCTCTTCAATGTAGTCCAGGCCGACGTTACGGGGAGGCTTCACTTCATCCGGAAGATCCTTGCGGTCATCCTTGTTCACGTATTCGAGACCACGTTCCTCAAACCACACCCGGGCCGCATCTTCCTGCTTCTTATCCAGTGCTTTGTTCCGCACATCGGCATACTCGAGGAGTATCTCGACCATTTCCTTACCCTCATCAAATCCGTCCACGTTTTCCTCGGGGAGGAAATCGGCGTGACGTTCGGCCATCTGGGTGCCGGAGAAGGTGGCATACATCCGATAGTAGTCACGGGTCGGCAAGGGATCAAATTTGTGGTCGTGACATTTGAAACAGCTCATCGTGGTTGAAAGGAACGTCTGTCCCACCCCATCCACCAGATCGTCCAAATACTGTTGCCGGGCTTGGGGCTGCAACACCATGGCCGGATCCCAAGGTCCCATCCGTAAGAAGCCCGTTGCAACCAAGAGTTCGGGGTCCTTTGCTTCTTCGGGCTGCATCTCCCACAGCTCATCACCGGCAAGTTGTTCGACGATGAATTCGTTGTAGGGCTTGTCCTCATTGAAGGCCCGGATCACATAGTCGCGATACCGCCAAAGGTTTGAGCGCTCATAGTCGTTGGAAAGGCCCGCCGTATCAGCGTAACGCGCAATATCCAGCCAATGCTGGGCCCAACGTTCACCATGATGCGGGCTGTCCAAAAGCCGATTGATCAAAGCGGCCATCGCGGCGTCAGGATCACGCTTATGAGCTTTGACAAAATCCTCCACTTCTTCGGGCGTGGGCGGCAGTCCGATCAAATCATACGTCGCACGACGCACCAACGTGCGCGGGTCCGCGTCCGGAGCGGGGGTCTGGCCAGCCGCCGCCAGCTTACCACCGACAAAATAATCCACCGGATTCCCGGTAAAGTCGGCCGGAATTTCCGGTTTCACAACCGGCTCGAAGGCCCATAGATCCTCAGGTTGATAACGACGATAGGTCCACTCTTCCGAAGTGCCGCCACTCGTCTCGAGAATGATCCCCTCATCGGTTACGCGTTCAACCCAATTAGCCGCCCGGTGATGTGCGATGCGCTCTTCGCTCGGCCAGATCGCGCCGCCTTCGATCCATTTCCGAACATCATCAATTTGTTGCTGATTCAGACGATCGTTTTCCTTGGGCGGCATTTCGAGATCCTCGTCCTGCCAGAGAATCGCCTGAATCATCGCGCTCTCGTCCGGTGAGCCCGGGACCAACACGTTCTCGTAACCATCCCCGCCAAACAGGAGCTCATCCAGGGACGTCATATCGAGTCCGCCTTCGAGCTCATCCTTATCATCACCATGACAGGCGAAGCATTTCTGCTGCATGACGGGCAGGACCTTGAGTGCAAAGTGCGCCTCCGCCTCATCGTCACTGAGCGCAAAACTCGTCGTCGCTGCGAGCAATGCGCAGGTGCTGGTGGTTAATTTTACGAGCGGGGTATTCCTACGGTTTTCCATGGTGGTAAATTTCGGCGATTTCATCGTCAGAAAGAGCGGCGGCAAAGATGGCGAATTCGTCCATGCTGCCATTTAAATTGCGCACGGCGAAGGCGGGTTCGTTCGAATACGGCAGCCCCCAGTTCCCGATCGAAGCTCCGCCGATTTTAACGGTCTCCACGAGGTATTCCTCCGGAATCGATTCGCGGCTCAATACCGTGCCATTGAGGTGGTGCGTGACCTCACGAGTGTCCACGTCGTAGACCGTGGCGAGCATCAACCACTGGCCGCTGAGCGACGTATTCCAGAACGACGGCGAATAGAAGTTATATTTGGCCTGCTCGCCCCGATCTGAATCAAAGACATCCCGTTTTTTGACGGAAAAGAACAGACGCCCATCGTCCATGATCTGCCAGTGCGGTTCGTGCAGCTCATGACCATCGGTGAGAAAAAGAGAATTATACCACCGGTCGAGACTGTTGATTTTCACCCACGTGAGAAACGTCATGGAACGATATTCTCCGGGCACCACCATCCGCACCCGACTGCCGGTCGGCGAAAAGTCCAGGGCATGACCCGCGCGTCCCCAACGATCGGTATCACCGGCCGCAGCCACGACGGCGCCTTCCCCGACTTGGTCGAGGCCCGCCACCGCGGTATTGGCTAAACGCCGGCTCCAACGATCGGGTGCCTTCATACTGTAATAAACCACCAGTCGAGGATCGCTCCGCAATTCAACCGCATACTCCTGCCACTGCTCAAACTGTGCGTTTCTCGACGAATTCAACCGCGCGCTGATCTCGTCGACGCCAATAAATGCGGAAGCATCGGCCGTCATCGGCGTAAGCTCACCCGCGGCCGTATAACTGATGGCTTCGCCCCCGTCCAAGCGCTGCATACTTTGATCGTGCGGATGCCATTCAATCTCCCCCTCCAGCACGTGGACGACGGACTGCCCCGCCACGACGTCGAGGGCAAATTCCGTGCCGAGGTCCACCACCTGTCCTTCCGGGCTGTTGACCAAAAACCCATGAGCCGCCTCCGGCACGCGCGCCCGCATCTTACCTGCGGCCAAATTCACTTCCATGGATGAAACCACTTCGAATCGGGTGGACCCTTCCAAGATCACACTCACCCCGCTGAATAAATCGATCTGCGCCGCACCGGATTTCAAGGTCAGCTCACCCGCGGGCAGCAAATCACCATCGGCCAGAATTCGGCCGTCAGCCCACTCCGCATCCACCTGCCCGACGACCACCCCAAAACCGGCGGCCAACTTTTCCTCCAGGTCTCCCTCCCGGGACGAGGATGCATGAGGCAGCAACGCATAAAGTCCAAATAACATCACCACCGCCGCGGCGGCGGCCCAGCCCAGGGGCGCCGAAGCAAACCAGGATCGTGATGTCTCCACCACGGGAACGGTTTCGGTGTCCAACGTGCTTTCCAACAGGGCGGCCAACTCCGAACGGGCATAGTATTCTTCCCGCACTTGGGGATCGATTAACATCTCCGCTTCGAGGCGAAGAAAATCGCTTTCCGAAATTTCGTTCTCGATCAAAGCATCGATCGAGCGACTGCGTTCACCGGAATTCATGCGCGGCCCTCCTCGGCCTGTATCCGGTTGGAAATGCAGTCCAGCAACACACTCCGCAATCGGTGCAAGGTCACTTTAAGCCCCCCCACGCTACGACCGGTGCGAGTGGAATAGTCCTTCAGGGTGGCGGAAGAATTGTAGCGATGAAGCAGCAACTCCCGATCCTTCGACTTGAGCCTTTCCAGACATCCCCGCAGCGCGTCATGACGTCGTTCGATATCGGAAGTGCGCGTGGTCATTTCCTCCGCGATCGTGTCATTCAGTTCCTCACTAAAGCCAAACCGCGCGGTCCGCGCCTGTTGTTTGCGATAGTTCAGGACCTCGTAACGTGCGATGCTGAATGCCCAGGCTTTAAAGTTCGTGCCGATTTCGAAATCACTGCGTTTGCGCCAAATGGTCGAATTGGCCTGCTGGGTAACGTCATGGGCGGAAGAATCCCCCGGGAGCAAAGACTGCACGTAGATCCGCAAGACCAGCTGCAACTCGGTCAATTGCTCTACAAATGCGCTCTCGTTCTCTTCGCCGTTCATGGGATATTACATACAATATATGTCTCTTTCGGGAAAAGGTTAACCTAATCTTCTAATTTTTTTTGCAGAAATTCAGGTAATCGCTGGTTATGACCTCGGTTTGAAAAGTCGCCTGCATTATTTGTTACAAACTGAAACCCTATCTTCCTGTAGCCGATGAGCGTAGATATCACCGATGCGATCGACATGATCAGCGAATCCAAGCGCACGGGCGCGGTGCAGCTGATCATATCCGACCATTTGCCGTGGGAGGACCCCGAGGCTCACATCACCGTCCTGCAGCGCAAAATCGATCGCTACATGATTTTCATCCAGTCGGGCGAAATCCTAACCATGAGCCCGTTCTCCAAAAGTAAACCCAAGGTCATTCAGGTTTACTTCATGGTCGATCCTCCGTCAGGCACCCCGATAAAATACCTCAAGGAAGTGAGACGCCAGCTCGGCAAAGCCGGCGTGGGCTTCGAGTGGGGAATTTTCGACGGCACCATGTGACACGCGTCTGATTATATCAGATCATCGTTTCCACCGCCAAATCCACAGTATTGACGTTTTAACGTTAAAACGTTCCCGTCCTTCATATGAAACGCGCGACGGTATATTTTGAAGAGGATCTGCACCTCGCCTTGAAGTTGAAATCCGCGGAAACATCGGAATCGGTTTCGGACTTGGTCAACGACGCTGTTCGGCTGGCGTTGCGAGAAGATGCTGAAGATTTGGCTGCGTTTAAGGAACGAGAAAACGAGCAGGTAATGGATTTCGAAAAATTTGTTTCCACGCTCAAAGCGAATGAGAAGCTATAAAATCGTCATCAAACGTTCGGCGGCGAAAGAACTTCAAAAGATCACCCCGAAAGACCGTGATCGGCTCATAGAATGTATTCGCGATCTGGCCACCGATCCAAGACCTACAAACTGTAAGGGTCTATCAGGGCAGGGAAAATATCGTATTCGTCAGGGCAACTACCGAATACTCTACCGGGTGGAAGATGATGTTTTGATCATCACAGTGGTGAAGATCGGACATCGTCGCGACGTGTATAAATAGATCCAGATTCCTTGTACCTCAATACTGCGACTGCAGTTTGCGGTGATCGGTTTTGGGTTCGATACCGGCCGCCAACATAATGCTGACAATGGCCTCTGATGTCGCGGCGGAGGGTTTGAAGTTTCCGGGGCGATAGCCATCGGCGATATCGAGCGGTGTCCACCCCCGGTCATTGAATTGATTCCAAATTTCAATGTCCGCTCCGTTCTCGTAGAGGAATTGCGCGACGCGAGGGAAATTCTTATACGCCGCCCCGTGCATCACGGTTTCATCATTACTGTCGCG
>CBFHXU010000142.1:0-8011 GCA_965659875.1 uncultured Opitutaceae bacterium
GTTCGGGCTGATCATCGGCACCCAGCTGCTGGCGGGGCTGGCTACGCTTAACCTAGAATCGTTTTCCGCCGTCAAATCCGGTGTCGAATACCTACGGGTATTTCAACATCTCGATGACTTCAGCCGCGGTATCGTGGATTCGCGGCAACTTTTATTTTACGTGAGCGGAGCCTGCCTGACGCTCGTGTTGAGCGTCCTGGGGTTGGAAGCCAAGTTGATCCACAGCTGACCCATGGCTATCCGGCACACTTTCGCTTTTGCCCGCTGGATGCGGACCCTGAACCTGGTCCTGCAGGCGGTGCTGTTACTCACCTTCTTCGGCGGTCTCAACTACCTGGCCCTGAACTACGGCTGGCGATGGGATCTGACGAACCACCGGCGCCACACGCTTTCGGAAGAAACGCTGGCCTATCTGCGATCGCTGGAACAGCCGGTCAAGCTAGTCATCACCACCAATCCCAATACCAACAATGCGGATGCCAACCAGGCCTTCCGGGATATTCAGGGACTGTTGCGCGAATACACCACCGCGACCGCCGCCAAGAATGACGGCAAGGTGCTCGTCGAAGAGCTCGACATCTATCGCAACCAACTGCGTGCCGAAGCGCTCGGCATCGACGAAGCCCATCTCGTGGTCGCTATCTGCAACGACCGCACGACCATCATCAAGTGGTCCGATTTCTACGAAACCCGGGAACGGGTAGCCGTCGCTTTCAAGGGTGAGCAGGTCGTCACTTCGGCGATCTTGAGCGTCTCCAATCCCGAGCGTCCGAAGATCTACTTCCTCGCCGGTCACGGCGAAATGCGCCCCTCCGACGTGAACGCAGCGCGGGGGCTTTCGGTATTCGCGGATGAATTGCGGCAAAGAAATCTCCAGATTGAAGCGATCGATTTGACCATGCAAAAAGAGGTTCCGGAGGACGCCGACCTCGTGGTGATCGCGGCCCCGCAAGGACGTTTCGATCCGTTCGAGGTGGAATTGCTCCGTCGTTATGTGAGCGAGCGCGCGGGCCGTATCGTGGCGATGCTGCCTCCGGCAACTTCGCACGGACTGGATGATCTGCTTTATGACTGGGGTTTGGTGGCGGACGACGTGATCGTGCTCGAACCCGATCCCGCCAATGTCACCGAGGCCGGCGAGCTGCGCATCAATGCCTTCCTCCCCCACCCGATCACCCAATCCCTGATCGATAACCAATTTGCCGCTTACTTCGGCCTCACCCGTGTAGTCCGTCCGGATCCCGGCCGACCGCTGGACAACGCGTTGCGCGTTGAAGTATTGGGCGCCACGTCAGATACGGCATGGGGCGAGCGTGACTACCGGGGAACCAGTGCCGCCTACAACCCGGGCATCGACCTGAAAGGGCTCGCCGGCTTTGAACCGGCCAATCGACTCGGCGTAATGGTAACCTCCGAACGCGTCACTCCGCCCAAAGATTTGCCGTTTAGTGTGCGCGGCGGGCGACTGGTCCTTTTTGGCAACGCCGACTTCGCCGCCAACGCCCGCATTGTTGCTCCCGGCAATCTCACCCTCGCACTCAACGCCATCGAATGGTGCGTGGATCGTGACGTCCAAATCAACACCGTCCCGCGTCCGATCGAGCGCTATCAAATCAACCTCAGCAAAGCGGATCTCGGCAAACTGCGGATCAGTTTGCTGGTCATCCTCCCCGGTCTCGCCGCCCTGTTCGGTATCGTGGTTTATTGGACCCGCCGATCGTAGAGTCAGTCGTTATCTCAATTTCGTTTAGCCATGCGCACCAAGATCACCCTCTTCCTTCTGCTCATCAACGTGGTGTTGTTCTTCTTCATCTTCGGGGTCGAACGCAAGTGGCACACCGAGCGACTCATCGAGGAATCCCGCTCCCGCGTTCTGGGCCCGGAAGCGGCTAACATTCAATCCCTGCAGATTTCCGGCTCGAGCCTCCCCGACACCGTCCAACTTGAACGTAACGGCGAATCCTGGCACATCATGGCCCCTTACGAGTGGCCCGCCAATCCGCATGCCGTCAGTCGTATCATCAACGAACTGCAGTTCCTCGAACACTATACCAGTTTCGCGGTCGACAACCTGGGGGCCACGGACCTTTCGCTCGCCGACTACGGTTTGGATAACCCCAATCTGACCGTGACGTTCCGGTCCGGCAGCGGCGAAACCGCCCTGGAAACATCCCTCGCCATCGGCGACAAAACCAAGATCGGACAACGCCTCTACGTGCTCTCGCCGGACGGCTCGCGGGTTCACGTCGTGTCAGATTCTTTAGCCAACAGCCTCTCTGTCGATCTCGAGCAACTGCGCACCAATGCGTGCTTCACCATCCCCGTATTCGAAATTCGGTCCCTGAATCTCCAAAACGACGGTCCCGCCAATGTGCGCGTGCGTCTGCGACGAGAGAACAACCGCTGGCGCTTTGAGTCGCCCGTGGTCACCCGCGCTTCCAAGGCCCAGACCGAAGTGGCCGTCAGCGATATCGCCACGCTCCGCACCGCCGAGTTCCTCGGCGCACCTTCCCGGCAGCCCGAGCTCCTCACCACCAGCGGAACCAACACCCCCTCCCTACGCATCACTTTGGAGGGGAATAACCGGCGCGAAACCCTGCTCCTCGGCAGCGAAGTGCCCCCGCCCGACGCCAACGGCGAGACCGACACCTCCCCGGCCGGCACCGACCAAAAATTCTATGCGCAAATGGAGGGACGCGATGCCATCTTCACCGTCACGCTTCCGGAACGCCTCGCCGCCAACCTTCGCAACGCCCAACGCGAACTGCGTGAAGCGACCATCCTCGAACTCGAAGGCCGCCAGATCGATTCCATTGCCCTGCAGGACGATCAGGGGCAAGAGATCGTGATCCAGAAACTGGATACCAATGAAGATAGCGATGCGACGGAAGTGATCAGTTCTTGGCAAGTCGTCAATCGCGAGTCCGATGGTTCGCTGCGTACGTATCAGGCCGATACCCGGGTTATCGAAGACGAACTCCTGCGCACGCTGCGCTTACTCCGGGCTGAAACCTTCGAACGTGATGTGCCAACCGATGCCGATCTCGAACTGTGGGGGCTCAAACGTCCCCGCCGCACGATCACGATTTCGTTCCAGGCCCCTCTCGGCGGTAACCCCGCTCCCGAAGCCATCACCCTGCTGGTCGGCACCAATCAAACCGGGGAACAAGCCTTCGCCAAAACCGAACAGGAGACCTTCGTTTACCGCATCGATGATGTCTTCTTGCGCAACACGCCGCTTGACCCCTTGCACTATCGCGAACGGTTGCTGCGGGAGCTTCCCGCCGGCGCCCGCATCACCGGCTTACAACTGCGCGATCTATCGAACGCCACCGAGATTCTCGCCCTGCAACTCACCGCGGAAGACACGTGGGCAAGCGTCATCGCCACGCAACCGGAAGCTCAACGAACGTCTCTTACCCAGCTACTCGATTCCCTGCGCACGCTGCGCGCGCATCGCATCGTCGCCGACGAGTTTCGCGAGTCGGTGTCGGTCAACAGCACGTCGTCCGATTGGCGTTACCAGCTCGACGTGCGGCTTTCGCTGAGCGGGGACGGCGGCGAACAGGAGGAACTCTTCACACTCTTCCTCGCTGATCGCGATGGCGGAGATCAGCAATTGGTCGGATCCCCGAGTTTGGATCTGGTTTTTGAAGCATCGCCGGAGTTTATCCGGGCCTTCTGGAACTTGACTTACGCGGACCGTGATCCCGGTCCCATTGAATTGACCACCCCGCCGGAAATGCCGGACCCCGAAGCCTGATTTTCGCCCCTTCCGCCTCTAAACCCATTAAGAAACACGACCGACCATGCCCGCTCCCCGCTGGTTGAAAGCCTGTTGGCAAAGCTCCCATTTTTGTGGGCGATGCCTGCTGGCTCTGGCCCAGTGGCTCGCTTGGATTTTGTTGGTCGTGGTCGCGGGAATGCAGATTTTTCTGCTCACCAAACCCGAATTGAATGTGCCTCAATTCGTATTGCGCGAAGCTGAAAAACGTCTGGCCAATGCCGGCCTGCACGCGAAATTCGGTAAATTCACCTTTGACCCCACTGGTCAATTGCTCGTGCGCGATGCGCGACTCAGTCTGCTCTCTTCCGATGCCACGGTAATGCGGGCAAAATCCATCTCGATGCGGGTGGACCCGATTGCGCTTTGGCTCAACGAAATCGACCCCAGCGAAATTCGATTTGCCGGCGTCGATCTCATGATTCCCGCCATCATTTCGCCGTCCGGTGCCGCGGAGCCCATCGTCGCCGGACTGGACGCCCGGGTGCGACGCGGCGAATCCCCCCGATTATTCGAGATCGAAAACCTCACGGCCCAGGTGGGGCCCTTTCCCGTCAGCGCATTTGGCCACGTCTTGATTCCCGAGCCGCAAAATGCCGCCCCCACCGTGCCACTCGACCAGTTGCTGCGTTCGTTCTCCCAAAACTATCTGCAGCAATGCCGTCAGTTCGGCGATGTCCTCTCCCAGCTGCCGCCGATTCGCGGCGCAAAACTGGATATTCATTTCACCCCCCATCCCACCCTCGGGGCGGAAGCCACCGTCAACGCCCGCGCCGCACAGGTTTCGGTGAACCTGCCGGTCGAAGACGGCGAAGTCGTGCAGGTTCTCGACATTTCCTTGATCGGCGAGCTCAGTCCGGGCGGTGAAAAGAGAGCGGAAACCCTGGCGCTCCAAATCGGAAAAATCGAGTGGCCCGATCGAGTCAGTGCATACGATCTGCGGCTGGACCTCGCCACGGAATGGGACCCCGCCATTTTGAGTGTGACCCCCACCGCTTTGACTTTGGCATCTCGCCGCGTATCCGCACAGGGCATCAATTTTGACAGCGCCCGGATCCAAGCCTCGTTGGTCGGAATTCCCGTCATCCAGTCACAGGGCACCGTGCGGGTCGGGGGCGGTGAATGGAGCTTCGCCACCGATGTTGATGCGACCAATGGCGCCGGGCGCGTAAGCCTTGCCGGCGAGGTTGGAGAGCAAACGCTACTATTGGCGGCGGATAAAACCGGTTTCGATGTGCCCTCAATTTTGAGCTGGTCGCAGAGACCTTCGCTGGCGGCGGACCTTATGTTGGGGCCGGGCGGTAAACCACTCTCCGCCGCCGCTGATCTTTCCACCGGGCCCGTGGTCGCGCGGTGGGTTCCCCTCGATGCCACCTCAGCCCATGTCACCTGGGAAAATGACCAACTCCGGGCGGATCAAATTCACCTGCGGCGCGGGTCCAGTCGGGCGTTTGGAAGTTACGAAATGAATACGGCGGACACCCGCTTTCGTTTTCTGCTCAACGGCCAACTTGTTCCCAGCGATATCAACGGCTGGTTCAGAGATTGGTGGCCACGACTGTTCGCCATGTTCGATTTTCAAGCCGCCCCGCCCCGGGCCAACGTGGAGGTCAGCGGACGGTGGAAAGCCAAACTCGAAACTCAAATCTTCATTTCCGCCGATGCCAACGATGTCGCAGTGAAAGACATTCCCATGCAACGCATGCGCACCCGATTGTTTGTGCGACCGGGCTGGGTCGATGTGCTCAACTTCATCTCTGAGCGCGAACCAGGCACCGTGCAGGGTCGCTTCGCCCGCCAGTGGCATCTGCCCGACAGTCGCCGCTGGACCCGACTGGAAATTCACGCGGGCGGCCGCAGTGATTTGGCGCCCGTGCCCAACCTGCTTCGCGAGAATGGCGAGGCGTTGATCGAGCCCTTCACTTTCACGGGGCCGCTGGAATTGCAATTGGACGGAGCCATCAGCCGCGAAGAATGGGGTCAACCCACGACGCGAGATTTCTCTTTCTCCGGTCATGCCGATGAGGCATGGCGTTACAAAAACTTTCCTCTGCGCGGCGTCACCTTCGAAGGCCGACAAAAGAATGACGAGATATCCATCGATAATTTCACCACCGGATTCGGGGAAGGTGAATTAAAGGGGAAGATTCTGCTCACCGGTTCAGGCGAATCCAAAAATATCGGCTTCGATGTGAACCTCGAAGACGCTTCGCTGGGGCGCACTATTCAGGATGTCGTAGAATGGACCGCAGCGAGAAAAGGAGAGCGCGCAGCCGCTCCCACCGACTTTCAAAAACAAATGGCGGCCGGGAAGTTGACGCTGGGCTTATCCGCGGAAGGTCCCGCCGACGACCCCTTCGATCTGCAGGGAACCGGGAGTGCAGCAGTGTCTCACCCCGGTCTCGCCAACATCAACTTGCTCGGCCCCCTTTCCGCGCTGCTAGAACGCACTCTGCTCAACTTTTCGACTCTCCAATTGAGCCACGCGAATGCAAATTTTACGCTGTCGGGCCCCCAAGTCACCTTTCCCGAATTGAAGATAAGCGGTGACCGGGGTGCTCTCGATGCCAATGGGACCTATTCACTAGATACAAAAGAACTTAGTTTTACCTCCCGCGTGCGCCCGTTCGAGGGCGGGGAAGGGTTGCTGGACGCGGTGTTCACCCCATTTTCCTCGGTTTTGGAAGTCAAACTGGACGGCCAACTGAGCAATCCGAAATGGACGTTTGTCTACGGGCCGACCAATATCTTACGCAATATCACCGGTGACAACAATCGGCCTGACTCAAAAAATATAGATACGCACCCAGACCCGAATGATTACCCTTTAGAAACTCGAGACGGAAGCGGAACTAACCCGCCAGAATCACCTAATTGAGTCATTTTGGCGTCTATTAAACAGTATTGCTTCCGGCAAAAACTGTGTTTTATATGGGGTATTAACCCTAATCGACGGTAAAAATCCTCTTGCCATCGATTGGCCCAAGCGCGTTTGTCTCGCTCTGGCTTCGACTTTGGTGGTGGTGACCTTGGTGCCCTTATTTGGGTGGTTGAGCAGCAGTATACCCTTAATCTCTATCACTTTGGATCTGGAGCCCATCCGGGCAAATACGGTGATCGGGGTATTCCTGTTGGCCGTCATCATGTTGACGGTCGATCTGGGGTTTCGTCGCGTCGCCTTGCTGGCGCTCTTTCCCGCGGCAATCGGCTTCTTCACCCTCCTCCAGGACATACTTCCGACGGACTTCGGCATTGATGAATTGGTATTCAGCTACTTCCCGCTTTCGGCCAGTTCTAACTCGGCCCGGATGTCTCCACCCGTTTCTCTCGCCTTGCTGGTCTCCGGTCTGCTCGTCGCGAGTTTGGCCCGTCCCCGTATCGGCCGAAAGCATACGCTGATCCTGGCGCTGTGTGCGTCCACGATTCTTTCGCTGGGCGCGGCGACCTTGATGGGTTACACGCTCGATCTGACGATGGCCTACCGTTGGGGCTACTCCCACGACACGTCGCCCTTGGCCGCCTTCGCGATCGCACTGGTGGGGGTTACGTTACTTGCCCAGGCTTGGCACAAACACGATCTCACGGGTTCCGGTGCCCCCAGTTGGTTGCCGCTTCCGGTCATCGTGGGCTCCGCCACGATGACGGCGATTCTCTACATGGGTCTGCAGGACCAGGAGCTGGTGCGACTCAAGGAGGGCACGAACCGAAGTGCGCAAAGCTTGGCCCGCGAGGTGGAAGACCTCATGGAGGCGCAGATCAACCAACTTGGCTATTTTGCGCGAGAGTGGGCTGACGAAAATAAAACCGCGGTCGTTCGCGGCATCGAAGCGGAGTCATTCCTACGCACCAATATCGGCGGTCGCGGCGGCCAATCCATTTCCCTAATATCCCAGATTCCCGACCTCACCGTGCAGGAAGTCTACCCGACCGAGGGCAACGAGCATTTGGCCCGTTTCCCTCACGGCGACAATCCGGTTCGCACCGCGGCGATCCAGCGGTCATTGTCCACCTCCGGCGCACCCGTAATTTCGGGTACCATTGACCTGACTCCCTACGGTCCGGGCTACGCGATTTACGTGCCCTTGAAACGTGAAAACGAAGTTTGGGGATTTTTGGTCGGCGAATATCTCTACAGTCGCGTGATCGACGAGATCGTTCGCGCCGACAACGCTTTGACCGATGATTATCTGGTTCGGGTCGAAATATCCGATTCCCCGATCTACGATA
>CBFHXU010000143.1:0-7943 GCA_965659875.1 uncultured Opitutaceae bacterium
ATCCGTCACCGAAAACTCGCCTACTTCAAACGGGCGCCCACCTTCTTCGTCCTCCGTCAACGCCGTCATTAAATCGGCTGTATTGAGCCGACCTTGCTCATCCACCCTTAACCGTCCGTAAAACCCTTCGATCAAGATCGCATCGATGGACCACGCTCCTGCCATCAGGCCTGAGAGCCGACCATCCAAAACCAGTCGATCCCACGTGAGAAGTTCGGAACCATCATGATCCGGCACCCGCACATCCTCAAAAGTCGTCGTGAAAGTCAGGAGACTAAAGGACACGTGCCCAGCCTCAACCTCGCGCTTCAGCATCAACTCCAATCGCGATTTCAGCTGCGATTCCACCACCGGAGACACTCCGAAAAAGACTCCCGCCCCCAGCAGTAAAACCGCCACGGTCGTGCCGACCAACAGCTTACGCCGTCGTTCACGACTTTGTTTTCGGGCGGCCGCGGCAGCGCGAATATCCTTGATGGTTGGGGAGCTCACCGGGACGCAATCAATAGGTTTGAGACGTGGGCCGCAAGCCGAGCCTGCGCCCCACATGTTAAACTAAAGTGAATCAATCGCGGCTAAAACCTGCTCCGCATGCTGTTTGGCATCCACTTTCTCAACAATTGCCCTCACCGTCCCGTCGGGAGCCAGCAGCCAGGCCGATCGCAGGGGGCCACTAAACGTGCGGCCATACATTTTCTTTTCCACGACCGCATCCGCGGCTTGGGCGAACAAATCTTTCGGATCGCTGACCAGGGTGTAGTCGATGCCTTTCTTGGCCGCATACTTTTGATGCGAACCGCCGGTGTCACGCGATAGACCCACCACCTGCCAGCCGCGCTTCGAGATGGCCGTAGCCTGCTCCACCAAACTATCGTTCTGCTTATCGCAGGAACCGGTATTATTGCGCATGTAAACCGAGATCACCGTCGACCCCTTCAACAAATCTCCAAACCGCACCACCTCTTGGTCGGCGCCATCCCCCCGCACGACCTTCACCTCAAAGTCCAAATCCAATACCTCACCCACCCGTTTCATCGCTTCACCCCACGTTTCATCGCATCGTCCTCAGGTTTCATCGCATAGCTCCTAGTTTCACCGCTTCGCCCGTTTCACTGCTTGGCCCGATTCATCGCTTTGCCCATCTTGATACTTGGAACTTGATACTTGCCACTTACACATCTGAGCAACGCTCAGATGTGTTTAGAGTCCTCTTCGTCCTTCACCGCATAGCCAGACTCCTGACGCTCGTGATTGACCTTATTTTTCTTCACGTAGGCCTCGTAAATATCGTCGGCCGACATGCCTAGGGTCTGCGCCAATGAAACGAGAAAATGAAACAGATCCACGACTTCCACCTTGGCATTCTGCTCATCAAACTTCTGGTATTTCGCCCACCACTTCCAGGGCACACTGTCGATCAGTTCCGCGGTCTCCTGCTGCATTGCCCGCGTGTAGTTGAGCACCCACTTGGCCTTCTCCTCATCGGTTGCCGGCGGAAGTTCCACCCCAATCCGGGAGTTAAGCGTCTCTTGCATTTGGAAAATTTCTTCGAGCTTGTCCATAGTCCGCAGGCTGGAGGCCGGGGCTTTTAGGGCAAGGGACAAGTGATTCCCCGATATTAGGATAGCTTAAAAATACATTGCTCTCCGCGTCCAGATAGCCGAGGTTGCGCACTTCGTGCCTGCGTTGAGCGCCCGACTGGCCTCCGCCCACGGCACCCACCCACCGCTCCTCGTGTTGAGTGAGCTTGGGTTAACCTAAACATATACAACAACATGTCAGACAACAACTCGTCCGGCTCCGAGAGCACCGCCCCCGCGGAGAACGCTCCCGCCGAGACGCCCGCTGCTGAGACCGCCCCCGCCGCCGAATTTGCTTTCGGCACCGGACGTGGCCCCGGTCTCGCGCGCGGCAAACGCAAGCCCAGTGCCCCGGCCCCGGCTGCATCAACCAGCGCCTCCCAAGGCACCTACGAACCGACAGCCGTCCGCATTGTGACCGTCGAGTCCGAATACAAAAACCCGTTCGCTCCTGCTGAACCGGAACCTGCCCCGGCAGCTCCGGAACCAGTCGCGGACCCGGAACCCGCCGCCGAAACGGTCGCGGAAACCGCCCCAACAACTGCCGAGCCTGAAGCTGCGGCAGCTCCCGAAGCACCCAAGTCCGTCGCAACCCCTGCTCCCGCCGAACCAGCCGTAGCCGAGGAACCCGACGAACCGGCCGAACTCGATATTCTCCCTCCCAAACAAACCCGCTCCTCGACCGAGCGCTGGGAGACTCCGGAATTTCCCGAAGCCCAGACCGCCGACGAACGTCCCGCCTTCAAACCTCGTGGCAAACGCGAAGACGGCGACCGTTCCGAACGCGGATCCCGAGGCGAAGGGCGTAGCGAACGTCGCCCTCGGGGTGAAGGACGCTCAAATCGTGAGAACACCGAACGTCGCCCCCGTACGCCCAAGCATGTGGACGTGGATGTGCCCAAACCAAAATTGGATTCCTCCCAAAGCTCCGGCGGCGGCTTCTTCGCTTGGTTGAAGAACCTCTTCACCGGCGGTGATTCCAAACCTGCTCCGAAAAAGGGTCGTGGTGGTAATCGCAACAATCGTGGACGCGGCCGTGGTCGTGGCCGCGGTCAGGGCAAAAACTCCTCGCGCGGTGAAGGCGGCAATCGTCCTCGCGGCGAGCGCGGCGGACGCTCCCGTGGTGATGGCCAGTCCAAGGGCGAAGGCAATGGCGGCAACAACCGCCGTCGTCGCAGCCGCGGCGGACGTGGTCGTGGTCGCGGTGGCAATCGCGACGGTGGTGGCTCCTCCGAGAGCTAATCCACCCATCCCTCCCAAAATCTTCAAGGCGCCCGCTTAACCGCGGGCGCTTTTTTTGTTTTGGATCGAAATCGATCCAAAACAATCCGCCATAGTCCCGCAAAGCGGGACGAAGGAGGATAAAGCCCTGTCCCATCCCCCACGAATCAATCGATCCAAAACAATCCGCATCTAACCTCCGCCTCATCACGACTTCTCCTGCCAGTCAGCGCGTCCTCTCCGCACCAACCCCGCCCACCAATCACACATCCCCCCAAGCCGAGCCTTGCCCAGCGCCGTTCCCGTTCCCACGCTCCCCCTCGATGTCCGATTTAATCGTCCAAGGCGGCAATCCCCTCACTGGCACCATTACTCCTTCCGGGAACAAGAACTCGGTTCTGCCCATCTTCTGCGCCACCCTTCTGACCAACGAACCGGTCACCCTGCGTAACGTCCCCGACATCACCGACCTCAACAAACTGGTAAATTTCTTTTCGAGCCAAGGCTCGACCATCGACTGGGACCGCACCGCGGGAAACATGCAGATCGATCACGCGAATTTTTCGCCGAACTTCACCGACCACGAACTGCCGCAGGACATGCGTTCCACGGTGCTACTCTATCCGGCTTTGCTGCACCGCTTGCGCAAAATCACGGTGCGTTCGAACACCAAGGGTTGCTCGTTGGGAGTCCGGGAAATCGACCCTCATCTCCATGTGTTGTCGGCCCTCGGCGTGCAGATCTCCGGCGAAGAACCCCTCACCCTCGAACTCACGAGCCAAGGGTTCACCCCCACCCGCACCTGGCTCGACTACATGTCTGTCACCGTTACGGAGAACTTCGCCATGGCCGCCGCTCTCGCCGACGGCAAATCCACCCTGATCAACGCCGCCAGCGAACCACACGTGCAGGACCTGTGCAACGCCCTCGTCGCCATGGGAGCCAAACTCACCGGCGTCGGCACCAGCCGGCTGGAAATTGAAGGTGTCGCCGAACTGCACGGCGCCGACATCACGATCGGCACCGACTATCACGAAGTCGTCACCTTCCTCGCCCTTGGGGCCATCACCGGTGGGGAAATCCGCGTCGAGAACTCGGTTCCCCAACACTTCGACCTCATCACCCATGCCTTTCGCCGCCTCGGCGTCGAGGTTCGCCACGACGGTCTCACCGCCATCGTTTCCCCGAATCAATCGCTTCAAATTGAGAGCCCGCGCACCACGAACCTATTGCCCAAAATCGAAGCCGCCCCGTGGCCCTATTTTTCGGTCGATCTCCTGCCGCTCATGATCGCCTTGAGCACCCACTCCACTGGCACGATCCACTTTTGGAACAAGGTCTACGAAAACGGATTCTCGTGGATCCCCGAACTGGCCAAATTCGGCGCGCACGCGGTGGTGAGTGACCCCCACCGCTTGATCGTGTTTGGCGGCAAAACCCTGCGCCCCGCCGTCGTAGATTCGCCCTACGTCATTCGCGCGGCCGTCGCCCTCGCCATGATGGCCGCCTCCATTCCCGGTAAAAGTGTCGTCCGCCACGCCGAAATTATCAAACGCGCCCACCCCCGTTTCGTCGAAAACCTCAACTCCCTCGGCGCCCAACTCCAGTGGGAGGGCTAACCCACAGCCCGATTGTCACTTAGCAAGTGACAATCACCTATACTCCAGTGGCTCAAATGGCGAATTCGGAACCGCGATCCCTCCTCCGTGGATTACGCGTAAAAATGGGGGATTTGTTATACATATTCACATAATATGTATGAATATTAGCATTTTTCTTTACATATAAAGGGAATACGTAAAGGAAAGAGGAGGCTTTTAAGCATATGAGTGCCGATCTCCCAACATTGCCGCTACCCGATACGGCAAACATTGAGACCCCTGAAGTCCTCCGCCAAGCGGCCAAGGCCCACCGTCGGCTAGCCGAACTCAAAGGCGTCGTAGGCACGATCCCCAATCAATCGATTCTCATCGACACTCTGGCTCTGCAAGAAGCGAAGGACTCCTCGGAGATCGAGGACATCATCACCACTTCCGACGAACTTTATCAGGGAGACGCGGCAACAGCCCTCTACCCATCATTGGCAGCAAAAGAAGTTCACAGCTATGCCGCTGCCCTGAAATTGGGGTTCGAGCGGGTTCGTCAGCAGAAGTTCCTGCGGATGGACGACGTGCTGGCCATTCAGGCCACGTTGTTGGAGAGCAAATCCGGCCTGCGCACAATGCCGGGCACCGTGCTACGCAATCAGCAAACGGGAGATGTGGTCTATGAACCGCCTCAAGACATCGACACCATCAAAAATCGGATGGGCAATTTTTTGGAATATTTTCACCAAGCCGACGAAGACACGCAGTTGGATCCGTTAGTGCGCATGGCGGTGCTCCATCACCAATTCGAAAGCATCCATCCTTTTTATGACGGTAACGGGCGCACTGGACGGATCCTAAACCTCCTGCACCTGTTTCTGCACGATCTGCTCGATTTGCCCGTGCTATATCTGAGTCGCTATATCGTGCGGCACAAATCGGACTACTACCAGCATCTCCAAACCGTTCGCGACACGGGTAACTGGGCCGCATGGGCTCTATATATGTTGCAGGCAGTCGAAACGACCTCGCGCGAGACCATAACTCTGGTGCAATCTATCCGCGAACAAATGCAGTCGGCCAAAAGCCGGTTACGAGAAACTTACCCGCGACTCTACAGCCAAGATCTGATTAACAATCTCTTCCGCCATCCCTACACCAAAATCGAATTTATCGAACGGGACCTGAAGGTTTCGCGACAAACCGCCACCACCTATCTCAACAAACTTTGCAACGCGGAATTCGTGCGTAAAATGAAGGTGGGTCGCACCAACTTCTATATAAACGAACCGCTATTCCGGTTGCTGGCCAACTAAGACCCATGTCCGACGAAACCCCCAAAGGCACCGATTTCCTCGCCTCGACTTTTAACGCGCCCGAGTCACCGGCTGATGCGGCGCTGCGTCCGTTGTCGTTTGGTGATTTTACCGGCCAAGCGAAAACGGTCGAACGACTGCAGGTCATGGTCGGTGCCGCCAAACGGCGCGGCGATGCCCTTAATCATATCCTGCTCAGCGGTCCTCCGGGCCTCGGCAAAACCACCCTGTCCTTCATCTTGGGCAACGAACTCGGCAAAACCGTGCGCGTCACCTCCGGTCCCGTCGTCGAAAAAGCATCCGATCTCGCCGGTCTGCTCACGAGCCTGGAAGAGGGTGACTTGCTCTTCATCGACGAGATTCACCGCATTCCCAAGACCGTCGAGGAATACCTCTACTCGGCGATGGAAGATTTCCGGTTGGATATCATGATCGATCAGGGACCCAACGCCCGCAGCGTGCGCCTCTCCATCCCCCGGTTCACCCTTGTCGGAGCCACCACGCGTTCAGGGCTCCTTACTGCCCCGCTACGCTCCCGCTTCACCCTGCAAACCCGCCTCGACTACTACGACACCGCAACCCTCACGGGTATCGTAAAACGTTCGTGCCATCTGCTCGAAGTGGAAGTTGACGAAGACGGGGCCAAAGAGATCGCGGCCCGTTCGCGCGGCACCCCGCGTATCGCCAACAACCTGATCAATTTCGTACGCGACTTTGCTCAAGAGCGAGCCGATGGAAAAATCAATCGCGACATCGCCTCCGCCGCCTTGGAACTTCTCGAAATCGACGCCCGCGGGCTCGATGAGATGGATAAACGCATCATGCGTATCATGGCCGAAAACTACAAAGGCGGACCGGTCGGGCTCGGCACGGTCGCCATCGCCGTGGGCGAAGAAACGGACACCCTGGAAGAGGTGCACGAACCTTTCCTGATCCAAGAGGGTTATCTCCAACGCACCCCCCAAGGCCGCGCGCTGACTCCCAAGGCCTATCAAGCTCTGGGGTTAAAAGGGTTCGCCGCCGACCAGGGGAATTTACTCTAAGCACCGCTCAGCGGCGTAGAACAGACGGTCAACAGCAGGATTGTCGCTGGCGCGGTTTGTGCTCAACTTTGATTCGACTCTCCTCCGATTGTGAGGCGCTGCCCCAGTCATGTCCTCCCGCTCAAACGTCATTTGCTTTGGTGAAATCCTTTGGGATTTTCTCCCGGTCGGGCTGTTCCCCGGTGGAGCACCCTTTAACGTCGCCTATCATCTCAAACAATTGGGCACGGAGGTTCATTTGCTCTCCGGACTGGGCCGCGACAAACTTGGAGACGAACTCGTGCGACGACTGAACGGGTGGAGCATCTCCACCGAGTTGATCACGTTTCACGCGGGATTGCCTACCGGCACTGTCGTCGCCGAAACCGGTCCCGCTGGCGATGCCACGTATCACATCACCCCCAGCGTCGCCTGGGATCAAATTCTGTGCACCGAAGACGCGACCCGCCGTGCCTTCAATTCTCAGGCGATTGTGTTCGGTTCTCTCGCACTTCGCAGCAATGTGAATTGTTCCGCGCTGGATCGCATCCTACAGGTGATCCCCGAGGACGCCCTCCGGGTGTTCGACGTGAACCTGCGCGCACCACACGACGATTTGAATCTCGTGCGGGTCCGAGCCAAGACGGCGGACCTCCTGAAACTCAATACCGAGGAAGCTGCCCGTATCGTCCTCAACGCCGACGAAGAACAACCCGGATCAGAAGAAGCCATGGCGCGGGCGTTGGCTCACGAATGCGGTTGCGCGACGGTGTGTATCACCGCCGGCTCCCGCGGTGCCGGTCTGCTCATCGAAGATCAATGGCATTGGGAAAACGGCCGCATCGTTGAAGTCCGCGATACCGTCGGCTGCGGCGACGCATTTTTAGCGAAACTGTTGAGTCATCTGTTGAACAAAGATCTCTCGCCCCGCGAAAGCCTCGCTAGCGCGTGCCGCCATGGTGAATGGGTCGCGCAACAAACCGGCGCGACGCCAGCCTATTGATGTCGTAGAGCGGCATTTACTTGCCGTTACCTGCTTCAACTGATTCCGAAGGACCATCATGACGTTTGAAGACATCTGGCAGGGGCTGAGGGAACTTGTCCCCTCGTTCATCACCGCCTTGCCCGTGGCGATCGTAATTGGTCGGGTTACCCAAACTGGACCACCTAAACAGTTAGTCTGGATGGGTTGATGTAGTGGTTGAGGGGGTAGAGTAA
>CBFHXU010000144.1:0-7916 GCA_965659875.1 uncultured Opitutaceae bacterium
TTTCATGATCTGGGTCCTTTCTGGATTCCCAGACTAACTCTCTCAATGGCTCAGTTTTCGTAACCCCGACCAAATACGTTTCCTAAGTGGACTAAAAATCACCGCCCTGCGGACGCAGGACGATGTCTTCTACGACCGTGTTTTGCGAAAGCCGATAGATGTCGAAGAAGGCGCGGGCGACGTCTTTGGTCGGCATCATTTTGGCCGTATCCATACCGCTGCCATCCCAGGACGGCGACACCGTCGCACCGGGGTAAACCGTCGTCACCCGCACGCCTTTGTCCATGAGTTCCGCTCGCATGACTTTAGAGAGTCCCGTCACCCCAAACTTGGCCGCGCAGTAACCTGCCCCACCGGGGTAAGCTTGCTGGCCCGCGATGGAACTCATGTTGAAAATGTGTCCACTTCCCTGCTTCACCATGCCGCGAGCAAACGCCTGGGACACCAAAAACAGGCTGCGCAAATTCGCGTTCAACAGTCGATCCAAGTCGGCGACTTTCATCGTCAGAAAATCGGTCGGTTCAAATTTACCGGCATTGTTGATAAGCACGTCCACCCGCTTGAATCGCTGGAGCACCGCGGCGCTCATCTGTGCTACCGCCGCCTCATCGCTCACATCACAGATAAACGACTCTACCGTCGCACCAAGCTTGGCACATGCCGCTGCGGTTTTGTTGAGGTTCTTCTCATTGCGCGCTACCAACGCCAATCGCGCGCCTTTGATTTCCTTCGCAAAAACTTTAGCGATCGCCGCCCCAATCCCTTGGGAAGCACCAGTAACAACAACAACAGGTTTAGCCATGAGGTATTGGTTAAAGTAGCGATTAATGGGTAGCGAGGAGCGAGTAGCCGTCAGCTCGAATTATTTACAGGAGGAAACGAAGAAAACAAAGCCACTCCTCTGAAGATAATTAAGAAGTCACCACTATAACGCTGCGGACCACAGAGCCACGCCCACTGCACTGCGGGTGTGCTCTTGCGAACACTTCGTTACCTTCTGTCGAAATACTTCAAAAATTGCGGACCAGACGGAGCTGGCCCTCCCGTTATCCACCCTTGGGGAGGGACGACCTCCGTGTCGTCCGCAGTCAGATGGCAAAACGGTGCGTCAGCTCTTCGCAACCTTCTGTTAATATATACCAGCGGAGTTGTTCCCTACTCAGCAGACGAGACTGCGGAAGTCCATGAAGTCGGCGTTGAAACCACCCGGCACACCTTTACAGATGACACTCACCGCGTCGTGCGAATGCAGCGACTCGAGATGCGAACAGGCCACTTGGAAATCAACAATGCGAGAGTCCTCGGCCAATTCAGCATAAACCAAGCGGGCGGCGTCTTCAACAAACTTGATGTGCGCACCATTAAGCTCGGCAAACGCCTGCTCGTCTTCGCGCTTCACCATCACCTGGGTCTCGGTCTTAAGCGCATTCAGGCAATGCTCCTGCATATCCTCGACGGTGAGCTCCGCGCCCGGAGCCACCTCGACTTTGACGCGTGCTTTCGAGCGTTGGTTATGCGGCACCGCGTAGGCACCGCGAACATCACGAGCGTGCTCGGAAAGTTCCGCGCTGCAGGGACAGGCCGACGAGTAAACAAAATCGATTTCCACGAACGACCGGAAGCGACCCAACTCATCCGTGACGCCCTCAAACGACACATCATAATATTGCCACCCTGCCAGTCCACTGCGCAGCGACTCCTGCAAAATGGGATAAGAAAAACTCACCTTGATGCGCGCATTCAGCGATTCGACTTTTTCGCGGTATTTCGCCAGAATATTTCCGAGCAATGCCGGCGTAAACACGTCGTCCTCGTGCTCATAAAACGAGCGCACGATTCGGCTCATGTTGATGCCCTTGAGATTGGCCTCGAGCGAAACGCTTCCCGTGACGGCGGCTTGCAGCGTAATGCGTTTACCTGCCGCCGTAGTGAACTGCAGAGGCAGGTGGAAATTGGAAACACCTACTTGCTGGATCGGAACGGGCGCGCCTTGAATGGCGTCTTCCGCGTCCATCATATCAGGGAGGGATTCCCGGTAGGCGGGGGTCATTTTAAAATCGGCGTCGTAGTTGCGCTCGATGCTGGGTTCTTCACCACCGGCGCGGTGCAGATACATGGACTTGGTGCTCGTCGTATTCATTTCGTTTTTGGGTTTCAGCGATCAGGCGGTTGGAACGATAACCGTAGTCCCGCTAGGGCGGGATTACCTGATCTGGTTAGTGAAAAATCTGGGGCTTCAAATGGCTCCGGCATTCCCGGCCGGGCCGTAGTAATCGACAAAATTGCGCGGCGTTTCAAATAGCCGCACCCGATGCAGGCGTCCCGCGGGCAGGTGTGCTTCAAGTCGGCGCCAGAACGCGATCGCCAGATTTTCCGCGGAAGGGATCACTCCCCGGAGCCAACGCACCTCCTCATTGAGATTGCGATGATCCACGTGCTTCAGAACGCGTTCCTGCAATACCACCTTGAGGTCACCGAGATCGATGACGTAACCGGTGTCCGGATCGGTTTCTCCCGCCACCGTGATTTCGATGACGTAGTTGTGGCCGTGCCATTTCGGATTGTTGCAAGGACCGAATGTCTCCCGATTCCATTTCGCACTCTTGGTCGGATTGTGCAGTCGATGCGCCGCGTTAAAATGCGCTTGGCGAGTAACATAGACCGGGCCGGTCGGAGAGATGGAGGAAGCGGCGGACATAGAGGGACGATAACCTGTACCGAAGTCCTCCGCCGTCAACGTCCCACCCGTATTTACTGCTTTGCGCCTCACGGGAAGGCACCAACCGCCGCGAAAATGCACCTGAGTCAAAAGTCCCCTTGCGCCCGACCACCAGAACCAATTCTCCTGCTAACCGATGGCGACACGTTTCAGAATCTTAGGCAGTGGAAGTTCGGGCAATGCCGCCCTGCTCGAGACCGAATCCACCCGGGTGCTCATCGACGCGGGGTTTTCGGGCCGTAAACTTCGCCAAATGCTCCACGAATCGGGCACGAGTATGGATGACGTGGATGCCATCTTCCTCACCCACGAACACGGCGATCACACCGCCGGAATCGATGCGTTAAAAAAGCACCCGAATGTCGTGGTATTCGCCAACGCCGCCACGTCCCGGGCCGTGCAGGCCAAACTCAAATATCAAGCCGCTTGGCAAGTATTCGAGACCGGCGGGCGATTTCGCTACCGCGATCTGGAGATCGACGCCTTCTCCGTGCCGCACGATGCGCAGGACCCCGTCGGTTTTGCCATCACCACCGGGGAACCGGATGATCTTTTTTCGCCGCCACGCACCATCACGTGGCTCACCGACCTGGGTCACATCCCCCAGCACGTGCGGCGGCGCATGGCGGAGGCTGATTTACTCGCCGTGGAGTCCAATCACTGCGCCCGACTACTCGAGGCTGATATCCGCCGCCCGTGGTCCACCAAACAACGCATCTCCGGTCGCCACGGCCACCTCTCCAACGACGGTGTGCAGGAGATATTGGGTGAAATTGCCAGTCCGCGTTGGCGTCACATTTGTCTCACGCACCTCTCCCGCGACTGCAATAGCATGGAGGCAGTCGAAACGTCCATCGCGCCTCTGCGGGGTCGTCTCCCGGGCTGTGAATTCTCGATCGTGGCGCCCGGCGGAGAAACTCCCTTCATCAATCTGGTCTAAAGAGTGACCGAACTGTCACGTGGATTCGAGGTCTTCCCGATTGCGGCGATCTTCAAGGTCACTCAGGGTCGTCCCTAAATCATGACCGACCTCAAACCGCCGCTGCGTCAGACCAAGATCGTTTTCACCCTGGGTCCTGCCACCCAGAGCGAAGAGATGCTCGAACAACTCATTCGTGGTGGCGCCGATGTCGCTCGCCTCAACATGGCCCATGCCAATCATGAGTGGACGCGCATGGTGATTAAACGCATCCGCGATGTCTCCCAACGGGTCGGTCGCGAAATCGCCATCATGATGGACATCAAGGGTCCGGAAATTCGCACCGGTGATGTAGAGGTGCCCATCGAGCTCAAGGCCGGCGAGGAATTCGACTTCACCGTTCGGCCCGGTGGTGAAGCCGGCGAGAGTCCGGAAGAGATCCGTTCGGTCGGTGTAAATTACGGCGACCTGCTCAATGACATTTCCGTGGGCGACATCGTGCTCGTCGACAGCGGCCTCATGCGTTTTGAGGTTACCGACAAAATCGATGGTCGGCGCATTCGCTGCAAAGTCTTGATCGACGGGCAACTCACCTCCCGCCGCCACATCAATCTCCCCGGCGTAAAAGTAAACCTCCCCGCATTTACAGAAAAAGATCGGCGCGATACCCTCGTGGGCATTGAAGAAGATATCGACTTCGTAGCGCTGTCCTTTGTCCGCGAACGCCAGGACATCATCACCCTCCGAGAATTTCTGCAGGAGAATGATTCCCGGGCCAAAATTATCGCGAAAATCGAGGACCAATCGGCCATCACCAATCTCGACGAGATCATTCACGAATGCGACGCCCTGATGGTCGCCCGCGGAGACCTCGGCATCGAATGTCCGCTCGAAGAGCTGCCCATCATCCAGCGTCGGGCACTCAAAGCCTGTTTCGACCGCGGCCGCGCCGTGATCATTGCCACTCATATGCTTGAATCGATGATCGAGTCTCCCGTCCCTACCCGTGCCGAGATTACCGACGTCGCCAACGCCGTCTACGAAGAAGCCGATTGCGTGATGCTCTCCGGCGAAACCACGATCGGAAAATATCCGCTCGAATGCGTGCAAACCCTCGATCGCATCGCGCGACGAATCGAAGAAGAAGGTGACGTCGCCTTTGCCGAACCTGCCTTCATGAAGGGTGAGAAAATCAACGTGCTAAAATCGGCCGTCGTGCTGGCCAATCAAATCAAAGGATCATCGCTTCTCACCTTCACGCGCCAGGGATTCATGGCCCAATCCCTCGCCGCCCTCGGTCCCGCTTGCGCGCCCATCTTCGCGATGACCAATACTGTGACGACGCTGCGCCAGATGCGGCTGCTCCGCGGAGTATTCCCCTTTGTAATGCCCCTCACCTCCGACCCCAACGACACGATCGAGAACGCCATTCGTCTCCTGGTCCGGGAAGGTTATGTTTCCGAAGGAGACAAACTCATCGTGGTCACCGACATCCTCTCCCACGACCGACTGGTGGATAGCGTGCAACTCCGCACGGTGCACGGAAACTAAGGCTGCCAGTCGCTCAGTGCTTCCCAGTCCTCCCGCGTGTCTATATCGCTTAATTGCGGCAACTCGGAGAGTTCCCAATTCTGCTCGCGCACAATCTCACGCGTGCGATCGGCAACTGCTCCCGTGCTCCACGCAACATTTTCAAACAACTCCAGCAGCGGCGCCTTCATGCCCAGCAAATAGTAGCCGCCATCCGCAGCGGGGCCCATCACCGCATCGTGTTCTCCCAAGCCCTGCGCGGCTAATTGAAATTCAGCTTCACCCAATTCGGGACAATCACCGCCGATCAACATGACCGCCGAGGCTCCGCGGGCGAAAGCCCGAGTCGTCGCATGAGCCAAGCGTTCACCGAGCCCCGACTCTACCTGGGGCACAAAACTCCAATTCGGTTCTGCACCCAACCATTCGCGCATTTGCGGCTCCGCCGTAGCCGGCGAAAAATGAATCTCCACCGGCCAGTCATCGGGTAAATCCGACATCTGCCGCTCCACCAAGCTCCGATAAATTTCCAGCGCTTTATCGTTCCCCACATCGCGCGCGAGTCGCGTCTTCACCTGGCCCGCGACCGGCGCTTTAAGAAAAATCAATATCGTCGGAGTCATGCGCGCACCTCTCGATTTCTAATCCACCAGAATCCGAGTAGCAAAGGTCCCCACAGGATAACTTTCTCCATCGGAGTTTGCGACCATTCACCGGTCTGCGCCTGACGCTCCCACAACCAAAAATAGACGAAACCGCTCAACCCCAGCCAACGCACCCCCAAATTCCGTGAACTCACCGCAAAAGGAATCACCCAAACAAAATACCAGGCGTGCACGGAGGGTGCAAAAATCAGCAATGCTACCAAAAAACTTTCCGCAAAACGCTCCAGAGATTTTGCCTTAAAAAATATCCACGCCGCAACCGGGGCGAAGAAAGCCATCAACCAACTGTTCTTGTATGCCGAAGCCGGCCACACGATTTCCAACAACCACGGAAACAACTCCGACGTGCGCGCCTCCCGCACAAACGTTTTGGGCGCGAGGGGACCGACTTCACCGAAATCTATTTTGAACCAGATCAACGCCAGCGCCACCGGCAACGCCCCCATCACCGTCAACCCCACGGCCCCCTTAAAATCACGCCGTTTCACTTTCGCCCAAACCACCCAAGCCACCAACGGAGCGGTAATCCACTTCACCCCGGCAGCCATCCCCAACCACCAGGCAGAGGCCAACGTAGGAAAGTAACCTATTAGGTTACTTACTGTTGATTCGCATTTTTCCCAGGCGAGCCAGCCCAAAACCATGGTGAGCAGCAGCACAGGCTCATAATGCCCCCCCCCTGCACCGACATAAATCACCAGCGGATTCCACGCGTAGAGCACGGTCCGACTCATACCGAACCGTTTGGCCAGCACCCCGACCAATGCCATGTCCGCCAGGATGAATATGATTTTAAGTCCCAGCACCGTGCCAAATATCGCGGCCGAAATTCGCAGCACCAATTGGGCTATCGGCGGATAGATCGCCGTGGCATGAGCATGATTGATTCCGCTCCACGTCGCATCGCGCAGCGTCACCAAATCAGATGAATCAGGCGCCAAAAGATACGGCGAAAAACCCTCCAACTGAATCCGTCCTTCCCACAAATATCGCCAAACGTCGTCCCCGGGAGTCATGGGGAGCAACGCCACTCGCGCCACCAGAGCTACGGCGCCAAACCACCACCAGGAAATCTTCCGGGGCGCCGCGGCCAGCATCCAACCCAACCCCATGATTCCCGCGGCGCCTAAAAATTTAGGCACCGTGCCCGCGACCGCAAAATCCCCCTGCCCGCTCATCATCCATGCCCCCACCAGGAGGAGAAGACCGCCGAGCTTGTAACCATAGTGACCGCCGTTCCAGCGATTGAGCCACAGGTGACCAAGGGTCGTGAGAATAATCGTGCCTGCCGCGACACTCCCGCGCACCGTGCCGGAGATTTTTGACCTGCCGCCGCCACGTCGCCGATACCCTACCGGGATCTCAACGACGCGGGCTCCCTCTTCGGCGGAACGGACCTGCATTTCGATCGTCCAACCGAAGCCCCGATCTTGCATGTCGATGCGCTCCAGCAGTGAGCGTCGAATGAGGCGCAAAGGACCTAGGTCTCCGTAGTTTTGCCGCCAACCCAAATTGATCAAAGTCGTCGCGAGTCCATTACCAAACTGTTGCACCGGCGTCATCGCGCCCCGTGCTGCCGCCGAGGCCCGCCGGTTTCCTAAGACAAAATCCCCCCCCTGCTTCGCCTCGGCGATCAGTCGCGCGACATCGGCCAGATCATCACTCCCGTCCGCATCACAAAACAATACCCACTCCACCGTTGGATCAAGCTGCCGATATCCTTCCCAACACGCCCGGCCATAGCCGCGCACCGGCTCGGTCAATACTTCCGCTCCGGCTTGGGAGGCCACCTCGGCCGTGCGATCGACACTGCCATTGTCGACGACCCGGATCCGCGTCAGCCCTTGCTCCTGCAACGACGATACCACTCCCCCAATCGTCTCCTCTTCATCGAGGGCGGGAATGATTACTTGGATGGAATCGAGCATGACTAGAAGCGGGAGCCTTCAACACGCTCGTTTCTTCCCCGCCAAACGCAATCCCCGCCACTAGGGTGTGTCCTGGAGATAAACGGGGTCATCGCTAGGAACGCAGGAGTGTGAGGGCAAGAAGGAGCCGGGAAAACTGTGCCTGAAGGCACTGT
>CBFHXU010000145.1:0-7912 GCA_965659875.1 uncultured Opitutaceae bacterium
GTCGCCGGATATTCGGTTCTGGGACTGACGGTCGTCGGTTTGCTGATGTTGTTGCCGCTCTTTCAGTTTGAGTGGTCGGCCTCCATCGACGAGGAAGGTGAACTATGACGGATTACGTGAAGCGCAATTGGTGGTGGTTCACCGGGATCCTGGTCGCGGGTTACAAACTGTCATTGCTGCGCAGTCAGCATATTTACGCCATCAGCAACGCCCACCACGACGAGGGCCTGTTCATGAAGCTGGCGTCGCATGTGGTACGCGGAGAATGGCTGGGACCGTACGATCAACTCACGCTTTCCAAGGGACCCGCTTATCCGCTCTTTATTGCGACGAATTTCTGGGCGGGATTGCCCCTGGCGCTCACGCAACAGCTGCTCTACGTGGCGGGTTGTGCGGCAATCATTTGGGCGATCAAACCGCTCTTGCAGGCGAATTGGGCACGGTTGTTGGCGTTTAGTTTTTTGGTATTCAATCCCCTGACCTATGAAGGCGAGACGATGACCCGCATACTGCGCCAACATCTGACGGTGCCGTTGGCGTTGTTCATGGTGGCGGGGGTGATGGCGATTTGTTTGCGACGCGATGCCGCGCGGTCTTGGCGGGGGTTTTGGGCGGCCGCAGTCGGGCTATGCCTTGGCGTGTTTCAACTGACGCGGGAAGAGGGTGTTTGGATTCTGCCCCTGTTTGTCCTCGCAGGCGGTGCTTTACTGGCGGTGTCCTGGAAACAGGGCAAAGCGAAGCGGCTCGAAGTGGGTGTCATGGCGGTCTTGGTGGCGCTGTTTGCGGCCATGCCGGGTTGGTGGATATCGGCTCAGAATAAAGAGCACTACGGCTGGTCGGGGCAGGTGGATTTTAAGGACCAGGCTTTTGCCGATGCGGTCGGAGCATTGTCGCGGGTTAAGATCGGACCGGATTGGGCTTTTGTGCAGTCCAACCCCGAAGCGAGGGCGGCGATTTATCCGCACAGTCCGGCGTTTGATGAATTACGGCCGCACTTGGAATCGGGACCGATTGCGGACAAATGGATGGAACGGGAAAAGCATCCCAACGACGCCCGGTTTTACATGAACGGGTGGTTTAATTGGGCGCTGCGTGACGCCATCGCGGCGGCGGGATATGCCACCGATCCGCAGACATTTTTGGACTATTGTGCACGGTTGGCGGAAGAGGTGAATGCCGCCTGTGATGATGGACGTTTGGAGGCCGTGGGACCGCGGTCGGGGTTCCTGCCGCGTTGGCATCCGGACTACGCTAAAGGCATGCGCGCGGAGTGGAAACGGTATCTCGGCGAGGTGATGAGTCTGGAGCGGTTTGAAACGATTGTGCCGGGGAGCACGGGCTCCGATGATGAGATCCGTCCCTTCGTAGACCTCAGTTACGACAACCTGAGTCCGGCGCCGCGGGCGACGTATTTTCACAAACCGGATCAGATTGAACTCAATCGATTAAAAATCGATCGGTTGCGTTTTTGGGGAGATGCTTTGCGAGGAAAATTTGAGGTGCTGTTCTGGGCGGCATTCGTCCTGTTGATCGCCCGAATAGTGGAGGCTTCCATTCGTCGAACATGGACATGGGCCCCATGGCTGGCCGTCGCGGTTCTCGCTGCCGCGGGGGCAGAGCTATTGATCAATTTTCTCGTGCACACCATGGCGTTCGAGAATCTCCATCCGGCGGCGTTTGCTCCCGCTTATCCGCTGCTGCAGGTCGTCGTGATTTTGGTTTTTACGGATGTAGCCAAAACTTGGTTACGTCCTTTGGTTGCGGTAGCTTGGCAACGCGTCAAGCCGCAGCCGGTGGCGACGGCTTAAGACGAGCGAATCGCCCCGTTTAAATCACTCCGGCCGGGAGATGATTTGGAAGGCCTGTTTGTCGTGGAGGTATTGGTCCGCGAGTTCGTCGATTTCATCGATGGTGATGGCCTCGTTGTCCTCGTAGCGGGAACGGGCCCAGTCGAGTCGTTGCGGTTGCTCCTGAGCGCGGGCGAGCACGGCACCGAGCCAGTATCCGTTGGTGCGTTCACTTTCACGTAGTCCGGTGAGAATCGGTTTGACGGCGCGTTCGAGTTCGTCCGCGTCGGTGCCTTTGCGAGCAAGTTCGTCGGCGAGATCGCGCACGACCTTGGCGACGCGTTTGGCTTCGTCGGGATCCACGGTAATGGATGCGCTGATGCGACCATAGCCGGGATAGGTCATACTCGTGCTGCTGCCGGCATTGGGGCTGTAGGAATCGCCGAGTTCTTCGCGAATCTTCAGACGTAAGCGATCGCCTAAAATATTGCCGAGCACGCGCAGACGGCGATCGGTGTGCACTTCCATGCCGTCATCGGTGGGCCAAACGACCGAAACGATAGCTTTCGGAATTTCGGTGGGAACGCGGTATTCTTTGACGAAGGTTTTCTGCGGGAAGCTGACATTGCGGCGATCGGCGTAGTCTGGGAGGGCCTTGCGCGGGGGGAGTGCGCCAAAGGTTTCCGCCACGGCAGCGATGGTGGCCTCAATGTCGAGGTCACCCACGATACCAATTTCGATGGCGTCGGATTGCAGATGTGGCACGAGCCAATCGCGGGCTTCGGTTAAATTACGTTGGTCGAGCACCGATTCTTCGGGCAGGCCAAATCGGCTGTCGCCATTAGCGAGCAAGCGGGGAACTTCGGTTTGCAGTGGACCTTGGGGAATGTGGGCCAGTCGATCATAATATTGGGTGATTGCTTTGCGCATTTGACGATCGGCTTCGGGGCGGAATCCGGGGTCGACCACATGGGCGGCGGCAAGTTGTAGCTGGAGCAGCAAGTCATCTGGAGTGGTGCGACCGGAGAGATTGAAGGCGTCTTCACCCGCGCTGAAACCGACACCGACATTGCGGCCGGCCAGAATTCGGCGGAGTTCATCGGCGGAGTGGGCACCTAGTCCGCCGAGTGAGAACGTGTTGGAGGCATAAACGCCGAGTCCTTCGAGGTCGACCGGTTCGGTGAGGAGCCCACCGCCGATGCGAATGCTCATGCTGATGCTTTCAGCGGAGAAATCCGTTTTCTTGAGATTCAGCCGCACCCGGTTGGAGAATTCGATCAACGTGAGATCCAGATCCTCGACGTATTCCCGATGGTAGACTTCACCCGCGGGGCCAAAGTCGGTGTAAGCCCAAGCGGCCTGTTCGATTTCGGCGGGAGGATCCAAGGCGACGGCGGTGGCCTCGGCAAATATTCCCGCGATGGATTCCTCGGCGTTGGCGCCGACGGTGTCACCGGTGTTGCCTACGACGGTGATGTAGCGATGGGAATTCGACCACGCCTTACGGAAAGCATCGTTACAGGCTTCGATGGTCACCTCATCGAGCGCAGGCATGAATAAGTCGAAGCTCGTTTGCGGCGTGGTGAACACGGTCTTATCCGCGACGGCAGAAAGGATGCCCATCGCGAGTCCGGTGGAGCGACGGGTCGGAGCGCGGCGCACGGCTTGATCGAGGCCGTTGCGCATGCCGGCGACGACTTCGGCCAATTCCGGGCCTTGGAATCCATACTGGAGGGCGCGGCGAAGTTCGTTTTCAGTCAATGAAAGGGCTTCCTGCCAACGGTCGGTTTGGGAACTCAATTCGAGCGAAACCGTCTCGGAAACTTTATAGAATGATCCGGCTCCGGCGCCGCCGCCGATGAAGGGAGCACCTTCGGTTTTGGCGATTTCGGAAATGCGTCGGTTGAGCATGGAGAAAGCGAGATCCCGCGGGAGGTCTTTGATCCGATTGGCGGCCGTGTCTTCTTCCTCGGTGAAAGGGGCCATGGTTTGGATGCCCACGGTGACGTTGCCGGCTTCGGATTCGGCGTGGTGCAGGACGTGCAGACCCTCCGCCACCTCGACGGTGTCGTTAGGGGGATCATTGCGGGCGGGACCCTGAGCGGCCAGATCCGAGAACGCTTTGATGATTTCCTTTTCGACCTTATCGATATCGAAATCACCCACCGCCACGACGGTCATTTTTTCCGGTCGATACCACGTTTCGTAATAGTCCACGAAGTCTTCCCGGGTGGAGTTCGTGAGCACCTCTTCGGTGCCGATGGGGAGGCGATTGGCGATGCGGGTGTCACCATAGAAAAAATCGAGTTCGGCCAGAAAGGACCGCCACTCCACGGAATCGCGGGTGCGTTTTTCGGAGAGCACGATGCCGCGTTCACGGTCGATCTCCTCCTCGAGCAGAAGCATGCCGTCGGCGTAATCGCGGAAGACTTGCAGGCCTTCTTCCATATTATCGTCGGTCGATTCCGGCAGATCGATCATGTAGACGGTGCGGTCGAAGCTGGTGAACGCGTTGGTGTCACCGCCGAAGCTCATGCCCATGCGTTGGAAGAACTCGATCAGCGTGCCCGGTGCGTAGTTCTCCGTGCCGTTGAAGGCCATGTGCTCCAGGAAGTGAGCGAGACCGAGTTGATTTTCTTTTTCTTGCAGGGAGCCGGCTTCGACGAGGAGGCGCAGGGCGGTGCGTTCGCGGGGCTCTTGATTGGTCTTCAGGGCGTAGCGCAAACCATTGGGGAGGCTGCCGTAGCGGACGGTTTCATCCACGGGGAGATCACTCGACTCGTGGGCAAAAGGGGGTGCAGCGAAGGCGACGGCAGAAATTAGGGCGGCGAGACCACAAACAAAGGGCATTCGCATGATTGAGGGAAGCGGGGAGAACGACATCATGATAGAAGGTTGGAGAGCGATTAAGTGGATGAGTTCCAGAGAAGTTAGGGTTCTGGGTAATCGGGTTAGGCGGGGAGAGGGAGTTTCAGGCCGGAGGACAGCGCGTGTTTGGCGATCGCACGGTTCCAACGGCGATGGTAACGATCACGCAAAGCATTAGTCGATTCGGTAGTTGGAGCGGCTTTATCGAAATCGATTAGAAACACGTGGTCGTTGCCGTTGACCACTACATTGCCCGGGTGCAGATCGACGTGGTGAATCTTCAGGTCGCAAAGCCGGTCGATTAAATTGCTGACTTCGGCGAGAAACGATGCCGCACCTTCGCGGTCTGAGCAGGAGATTTCGGCGAGCGTTCGGGCCTGGGGAATCTCGGCTATAAACAGCCAGGTCTGCACCCAGAGGCGTCCCTGCTCAGCCCATCCCAGGGGCTCGGGGACCGGAAAGTTGTGTTCTCGGAGTGTTTGTAGCATGCGAAACTCCGCCTCGCCTCGGGATTGGCTGCCCCGGAGATGGTGCCGATGGGAAACGTGCCGAATCAGGCCGCCGCGCAGATAGTGTTTTACGACGATTTTTCCCCATGAGGGCAGGTTCATGAAGTCGACCTGGGCGCGACCTTGCAGCGGGTCGGCCGGGGCAGAAGCCGGTTTCCTCAAATGATCGATGAGCCGATCGCGTTCTGCAGGGGTGAGATTTCGGGCAAATCCCAACCGGGTGTGGCGGTGGGTCTCAACGATCATGAAGCAGGGCGATGAGGTGGCGCGGAGGCATGGACGAGCGAACTTAGGTGAGATTGGCGGCTCGATACAAGCTCCTGCACCCCGGCTGTCAGGGGTAAAGGAGGTTGGAATCGGGCTGCATCTGACGTTGTGTTGGACAGTTGGAAGCCTTTCGCTCGCGGGGAATGACGTTGGTCCTGTGGATATATCGAATCCTGTTCATCCCGCTGTTGCTGGTGATTGGTCCGATCTATCTCTGGAAATCTCGCGGTCGAACGGGCGCCAAATCCGTGTTTGGTCAGCGAATGGGTCGCTTGCCGGAATTACCGACCAAGCGATCCGGAGTGAAGCGTGTGTGGATTCAGGCAGTCAGCGTGGGGGAGTTTTTGGCGGTGCAGCCGGTCATCGATGCCCTATTGGAGGATGAGACCGTGGAAGTGGTCCTTACGACGACCACGATTACGAGCCAGCAAATCGCCCAGGAACGCTACGGGGCGCGGGTATTGTTGGTTGGGTATTTCCCTATCGATTTTTGGCCGTGGATGTCTGCGGCGTGGGAAAGCCTGCAACCTGATTTAATGCTGCTGACGGAAGGGGAGTGGTGGCCGGAACACCTGGCGCAGGCGAAGCGACGCGGGGTTACCGTGCTGGGTTTGAATGCGCGGATGAGTGATCGCAGCTTCGGCCGCATGCGGATGGTGCGTCCATTGTTGGCGGGTGTGAGGTCCGGACTCACGCGGTTGCTGGCGTCGTCGGCGGGCGATGCGGAGAGATTCCGATCACTCGGATTTCGCGACGAACAGGTGACGGTCACCGGCAACATCAAGGTGGATATTGTGATCAACCGAATTGCGGCCAGGGCGGCGAGTGATTTGAAGAAAAGCCTGGGCTTCGCAGAGGGGGATTTGATTTTACTCGGCGCTTCGACCTGGGCGGGGGAAGAGGCGGCGCTGTTGCGGGTGTGGCAGAACGTGCGTGAAGCGGTTGATGCCCCATTGCGGTTATTGTTGGTGCCGCGTCATGCGGAGCGGCGGGACGACGTGGAAGCGACGGTGAAGGCGTCGGGAGCGAAATATACGCTGCGCTCGCGGGACGAAATTGAGGAGCCGGTCGATGTTTGCATCGCGGATACGACGGGCGAGCTGCAGAGTCTCACGCAGATTGCCGATGTGGTATTTGGTGGTCGGACGCTACCGCCTCATCGGGAAGGTCAGACCCCGGTGGAAGCTGCGGGACTGGGACGTGCTCTCGTGATGGGACCGGAAATGACGAACTTTCGGGCTATTTCACAGGGCCTGGTTGCGCAGGGAGCGGCTCGCAGGGTCAGCGATGAAGACGAACTCACCACGGTGGTGCGTGAACTCGTGAGCGATCCGGCTGCGCGAGAAAAGATGGGCGCATGCGGCGAAGCGTGGCATCAGGCGAATCGGGGTGCCCTCGCTCTTAAGCTGGAGGAGATCCGGGGGGCGATGGGACGAGCATGACCTTGCGCCGGCATGAATCGACGACACGCAAGGGCTTGCGGTTCCCGGGTCCGCCGCGCTTAACTCAAGTTTGAACCTCACGATGGAATCGGCGGACGCTTCAACCCACACTCCAAATCTGCGCACCTGCTTGGCGCTGTGGTTTTACCGACTCGCTCCCGGGCTGCGATTGCCGGCGAGCTGGTGGGTGCCGGAAATGAAGGCGGCCCAAAAAACTCAGCCTGAATCCAACGAGCCTCCGTCAGTGGAGGTGGTGAGTCACTGTTGGAATTACGCTCATCTCTTGGCCTATCAGTTGAGTTCCGTGGTGCAGCATCCGCCGACTGATCTGAAACTCACGATGACGGTATGTTACTGCGCCGAGGATCAGCCGACCGTCGACTTACTGGAGTTTTTTGCGAAACAAGACGTGCCCAACGTCACGTGGAATTGGCTGCCCTTGGAACGGGTGGAGTTGATGCGGCGGGCGATTGGCCGTAATCGTGCGGCGATGGCGAGCCAGGCCGACTGGGTATGGTTCACCGATTGTGATCTGCTGTTTCACGAGGGCTGTATGGCCGTTTTGCCCACGGCATTGAAGGGGCGAATGGAGCCCCTAGTTTATCCGCAAGAGGAGCGTTGCACGAGTATGTTGGCCTCGGACGATGCGATGCTCACGGCCGCGACGGATGGTCCGCGGTTGGTCGAGATTGTGCCCGGTCGATTTGAGATTCAGCGGCCGAAGAAGGCGACGGGTCCCTTGCAAATTGTGCGCGGCGATCTGGCGCGGAAATTTGGTTACTGCGATGCCATCACGTGCTACCAGACGCCGACGGATCGTTGGCGAAAGACCTACGAAGACCGCGCTTTTCGTTGGCTACTCGGTTCCCATGGCACTCCCATTGATGTGCCCGGGGTCTATCGTATCAAACACATCGAAAAGGGACGTTACCATGGGCCGAAGATTATGAGCCGCGTGCGTTCTGAGATTCGCCAAGCCAAAGCCCGATAATTTCGTTTCATTCTCCTCCGTTTCTTCGATTCTTCCCTCACGCCACCA
>CBFHXU010000146.1:0-7875 GCA_965659875.1 uncultured Opitutaceae bacterium
AATTGAATCGCCTCTGCTACGGAGATACCTGCCTCCCGCAACTGGGGAAGGGCGGTGGCAACCTGTCTCCTCTCGTCGTCGGTGAGTGAGAAGAAGTCCTCTCCTTGCTTGCGGTAGCCGGTGAAGGTCTCGACTGCCCATTTCTCCGCCTCTTTCCGCTGCTTAAACTGACGCCCGGTCCGTAGTCTACCGGTGAGTTTGGCCGGAACGGTGACGAGGTAGGAGGCGCCATACGCTTCTCCTCCACAGCTGTTCAGGATCTCCCTGATGCGGATTCCTGATTTCTTGGGGTGCTCCCATGATCTCAAAGCCGATTTGGTCACCCGTGCCATCTCCTGCCATCAATCGACAACTGGGTGCATAGTTCGACCACAAAATGACAGGAATAAGACAGGAAATGCCTAGTCCCTGTATAAGTCGTTGATTTAAATGGTGGAGGTGGCGGGAATCGAACCCGCGTCCTCTCAGCATTCTCGCAACGCGTCTACCGGCATAGGTTCAATTTAATCTCGGAGTTGGCAGGCGATGAACCCGGCCAAACCAACTCCTAACCCCCGGGTCGAAGATACGACGCTAACTCCGCGGGTCGCAGAAAGCGTTATGCCTGAAGTCGGCGATCACGTCAGCTATCAGGCGTCACTGGGCGATCGTCACTGCATTAATTAAGCAGCGAGGGGCATTTCTTCGTAGGTGCCATTTATGTTTTTTTGAAGGATGATTAACGAGGGACCTTCATCCTCGACCGGCAGCGAGACAATCCAACCAAGAGTCGAATCCAGAACACCCCCATAGCCATCCACAGGTCGTGTGTTCCGATTGAGTGTCTCACTCAATCAAAGAACGGACCGCACAACGTGGCAGGCATTTTACTAAATGCAAGTGCGACCATTGGGATCCCGAGCTACCGGCATACCAGCATTCTCCTCCCGCTCGCCGACTCCCTCCGTCTCTAAGAAACCGATTCCATTTTCGTAGGTCTAGTGATTGGGTCCTCTTCGGCTGGCCGCCACATCCTAACTCCTTCCCCGTGAACATTCCCCGCTCGCTCACCCTCCCTGCAGTTGGTCTGGCCATTGCCGCGACCGCGTTTCTCGTCGGTCGCTGGTCGGCTCCGTCCGCCGCTGATGGTCTGTCCCACTTCGAACGGGAAGGTTCACCTCCCATTCCCGCCATCGCAGCGTCCAACGAGCGCGTCGATATTGTGGATAAGCCCGACATCGAAGACGTCGCCCGCAACGTCGAGAAAGTTGCCCGCCTCGGCTACTGGCAGATGAACAAAAATTGGGAGATCGTAATCAACTCTCTCGACGCTCGTGATATCCCGCGCCTCCTCGACATCATGGCCAAATACCCCTGGACCCATGCCCGGATGCAACTCAACCACGCGTTTTACTCGCGCTGGTCAGAAATGGAACCCGCCAGGGCCCTCGCCCACGCCCAACGCCAGCCCGCCGGACGGCACCAGGATCAAGCTGTGCAATCTACCCTCCACGGCTGGGCTTACACCGATGCTGCCAACATGCGCCAATGGGTCCGTTCACTCCCCGAAGGCGAACTTAAAACCAAAGCGAACCAAGCCCTCGCCCCGCACCTTTCTGCTCAGGATCCCGCCGCCGCCTTCGCCCAAGCTGTCGCCGACGGGGCCGTCATGGATCACCAACGCATGTTGGGCATCTACACCGCCTGGGCATCCACGGATCCACTTAAGGCCATCGCCGCTATCGACCGCCAAACCGACGAACAGGTGCGCCAAAGCGGGCGGATGCAAATTGCCGCCAACTGGGCTAATCAAGACCCCGCCGCCGCCCAGGTTTCACAAATGCCCGCCGGTCAGCTCCGAGCCAATGCCATTCAAAGCGTCGCCAGCAATTGGGCTCAGAAAGACGGCATGGCCGCGCTATCCTGGCTCAAGAGTCTGCCTCAAGGCAGCTCCCAAGCCTGGCTATTTGGCAATATCGTCAACCAAATCGCCGCCAAGGACCCCGAGCTCGCCCTGCACGTCAGCCAAGATCTACCCGCTGGTCAGGCCCGCACCAATGCCATGTCCAACGCGGTGCGCACCATCGCCCAGACCGATCCCGATCGCGCTTTACTCGCCCTCGCCGAGTTCCCCGAAGGACAGGAAAAAACCCAAGCTATGCAACAGCTTTTGGGCTCTCTCGCCCAAACGAATTCCGCGAAGGCGCTGTAATTCATCGACCAGATCCCCGCCGGACCGCAGGGCAATCAAATCCTCGCGCAAACTATCGGACAACTCGCGCTCAAAGATCCCGAGGCCGCGATCGAATACGTGCAGACGATGCCGGAAGGCGCCCGCCAATATCAGACCCTCAGTCAAATCGCCTCCACCCTCGCCCGCCAAGACCCTGAGCTCGCCAGTATCTTCGCCTCCGCCCTGCCCCGCGGCCAATACTTCAACAACGCGACCCAACAAATTGCCTGGCAATACGCGCAACAAGATCCCACCGGGGCCGCCCAATGGTTGCAAACCCTCCCTCAAGGCCAAGCCCGCAGCCAAGCGACCAATCAAGTCATCAGCAATCTCGCCACCTCCAACTTCGACCTCGCTTACCAACTCGCCAACGATCTGCCCCGCGGCCAAGCCCGTAACAATGCCATCGGTACCCTCACCAATCAAATGGCCCAGACCGATCTCCCCCGCGCCATCCAGTGGGCCGACCAACTCCCCCCAGGCCCCGCTCGTCAACAGGCGCTGCAAAGCGTCCTCAACCCTTGGATACACACCGATCCGGCAAGTGCCGTGGACTACGTGCTCAATGACCTCTCCGCCAATGAACAGTCCCAGATGCTCAATAACATCAGCCATCAAATCGCTCAAGCCGATCCCGCTGCGGCCATGCGACTGGCGGACTCCCTGCCCTCCGGCAACAGTAAGAACAATTTCATTAGCAACATGGTTTCCAGTATGGCGAATACCTCGCCGCGGGAAGCCGCGGCCTACGTCAATACCCTGACCGACGAAAAGACCCGGTTGGCCGCCAGCCAAAACCTCGTCGGCCAATGGGCCAATACCGACCCCGTCGCCGCCGCCCGATGGTTGGAAACGCAGCCCGTATCCGACGGCTCTTCTCGCAGTTATGCGAGTCTCGCTGGCAATTGGGCCAACATGGATCCTGAAGGCGCAACGAAGTGGGTGGCTTCACTCTCCCACAGCCCGGACCGCGATCAAGCGGCCCAAAGCCTGATTAACAACCTGATACAACACGATACAAGCTCCGCCGTCAGACATCTGGAATTGATCAACGATCCACAAGTGCGGGTGCAAACGCAGCAGAGGATCGCTCACCAATGGTTGCGCAACGACCCCGCTGCCGCCCGCCGATGGATTCAAACGACTGACCTCCCCCTCAACGTCAAAAACCAACTTCTCCAAATCAACCCCGACGGCTAGATCGAAGTCGCGGTTACCACTGCCCGGAATGGCTGTCTTTGATCATCTGCTGCAGCATATCGAAACGCACCTCGCCATAATTGATCGCGTAGCGCATCCGCGTATCACGCACCACCCAGGTCGTGGGCATCCAGGTGAATCTCACTCCCAATAAGGAGGTGGCGCGCTCGCCTTCCCGACTCGATTCGTTGGGGTGCCGCCAAATCTCCAAATTCGGCAGATCATCGGTGTTGATACCGTGACGACCGAGTAGGCCCACATCGTCTTTGTCGCTCCCCCACGTGGAGATGAAGATAAACTTAATCTCCGGGTTCTCTTTGATGAAGGTCGGCCAGCCGCCGTCTTTAAATTCGACAATACAGTTGTAACACCACGATGCCCAGATGTGCACCACCGTTGGCGTGGACGAATCCGTCGCCTCCACCAACCGTGCCTCAAACTCGGCCTCCGTTTCAGCAAAGGAGGGTGACACCAAAATCACAGCGAAGAGAAGAGCGGACCAAATTCGTTTCATATTATTCAGACACCTTGCCCCACCTTTCTATTCCCTCAAACGAAAGTGGCGATTTCTTCGAGGGGCTTACGGGTATTATCGGGAACCTGAACGCCTTCCGCGGGATAACCTACGATCAGCAGCAGAAAGGGTTTCTCCGAAGGAGGGCGTTTGAGGATGTTGTTGAGGAAATTCATCGGGCTCAGGGTATGCGTAAGCGTGACCAAACCTGCGGCGTGAAGGGCGTTGATTAAAAATCCGGTGGCAATACCCACCGACTCTTTCGGGTAATAGGTCTGCTGCTTACGTCTTTTTTCGTTGAGGAACGAATTTACGGAAAACACCGGAATCAACCAGGGGGCCATTTCGATAAACGGCTTAATCGCATCGGTGCGAAAGGGCTTCAGCACGTTCAACCACTCCTCAGGGGCACGACTTTCGTAGAATTCCCGTTCTTCGATTTCACTCGCTTCGCGGATCTCCCGTTTCACCGCCGGATTGCTCACCGCCGCAAAATGTCAGGGCTGGAGATTAGCTCCACTCGGAGCAGTGCCTGCGGCCAGAATACAATTTTCAATCACCTCCCGCGGCACGGGATCGGAGGAGAATTCCCGCACCGTGCGACGCGTGCGGATCGCTTCGTAATGCGCCTTGGCGGCAACACGCATCGTCGCTTCGTCACGACGCTCAAAGTTTAAGGGCACCATGGGTTTGGAATCCATGGTGCCCAAGATGGGCACTCCCCCATGACTTGTCCCTAAAAATCAGCGCCCGGGGGTAGACCCATGCCACGACCGCCCCTGCGCCCCATCGGATGGCCGGGAGGCGCGCAACGCCCAGATCAACTCGACCCGAATCTCTCCAAGCATCCCGGCCCCGGGGAGCCTCTCGGCCTCGAAGACCACGATGCTTTGATCGCGTTTTTGAAACTCCTTACCGACACCCGCTACGTCGACCCTTAAATCACCCCGGGGAACTTTACCTCCGCTTGACCGAACACCCGCTTCCTCTTAATCTTCGATTAGCAACTCACCGTTTTCCGGTGGTTCGAAACTAAAGAGGTCTCACCACTTTCAAAGTTTCATCAAATGATCCCCGCCTGAGTGATGGCCCTCACGCAGGCGGCGGGTTGGTGATCCCTTGGCGGGAACCAAATGCAGCCAACCGACCGGAGTTGCCTAAGTTGCACTCAAGCCCCAGGTTGATGAGATGCGGAAAGTTAAACTCTACGGAATAATCGCCGCCGTCCTATTTGCCGGGATCGTGATCATGCAAAACACCGCTGCTGTGGAGACCAGAGTCTTGTTCGCCACAATTGCCATGCCACGAGCCGCTTTGCTCGCGCTGACCCTGGGATTGGGAATCTTGATCGGGGTCTCCCTGCCGCTTATTTGGAGACGACAGAAAGCCATATCCGACGAGCCGGCCGGTGAATAATCGCATTCCCTCTTCCGCTCTTGCTGTGACATTTCGATTTTTCACGACTCTCACCTTGGTCATCAACTGTTTGTTGCTGAGCAGCGGCTGCCAAACTACCGAATCCGCTGACCCAGCGGAACCTGAAGTTCACGCCAGTGGTCAGAAAGAAGCCGATAACCCGTCTCGACATGTTTCGATGCGGAAACGCAATTTAAGTCGTCTCGCCAATCCAAAGCCTAAGGCTCCCTGATCATGCGCCTCATTCAATTTCCACCAAAGCATGCCAGCAGTCTCCTTGCTTGCGCATTTCTAGTGGGATTCGCCTCAGCCAAAACTACTCCCATTTCGGTCGAGGGTTCATTGGAAGCCATCATACCGCCTGAATTAAAGTCTCTGCAGATCGATCATCCTTATGTGGATTTCAAAATCGATGTCGGTGAGGACGGCACGCTGTTCGATGCCATGCCGGTCGAGTCGAATCATCGAGACCTTTTACCGGCTGCCCATGAGGTATTGCAATCCGTCACCCTGGTCCCCGCGACCAAGGACGGCAAGCCGATCCGCCAACGGGCAAAAGTGCGGGTGAATTTCTACGACCCCGAACAACGCGCTTGGCGCTCCGGTGCCAGTATGACGCCATTCGGCGATACTCCCGCGGATGCAGTCCGTCGACGGATGTATGCCAACTCTGCCAGCAGCTATTTCTACCGCATAAGTGACCGACGCGAATTGGACAGTCCGCTCACTAGGCATCTGACCACGCGACGCATCTATAGCTCGCAAACCGGCGTAAGCACCAAGGGTCGTTGCCTCGTTGAATTCTACGTGGGCCCCAATGGCCGGGCTCGTTTTCCGCGGGCGATTGAAACCGACAGCCACGACGTAGCCATCAGCGCGGCCCTCACGCTGCTCAAAACGCGTTTCGACCCTCCCCGTAAAAACGGGCACCCCACCTACGTCCGCGTCGAACAGGAATTCGAGTTCCGTTAGAATTCCGCGCTGCCCGGAGTACGGGCGAAGGGGATGACGTCGCGGATGTTCGCCATTCCGGTAACGAACATGAGCATGCGTTCAAATCCGAGGCCAAACCCCGAGTGCGGCACACTGCCATACCGGCGAAGATCGAGATACCAGCTGTAGTCCTCTTTGCTCAGACCATGGCGCTCCATGTTCGCTTCGAGCACGTCGAGACGTTCTTCGCGTTGGCTGCCACCCACGATCTCGCCGATTCCCGGCACCAGCACATCCATGGCCGTGACGGTTTTATCGTCATCATTAAGACGCATGTAGAAGGGCTTAATTTCCTTCGGGTAGTTGTAGACGGTCACCGGACACTTGAAGTGTTCCTCTGCTAGGAAACGTTCATGTTCGGACTGAAGATTGTCGCCCCACTTCACTGGCATCTCCCACTCCCGACCACTCGCCAGCAAAATATCCATCGCCTCAGTGTAACTCACGCGTTGGAAAGGCCGTTCGAGCACAAACGCCAGCCGCTCGTGCAGTCCCTTGTCCACGAATTTTCCGAAGATCGCCAAGTCATCCGCACAATGTTCGCGGATGTCGGCGATAAGGTATTTCACAAACTCCTCCGCAATATCCATGTTACCCTGTAGATCGGTAAACGCCATTTCCGGCTCGATCATCCAAAACTCACTCGCGTGTCGCGAGGTGTTGGAGTTCTCTGCCCGAAAGGTCGGACCAAACGTGTAGACGTTGCCCAGTGCACAGGCAAAAACCTCCGCCTCTAACTGGCCGGAAACCGTCAAGTAAGTCGGCCGGGCAAAGAAGTCCTGCCCGTAATCCACCGCACCGTCTTCGGTCTTAGGAGGGTTCGCCGGGTCAAGTGTGGATACCCGAAACAACTCACCCGCACCCTCACAATCGCTACCCGTCACAATCGGCGTGTGCACATACACGAAACCGCGATCCTGATAAAACTGATGCACCGCATACGATAGCCGGCTGCGCACCCGGAACACCGCTCCAAAGAGGTTGGCGCGCGGACGCAGATGGGAAATTTCCCGCAGGAACTCCATCGAGTGCCCCTTCTTTTGCAGCGGATAACTGGCATCGGCCGCACCCACCAGCGTGACCTCCGTAGCCTTTACTTCCCACGCCTGTCCACCGCCTTTGGACGCGACGAGCTCCCCCTTTACCGAGACCGCCGCACCCGTCGTGATCTGCTGCACGGTCTCGGCGTAGTTGGGCAGTTCTGCATCGGCGATCACCTGCAAATTCTTCAGGCAGGAACCATCGTTGATCTCGATGAAGGAAAACGCTTTGGCATCACGACGCGTGCGCACCCAACCATTCACCAAAATGGTTTCGGCGGGATCGGACGCAGCGAGCGCGTTTTTGACGGGAGTGGCTTTAATCATGCCTCCCACCCAACGCCCCCGCTCCCCACTCGCAAACCGAAACACCAAAACCCGCCCGACTTTAACCATATTGGTTAAAGTTACCGTGTGGTCGGATTACCCAAACTGGTCCACCTAAACAGTTAGTCTGGATGGGTTGATGTAGTGGTTGAGGGGGTAGAGTAAGTCAAGGG
>CBFHXU010000147.1:0-7821 GCA_965659875.1 uncultured Opitutaceae bacterium
AACCGTCTTTGATTTCGCCGAAAAACAACCGCTGCGCATCAACCGCAAAGAAAAGGCGGGTTACCCCATGGGACTCAACGTGGTGGGTTGGTTCAAAGCCGAGCTCGGTATCGGCGAAAGCGCGCGCTGCATGGCAAAAGCGACTGCCGCGGCCGAGATCCCCCATGCATTTGTGGATATGAAACTCCCGTGTTTGAATCGCATGGGAGACAACACCTACACCGCCCAACTGCAGAGCACGAACCCATACCGCGCCAACGTCTTTCACATCGACCCTCCCGTTTCCGGCGACATCGATCATCACCACGGCGATACGTTCCGGCAAGACCGCCACAACATCGCCTACTGGGCCTGGGAACTTCCGGAATTCCCCGATCAATGGGTGGAGGCGTGCCAGTATTACGATGAGATTTGGTGCCCATCCGCTTTTGTTCGCGATGCCATCGCAGCCAAGGTCCCTCTCCCCGTTCAGGTGATGCCTCACGCGATCGATTTTCCCGTGCCCGTGGGCGATCAAAAACCGAAATTCGATCTCCCCCCCGATCGTTGCACATTCTTGTTTCTCTACGACCTCAACTCTTATCAGGAGCGCAAAAATCCTCATGCGGTGATCGAGGCTTACCGTCGCGCTTTTCCCGACGAAGCCGGTGTCCAGCTCGTGATAAAAACTCAGAATCCGGAGCGAAACCCCGAGGCCTATCAAAAACTAAAAAACGTCTTAAACGGACTCGCGCACACCACGTTGATTGATCGCACCCTGTCGCGCGAAGATGTTCACCGTCTCGAGGCAGCCTGCGATGTTTTTGTTTCGTTGCATCGTTCGGAAGGATTCGGACTGGCGGTGGCTGAAGCTATGTTCGTGGGCAAACCCGTCATCAGCACCGACTGGTCCGCGACCTCGGAATTTGTGAACAACGGCAATGGATTCCCGATTCCCTACGACCTGATTGAGCTGAGTGAAACCCATGGACCTTACGAAAAAGGCCAGGTCTGGGCGAATCCGCGACTCGATGATGCGGTCACTGCGATGCAGACGGTGGCGGCCCTGCCCGACCGAGGCAAATCAAAGGGGGAACAAGGCGCTCGCGACATTCGCGCCCATTTTTCTCCCCAAGTTGTCGGAGAAGGCTACGCCAAGCGCCTCGCAGCCATGGATCTTTGGCCGGAGTAGAATCACGATTATTCCTCCGCGATCGGACGACCTTTGATCGCGAACCGAAAAAGCGAGACCGCCAACTTCCGCGCATCAGCAGAATCGGTCCCGACACCGGTTTCATTTGATTCAATCCGAATTCGATTTTCCCCCGGCTCCAAAATAACCCCCCCCAACCGCCAATCCCGAACTCTACGATCGATCGATTGTTCCCACCAAAGTTTCCCGTTTTGCATGACCCGGGCCGTCCGATTATCTTGCGCCGCCCATTCGCCTCGGATTTCAACTTCCAGCGCAACTGAATAGGGATTGTTAATAACGATATCGGCGGCCGCTTCGGACCAACGCCAATGCTGTTTCCCATTCCGCTCCGCCCCATACCATGGTCGGGGAAATTCAACCGAAACCTCCGCCGATCGATCCTGCTCCGCCAGCCCCACGGTATCGGAGATCTGCACGGAGTGAATTTCCGCCGGACGCGGTTCCATCGAAAACGGCCCCACGAACATCGTAAGATTTCCCAGAATCAATACCGGCAACCATTTTCGCGCCTTTGGCACGAGTAGATTGAACCCCAAAAGCATCGGTAACAACACCCGGCTCGAGGCCCCCGGATACCCTTCCCAGACCGCGTGCCCCAAGGTAAAGGCCAGCACCGCGAACGGCACCGTCAGCCGCCAAGCGGGTTTTTTCCACTGCCACCATCCAAACAAAAACACGGCTTGAACGGTAATACTCACATGGGTGGCAAAACCCGCAGACAAAAACTTCCACCGGATACCTCCCTCCATCATCCCACGAACCAGCTCTGCCCAACGTTCTCCGTAGGCCACAAAAGGCCAGGCGAAATTCCGGGCTCCGGCGAGAGATCCAGTTTCTGCAAATCTCCACCTCAATACCGAGAACCAAATCAAGAGCGGCAACGCCACCAGCAGTCCTTGGACCACACTTTTCCCCCATCCCGGCATGTTCTTCCAACGTTCCGGCGCGAGCACCGCCGCGCTGAGCAAATTTGTTTCCTTGGCCAGCCCCCCCAACGCAAGAATGGCAGATGCTCGCCATGGGTGCCCCTGCTCCACCCACCGCAACGCCAAAGCTATTAAGAGCAAACTGGGGCCGTCCACCAACGAAAACAACGCACTGAACCAAAGGCCAATCGACAACATGATCGCTCCCCATCGAAACGCCCGATCGATATTCGTAGGGGGAAACCATCGCAACAGGAGCCAACCCAGCAAAAACCAGCAGATCGCATTCTGGATTGCGTAGAAATTCAGGATCCAATTGGGCTGCCCGAGCCCCCCCACGTAGGCGACCCAAGGAAGTAATATCCGCCGTGCCCGATACGGCAGATTATCCACCGACTTAACCAGCGACGGATCGAGCAACGCCGGATCCAGGGCCAATTGGGCGTAATACTGGGCATCATACCCCGAGGAACGAAAATGCCGATAAACCGTAACATCCCTTTCTTCTATCCAATCGTATTCCCGCTTGGGCTCATCTCCCTGCTCGATCAAATAGGTGAACCCATATTGCGGTATATAGTAACTACTGAGTTTGTGTAAAAACCCCCCGGCCACGGTCAAATAGAGCAGGACCAGCCCCGGGCGCCATGCCCTGTTTCCCCGAGGGGTCTTTAGCCAGTTCCAAACCCGATGCAGCATCATTCTCCTCTACGCAGGAGCAGCACCGGCGTCGCGTCAATCGCTGGAAACCCATGATTTAAAGTTCGCGCTCCGGCATTGCAGGAGGGCGAGCAATTCACCTCAATGCCTCCCAGCCATGCCAAAACTTTCGATCATCATACCCTGCTACAACGAGTGTGACACCGTCATGACTCTGATCGAAGCCGTGCGGGCGGCTCCCATTGATATCGAACAAGAGATTATCATCGTCGACGATTTCTCCACCGATGGCACCGACAAGGTTCTCGATGAACAGGTGTCACCGCTGGTCAGCCGGGTGATTCATCACGAAAAAAACCAAGGCAAAGGCGCAGCACTTCGCACCGGTATTAAAGAAGCGACCGGAGACTTCGTCATTATTCAAGACGCCGATCTGGAATATGATCCGCAAGACTACCCCCGCTTACTCAAACCGCTGCTCAGCGGAAAGGCCGACGTCGTCTTTGGTTCACGGTTCATGGGGGGCGAGCCACATCGGGTGCTTTACTACTGGCATTCGCTGGGCAATCAGTTCCTCACCCTGCTCTCCAATATGTTCACCAATCTGAACCTCACGGATATGGAGTGCTGTTATAAACTCTTTCGACGCGAAATCATTCAAAAGATCTCGATCGAGGAAAACCGCTTTGGCGTGGAGCCTGAACTGACCGCCAAGATTTCCCGCCTGGATGCGCGGATTTACGAGGTCGGAGTCGGCTATGCCGGCCGCACCTACGCCGAAGGCAAAAAGATCGGTTGGCGCGACGGATTTCGGGCCATTTTTGCCATCCTGAAATATAACGTTTGGCACCGCTGAGCGGATGCTGCTTTACGACCTCTCACACACCAGCCATTCGCCAGCGCGCACCGGAGTGCAGCGCGTCACGCTGGAATTGAGAAAGGCACTTGCTCAAATCACCCCGCTCGAGGACATCACCTACGACCCCTATCTCCGGCATTGGCGAAAACTCGAAACCTGGGAGCAGGACAGCCTCGACCAAACTCCTGCGCGGTCCGGCAAACGCGGGGCCTATTGGCCCTTCCGGGCTCAATTGAAGGGCTGGATTTCACGTCCGTTCGTGTCATCCCACGCGGGGCAAAAACTGCCCGCCGCCCCTTCCGGTTTTCTGACCGCCGAAATCTTTACTCCACGCACGGGCAAAAACCTTCCTCAGATTTTCGAACGCATCAAAGGCCCGAAGGTCGCCATTTTCCACGACGCGATTTCGATGCGCATGCCTCACCTTGCGCCCAGTGGAACCGTGGGTCGTTTTCCCCGTTACCTCTCCGAACTTCGCCAGTTCGACGGTATTGTCGCGGTATCGGAGGACTCCCGCCAATCCTTGATCGATTATTGGCGATGGGCGGGTTGGCCAAACACCCCGCCCGTGATCGTTTCCGGTCTTGGGCTCGACCACATTGAACGCCGAGCGTCTCAGGCCGAATCGACGATCTCGGATCCGCAAAATCTCCCCGTCATTCTAAGTGTCGGTTCAATCGAGGGACGAAAAAACCACCTCACTCTTCTCAATGCCGCCGAAGACCTCTGGAATGCCGGCGAATCATTCGAACTGCGCATTATTGGAACCGCTCAACGCGAAACGGGAAAAATCGCTCTGGCTCGCATCAAGGACCTGCAAGCAGCAGGTCGGCCGCTACGCTACGAAGGCTGGTTAAACGATGCAGATCTCAAGCTCGCCTACCGATCCTGCGCCTTCACCGTCTACCCCTCTTTGATGGAAGGATTCGGTCTACCAGTTTGGGAGAGCCTTCTCAACGCCGCACCTTGTATCTGCTCTCATCACGGGGCCACCGCCGAAACAGCTAAAGACGGCGGCTGTCTGACGGTGGACACCGCGGTAAAGGAGCAGCTCGCCCAGACCATGCAATCCCTTTTGACCGACTCCGACCAGTTGCATTTACTCCGCCAGCAGGCCCAGCGTCGCACCCCACCCACTTGGTTCGAATGTGCCCGGCGCATTCACGATTGGATGCCCGAAATCGCCGCTAAGTAATCCGTTCGGAGCCTGACTTTGCCCTTTTCCCGGTCATCCACTCTGCCTAAGTTCCCGTTCACACATGGCTCTCACCTTTTTTAAGCGCAGCCCCAAAGCGATCCTCCAAAGGTCGCGCGACGACTATCCCACCAAGATACGGCTCAAATATGCGCCGTATTACCACGCCGTTGAGTCTCAGGAGGGGACGTCGATCAAACTGGATGGTCGCGATCTCATCATGCTCTCGAGCAATGATTACCTCGGACTTTCCTTTCACCCCGATGTCATCGTCGCCGGCCAAAAAGCCATGAAAAAATGGGGCACGAGCCCCACGGGTGCCCGTCCCTCGAACGGATCTCGCGTCTATCATACCGATCTCGAAGAAAAGCTTGCCGCCTTCTTAGGCCGAGAAGCATGTCACATCCACGCGGCGGGATACCTATCCTGTCTCACCAGTGTCGCCGCCTTCGCCCAAAAAGGAGATATGATTTTGGCGGATAAAAACATCCACTCGTGTCTTTTGGATGGGGCGCGCCTCTCCCACGCCACGGTGGAACGCTTTTCGCACAATAATCCAGCTGATCTGCGGGATATCGCGGAGACTGTGAATAGTCGCCAAGCCAAAATGCTGGTGATCGAAGGAGTTTATTCGATGGAAGGGCATATTGCCCGAATGCCTGAGCTCATCGGTATTGGCGAAGAGTTCGGTTGTTTCAGTGTCGTGGATGATGCCCACGGCTTCGGAGTTTTGGGCGAACAAGGACGAGGCACCGTCGATCACTTTGGACTCAACGAACAGGTGGATATCATCTGCGGTAGCATGTCCAAATCACTTGCCAGCACCGGAGGATTCATCGCCGCTTCGAAGGATATCATTGAATACCTGCGCACCAATTCCAGACAGACAATCTTCAGTGCCGCGGTCCCGCCATCGCAGGCTGCTGTTGCTTCCGCCTCTTTGGACATCATGCAAAACGAGCCCGAGCACCACGAAAGACTCTGGAAAAACACCAAACGCTACACCGCGATTTTAAAGTCACTGGGCCTCAATATTTGGGGTAGTGAAACCCCCGCCGTTCCCATTGTGTTGGGTTCACGCGAAGCGGTTTACCGATTCTGGCAGGCATTGATGGAAAAAGGCGTATTCTCCGTGATGTCGATCGCTCCGGCCGTTCCTCCTGGAAAAGACCTAATTCGAACTGCCATCTCCGCTCTCCACACCGATGATCAGATTGATCAAATCGGCGACGCAATGGCCTACGCAGTCAAGAAGCTCTAAACAGCTAATCAAGTTGCCGGCGAATCTCTGCCGCCGAATCAGCCCAGGTCGTCAGCTCACGTGTTGCGGCCTGCTGGGCGAGGTCACCCCACAGTTTGTCATCCGACAAAATCTGCGTGAGTCCATTTTCCCACTCAGCCAAATCATTGGTCTTAAGACTCAGGCACCCGCCTGCCTGAGTATGCTCCATTAAAACCGGAAGGTCGGAACATACACACGGCAGCCCACGCCAAAGCGCCTCGAGAACTGGAAGACCACATCCTTCCGCAATCGTGGGAAATACGACCGCCCGGGCCCTTTCCAATAGACCCGCGAATACCTTATCGGAAGCAGCCTCGTGAAAGTGCAATTGCGGGAACCGTTTTTGTAGCGAGGAAACCCGTTTAACAATCTCCCGCCCGAAATGCGGATTCACCCGGCCCACGAGGTGAAGTTCAAACGTGATGCCCTGAGCCCAAAGAGATTCGGCCACATCCAACAAAAAGGTCTGATTCTTCCGCGGTTCCACGATGCCCACACAGACCAAGACAGGATCGGGCGGCGCCTCCTTCATCGACGATCGATTCGATCCGTCAAAATCCGCGCCCAACGGAAGCACACTGGTGGAGGTGGCAACATCGAAGCCCTGCCACTTCCAAAAACCCAACAAATCCTGGCGAACTTCCTCGGAGATCCCGAAGACATGATCGAAACGGGAAAGCGTATGCATATACCGCGGATGTCTCGCCACCGAATGCGGCCAGACAATGTTCGGAAACTTGAGCGGAATGGCGTCAGGAAACATCGCGGCGGTGCGACACGACGGTTTCGCCAAAAACTCCCCAAAACCATCTCGCCGATCGATATCGAAGATCTCGGTGCACAAATACCAGTCGCCTCTCGTGGCAACACTCGGGTCCCACTTCCCCCACTCCACCACCTCTATCGCATCGCCCAGCTCTTCGCTCAATCGACGGTTTACCCGCATCAGCCCGGAGGCATGGTGTGATTTGGCAGATTTCGTTACATCAAAATAGATCATTCCGTGACCGACTCCACAAATAGCGCCGACAACTTCCGCGCATTCTTCTCCCCATTATAGTTGTCCTCCGCCCATTGGCGAGCCGCTTGCCGAATTGAATCCAGCTGGGGATCATGGCCTCTTACTGATGCAAGCGTCTGGGACCATTGCTCGGTCTCTTCCACCGACAATACCCACCCTGTCTCGCCATCGGTTATCGCCTCAGTGGTAGCCGCATGTGGTGAGGTGAATACCAAAACCCCAGCGATCATCGCTTCCGGAATCACGTTGGGCAAACCATCGCGGTCTCCACTTTGCGCCACGATTCCCGTATGCAGCAACACGTCAGCCCAACGTAACTGACCCATGACTTCCGCTTGATCCAACTGTCCGAGCAGGTCGACACAGTTCCGTAATCCCAGCGCTTGAATCTGTTGCTCAATCCGGGCGCGTTCAGGTCCTTCCCCTACGATACGAACTTCAAAGGGAACTTCGTTGGCCTTGAGGTCGGCATAGATTTTGAGCTGATGGCCAAATCCCTTTTTCGCCACCAAACGGGCGATACAAATAATCCTCAGCGTGGATCGATCCTCCCTCAATTCCCGGCACTCTGGAAAACTCATCATTCCACGCCGGATGACGTGTATTTTCTCCGGTTCATGCCCCCGCTCGATCATCGAGTTACGTCCCATCTCAGTGGAGGTATGGATAAACTTTGCTTCGTG
>CBFHXU010000148.1:0-7699 GCA_965659875.1 uncultured Opitutaceae bacterium
TACTTTCCTTCCTCAATAAGAGGACGGGGACGGGACGGCAGTCCTTTCCGGCGTCCCTCGGGATGAATTTCACAGTCTGGACCGCAAACATGCCCGTCACCCCCGCGACCGCGTTCGCCCAAACTTTGCCAGCGTTTCCGCTGCTTCTCCTGCATTTTGGCGAACTGGTTCTTCTGCATATCGTTCAGTTCAGAAATAATCAGCACCTCCAAAGCACGCATCTCATCACGACTTGCCGTCCGATAGTTATGCAAATTCGCCCAAGTCGCTTCAACATGGACTCTGATGTCAGCCCGCTGCGCCTCGGTCAGCTCCAAGCTCTCATCCAGATGTTCGAGCAACCGGGGAGCAAACTGGGTGGGCCCCCGCCCCCGTTCGACCAGATGACCGGTCAGACGAGGCGCAATCAAGCCACCGGCAATCGCTCCGGCGACAAATACGCCCGCGAAAACCAACCAAACTTTCCCTGTCGCTCCGGCGCTCATGACAGATCCCACAATGCCGTGATCGGATCATCGGCTTCCAAGACTTCCTGTTGGATTGATTCGGCGACGGCCGGTAGATTGATCACCACACTCATGACGGCGATCGCGCCGGCCATGCCCAAGGCGTGCCATCCTCGGCGTTCGAGCAATGCACTCAGCGAAGCGGCTGAAGCCTGCTCGCGGGCTAGGGCCACGACTCGAGTCGCAAACCCCAGCGGGGCGGACACGTCGCGCTCGTCTTCGGCGACGGGGTCGGCCGACTGGGCGTGTTGAACAAGTTTATTCCATGGATTCGATTTCATTGTGATTCCTCGGCTTCTAGTTTTTCCAAAAGGGTGCGTAACTTACGTCGAGCGCGAAACGCGCGGACTTTAACCAAAGTCGTGTTCCAACCGGTCTCAGCGGCGACTTCCGCGAGTGTTTTCTGCTCTAAATCGACCATCTGAATAACCATCCGGTCGGCGGGTTTCAATTGATCTAAGAGTTTACCTAACAGCTCGCGAGCGGCCAAGGCCTCCCCGGCGTGCTCCGCTGATTCATCCTGCGTAACCACATCGAGCATGTTGGCTTCGTCTTCCGACAGGTCGGCATAACGCAACTCAGGACGACGCTGCTGCTTGCGCAACTGGTCAATGCACGTCGTCACCGCGATGCGCGACACCCAGTGGGTGAATGGCATCTCAGCACGGTATTGGTCGAGTCGGGTGAACATTTTTAAAAAGATATCTTGGGCCAGATCTTCTTCGGAGACCCGGCGCGGCAAACGGGACCGCACGATGCGAATGACATGCGGGTAGAGGTGATCAACCAGCTCGCGGGATGCGGACTGGTCGCCTTTGCGCACCAATTCAAGGCACGCTGGAAGGTCGAAGGTATCGACGTCAGCGGGCGGCATTGAGGGAGCGAAAAGCATACATACACGAAATACAAGACGGCTGGCGCCCCGTCCGGTTACACTTTTCCCCAAAAAACATGCCGTGCCCCTTGACTCGCCCCCGCCGGAGGTCGATAACCCCGTCAATGCGAACATTCGCAAACGAGCTGCTTCGACTTAGCTAGGCGCACAATCCGAGAGGTCCCGGTGCGGACTGATTGTGCGTCCCCTTATCTAAATGCGGCTCCGACCAACCGATTGCGTTGGCTTGGGCTTATTCCTTCCCTTCGAACCACTAAGTGTTTCAACCTCTTTAGCTCAATTTCACCTATGTCAGTCGACCCTTCCGTCAAATACCGCGCCTTTCCGCCGGTCGCTTTAACCGATCGCCAATGGCCCAATCGCACCCTCACTGCCGCCCCAATCTGGTGCAGCGTAGACCTTCGCGATGGCAATCAAGCCCTCGCCCAACCCATGAGCGTCGAGGAGAAGCTCGAGTATTTCGACATGCTCGTCGGCATCGGCTTCAAGCAGATCGAGGTGGGATTCCCCTCCGCCTCGCAGATCGAGTTCGATTTCTGCCGACGCCTGATCGACGAAAACCGCATCCCTGCGGACGTTTCGATCCAGATCTTGTGCCAGTGCCGCGAGGATCTGATCAACCGTTCCTGCGAGGCTATCGCCGGTGCCAAGAACGTCATCTTCCACCTCTACAACTCCACCTCCCCGGCCCAACGCACCTACGTTTTCAATGCCGACCGCGCTGCCATCGTGAAGATCGCGACGGACGCAATCGCGTTGCTGAAGACCAAGGTCGACGATCTCACCGCCGCGGGCACCCACCTGCAGTTGGAGTATTCGCCCGAGAGCTTCACGTCCACCGAGTTGGATTTCGCTTTGGAGATTTGCGAAGCCGTCACCGATGTTTGGCAGCCTTCCGCCGATAACAAAATCATCCTGAACCTGCCTGCCACAGTCGAATACGCCACGCCCAACGTGCACGCCGACCAGATCGAATGGATGGGCCGCAATTTGACGCGCCGCGATCTGACCATCGTTTCCCTGCACACCCACAACGATCGCGGTACCGGCATCGCCGCCACCGAGCTGGCCCTGTTGGCCGGCGCCGACCGGGTCGAAGGCACGTTGTTCGGCAATGGCGAGCGCACCGGTAATTTGGACATCGTCGTGGTGGCCTTGAACCTCTTCACCCACGGTATCCACCCGCAGTTGGACTTTTCCGACATGGACCACATTCGCGAGGTCTACGAACGAACCACCCGCATGGAAGTGCCTCCCCGCCAGCCCTACGGCGGTGACCTCGTGTTCACGGCGTTCTCGGGCTCCCACCAGGATGCGATCAAAAAATCCTGGGACAAACAGACTCCGGGCCAGCCCTGGGACGTGCTCTACATTCCCGTCGACCCGGCGGATATCGGCCGCAACTACAAGGCAATCATCCGTATCAACTCACAGTCCGGCAAAGGCGGCGTGGCTTATATCCTCGAACAGGAATTCGGCTACACCCTGCCTAAAGCCATGCACCGCGAGTTCGGTCCCATCGTCAATCGTATCGCCGACACCAAAGGCGAAGAACTCTCCGCCAACGAGCTGCACGAAGCCTTTCAAAACGAATATTTGGATCGCCGCACGCCGCTGGAAATCCAGGACTTCCGCACCACTGAAAAGGACCACATGGTTTCCTGCGAAGCGGAAGTCATGATCAACGGCGAAAAGAAAACCATCTCCGGCACCGGCAATGGTCCCATCAACGCATTCGTGACCGCGATCCGGGCGACTGGTTTACTGCAATTCGAATTCCTAAATTACGCCGAACACTCGCTCGGCACCGGTGCCCGTGCCCAAGCGATCAGCTATATTCAAATCAAGCCCGAGGACGGCCAAGCCCTCTACGGTGCCGGCATCGACACCAGCATAGACCTCGCCTCAATCAAAGGCATCACCAGCGCCATCAACCGCGCCCTGGCAAACTAAACCGCCCTCAACTCACCACTTCAACGATAGCTCCATTGTCACTTAGTAAGTGACAATGGAGCCGGATCTCAACGGTAGAACAGGTATCTGATCTTGCCAGACCAGACCAAGTCTGGTCTGGTTACTGCCATGGGTAAGATAATCAACATTCAGGCCGCCAAGACCCACCTTTCCCGATTGGTGGAGGAAGCCGCTGCCGGCGAAGAGATCATCATCGCCAAAGCCGGGAAACCGATGGTCAAGGTGATCCCCTACAAACCGGCCAAGAAACCGCGAACCCCAGGAATTTTCGCCGGTCAAGTTTGGGAATCACCGGATTGCTGGGAACCCGATGAAGAGTTAAACCGATCATTTGACGAAAGTTCAATTTTCCCCGAAGAGCATGAATCTCAACTACCGGATCGAGTAGCCGAAGATTCCTCATGAAACTATTACTCGATTCTAATGTGATCGTCAGATGGATCGGATTTCCCAATCTTCTGAAAACAGAAACCATTGAAATCCTTCGCGACAGAGATACCGATATCTTCATCAGTCCAGTGTCAGTTTGGGAACTGGGCATCAAAGTTTCAAAAGGGAATCTGACTCTTCCAGAAAATTACGTTTCAAGATTGGTAGATGAAGGGTTTTCCGAATTGGCCGTTACACTGACCCACGCCAAGTATGTTTCAAAGTTACCGCCCATTCATTCTGATCCGTTTGATCGAATATTGATTGCCCAGGCAATATGTGAGGGGCTCTGCCTCATGACGACCGATCGTCTAATCCGTCGCTATAATCTACAAGTTGTTCAGGCTTAGTCATAATGTCTCAAGTCCGCTCCACGCGGCTAAATAGCCAGACCCCCAGACTCATGAAAAGGATGGCCGGCAACCACATTAGGAGGTCTGGTCGCAAGTCGGGTTTGGCTTCCAGCCACGAGACGATGATCGTGAGGAAGTAGTATCCCATCACCAAAACCAACGCGACACCGAGGTTGGCGGACGTTTCGGTGCGAGAGACACGAATACCCAGTGGCACCGCCATGATTGCAAACGCCAATACCGCCACCGCGGTAGATGCCTTTTCGGAGATCGCGAGCGACGCCTTCATGCCGGTGACCTCATCCCCGGCCTCGTAGAGTCGGTCACGCTCCGTCACGAGTTGGGTCAGCGTCATGGATTTGTATTTCACCCGCCGCTTCTGCTGACTGAACAGATCATCCACTGCAAATACGAGCGGCACTTCACCCACGGTCGTGGTCCCGCGGACTTTGCTGAAATCTTCCGGGTCTTTCTCCGTGCGCGCCTCAGCGGATACTTCCCGCATCACCACGGACAACGCAGCTGCAGTTTCGTCAAACGTCACTTCACCCGATTTGGCGCGTCCTGATTCGACCACACGATTTTCATCATCCAATCGCCAAAACCAAATATCCTTCAACTCCGCGCCGTCTTTCTCCTCCACGTAAACGACCATGTTGGGGAAATCCCGCACGAAAGTTCGCGGCACAATAAAACTGAGCGGGTTGGTCTGAACCGCATCGGCCAGGATCGTTTTGTAGGCGGTGCGCGCACGCGGCATGAATTCAAAGTTGATCACCAGCGCGCCGATCGTCGCCAACACGCCGAGTAAGATCACGGGACGCGCCACATAGAAAAGGCTGAGGCCGGCGGCCCGCATCGCCGTTATTTCCTGCTGCGCGGACATCCGTCCCAAGACGAGCAGCACGCCCGCCAGCATACCCATGGGCAACGCATAGGCGGCCACGTAAGGCACCAAAAGCCCCATCAAATATAAAAAAGTCGTCGGCTCAATCTGACCTGCGAGCATGTAGCCCATGATGTCCTTGAGCACATTCCCCAGGATCAAAACCGCCGCGAATAATCCCACCGAGGCCAAGCAGGTGGTCAAAACGCTCCAGAAGATATGGCGATGCAAGAGGTTCATTAAGGCAGGCCCATGAGTTGAAACCACGATTCACCGGAAAGGCACGCAAAGAAAACGCCGAAGAATCGTCCCCTAACGGCAGACCCGCTTTCGGACCTTTCGCGCATTTCGTGGTTTCCTCCCGTCGCGTTCACCTATCCAGTGCCCCACGTCATGCCGGAAAACTTCACGCCCCCTCGCCCTCCGCTAACCGGAGAGACTCTCGCGTCTCTCACGGCTAAACTGCGTGAACGCGGTGAACCCGCTTTCCGCGCCAAACAGATCATGGAGTGGGTCTATAAAAAGCGCGCCCGCTCTTGGGACGACATGACGAACCTTTCGAAACCCCTGCGCGCCTGGCTGGCGGAAACCTTCGAACTGCTCCCCATGTCGCTCGTGCACGGCAAACAGTCGCTCGATGTAACGGACAAGCTCCTCCTCGAGTTGGGTGATCGTGCTTTGATCGAGACGGTGATCATCCGCGTGCCACAAGAAGGCGTGGGGCTGGAGCAATCCCGCAAGACCATCTGCATTTCCACTCAAGTGGGTTGCGCCATGGGCTGCAAATTCTGCGCCTCCGGTTTGATGGGACTCAAACGTGACCTCAGTGCCGGTGAAATCGTCGCCCAATTGCTGCACGTCTGCTATCGCGAAGATGGCCGCACCGAACGTGCCCGCGAAGAACTGGCCTCCTTCGACAACATTGTCGTCATGGGCATGGGGGAACCGCTCGCCAACTACGAAGCCATCTCCACCGCCCTCGAAATCATCAATGCCGATTGGGGACTGGGATTCGGCGCCCGCCGCATCACGCTCTCCACCAGCGGACTCGTGCCAAACATTCTCAAGTTGGCGGACAACCCGATCGGGGTGCGGCTCGCGATATCCTTGCACGGTGCGACCGATGAAGTGCGCACCAAGATCATGCCGATCAACAAGGCCTACCCCCTGGCTAAGTTGCTTCCCGCGGTAAAGGCTTTCAACGAAAGCCACGGGCGCATGGTGACCTTGGAATTCATTCTCATCGAGGACGTGAACGACTCACTGGATCAGGCGCGAAAATTGCGCGACATCGCCCGCGATCTGCATGCCCACGTGAACCTCATTCCCTACAACACGGTTGAAGGACTGGAGTGGAAACGTCCTTCCCTCGGTCGCCAACAGAAGTTTGTCGAAATCCTTCGCGAAGGACGCGTCTCGGCGACCCTGCGTCGCGAAAAAGGTCACGACATCGACGCCGCCTGCGGTCAACTCCGCCTCAAAACCGAAAAAGATCGCGAACTCGCTACGCTCGAAGTTCCGAATAACAAGTAACAAATATCAAGGCTCCACCGGCCCCTTGGCCGTTATCTCCATCGATATGGAATACAGGTGCCCCCGATTTCGCCGGCGGAAAACTCCGTCTCAAATCGCGAACTCAGGGGTTCGTAGCGCCACCGAGTTTTTAACCATATTGGTTACTTTGCCGCCGGAAAGTTAATCAGTCGTCCTTTTCTTCTTCTACCGGCTCGTCCACCTCAGGTGGTGGCAGGGCGAGATCACCGATGATTTCTACGTGGGGTAATGCGGTTTTTAGCGCGGCCACATCGGCATTCGTTTGGGCGACGAAAAGTTGCTTCAGATTCGCGAGACCTCCGGCGGGAATTTGAGCGGACGCGTCAATTCGCGTCCCAAAAATATTGAGTCGTTCGAGCGCTGGCATACCGGCCAAAAGCTCAAACACCTCGTTGCCCACGTCGGTTTCGCTGAAATCGATTTCGCTCACTTGCTCCGAAGCAGCGATGCCCCGAAGCAGGTTTTCGCTGACCGGCAGTCCCGACAAATCCACCTCTACCGAATCCTGCAACAAAGATAACAACGATTCGAGATCATCAATCGTCAGCAGGTGGCGATGCGTCGCGGGGGAGAAATGCAATCGATCCGATTCCAGATCCTCGAACGAGAATCCCAGCCGCATATGCTCCGGCAATTTCACCAGTTCGACCGAAAGACGGGCCCGATTCTCGGCGCGTCGATTGGCATCCGCCGCTTCACGTGCTTCACGCGCTGCCACCGCATTCGGATCCTCCAACAGGCGATACCCCGGCTCGAGCAAGACGGCCAATTCGGCGGGAGGATTCGCGAGAGAAAATACCTGATCCTCTTCACCCCCGCTACTGACCCAGTATTCAAGCGCGATCAATTCCGGGTCCGCGATCTGCGGACGATTCGGCGGAGGCATATGGTCGTGATTGTTGAGGGGCAGCCGTAATACCGATAAGAGAGTCGAGCGTTCAACATCCCCCGGAATGAGCACCCGACCGTGTTCTCCCCCGGCGGCAATCGCCGTAAATGAATCCAGTCGCAGACGACCGTTCTGTTTGGCCGGGCCATGACAAGCGACACACTGGGCGCCGAGAATCGGCGTAACGATTTCTCCGTAAACATTCACCTCCTC
>CBFHXU010000149.1:0-7666 GCA_965659875.1 uncultured Opitutaceae bacterium
TCGGCAATTTTGGCGTCACCGGATTTGAGCCCGACCCCAACATCAAACTTTATGCCGCGGGCGCGACCGACCCCATGGCCTCCAATGAGGATTGGCAAACCGACGCGGCCGCGATCCGCGACGCCAGTACCCGATTGGGCGCCTTCGCCCTAGGTGAAAACAGTCGCGACGCCGCGATGGTCAGCACGCTGGCCGCGGGAGCTTATACGTTCGCCACGAGCGGAGCGTCCGCAACCAACGGCATTATTCTGGCCGAAGTCTACAACCGAGACCTCGTCAACCTCTCTACCCGCACCGCTGTCGGCAACGGCGACGAAGTCGCCATCGCGGGATTCGTGATCGATTCACCCCGCGCCGTCTCTGTGTTGGTGCGCGGGGCCGGACCCGCTCTCAGTACTTTCGGGGTAACTGATGCACTCGCCGATCCCAAGATCACCCTGGTGCGACAATTGCCGGGCGGCGGCAGCGAAACGGTTGCCACCAACGACGACTGGCAAGCGGACGATCAAAGCTCACTGAGTATCGGCGCCGCCCAAACCGCCGGAGCCTTCGCCTTTAGCGAAGGCAGCAAAGACGCCGCCATGCTGCGTGTCCTAGACCCCGGCACCTACACCGTGATCCTGGAGAGCGCGACCGACGCCACGGGAGTCGCCCTGGTCGAAGTGTATCTGGTTCCGTAGGCGTTTTTCAATTACGCAAGGTAAGGATGGCCTGTCTCGCCAAAGCTTCAGAGACGGCGGAACCTCCGTGTCGTCCGCACCCTGCCAGCCGCAGATCCAACGCGCCGTCCCAGCGAATCTCTATAAATCCGCCTTCGCACATCAACCGCCACTCCACTCCTCCGCGGACCGGACAGAGCCGGTCCCTCCCGGGAGGCACGACTAAGAGGCGGAGCGACGTTTGAAGAATCCGGCGATACCGAATACGGCGAGAAGCACGAGACCCACCAGGCCGATCTGCCCTGGCAGTCCTTTGCTGTTCAACGCCCAGACACTGGCCAAAGTAGCCAACGTGGTGGCGAAGGCCATCAACCCGTTCCACAACCAGCGCGATCCGCCCTTGGGCTGATGCTCACCCAAGGCGCCTTTGCTGTTCATCAAAAGAAGGAAGGTAAAATAAGCGATGGGACCGAGCGTGACCGCCGTCACCGACGCCGGAATCGCCAGCGCCGCCCGGGAAGCCCCCGTCCAAATCACCGGGGCGAATATTCCCAGGATCAGCGGCATACTCGCGCCAATGAGAAACACTTTTCGGTCATTAAACTTACGTAACAGTGCCCCGACGGCCGCCGCATTCATGAGGCCCATCATAATGATGGTGGAAACCGCCATGGCGAAAACGCCTACACCGAAAATCAAATTAGCCCCGGTCTTGCCCAGCAAAGGCTGGAGGGTGCGGGCCAACTGACCCGCATCACGGGAAGCCAGCATGGCAGCGAGTCGACGATCACTCTCCGGGAGCGCGGCTCTCACCATTGCTTTGGCTTCCGGGGTTTCGGCAGCCGTAAAAGCGGAGGAACCTTGAATGCCCAGAAACTTGTCGGCTGAGGCGTTGTAGGAACCCGCCATGTTGGCGATGATGGTGCCATCCTTGGCAATCACGTCATCGGTTCGATTGTAGAACTGGTTGCCCGCCGCGATAACCAAACAGGTGGTCGCGACTAAAAAGGGAACGAACAAACCCAACGAGAGGTCGAAGATCGCCAGACCACGATGACGACGCGTCCAACCGCGACGCAACAACGTGAACGGCAGGAGGAAGGTCATGTTGATACCGACGGCCGCACCGGCTGCAGCCAGCATGCGATCACGTTGTTGGTCGGCGATAATGCCGCGCCAAATGTCTTCGTTGGCTCCGGTCGCCGCCGCGGCCTGAGCGAGTGGCGCGGTCGGTTCCGTGAACTGCGAGAACGAAGGCACAAACCCCGCCAACACACTGCCGATGTTGAGTTGGCCACTGCCAATAATCATCACTGCCACCGCGAGGAATGAAACGACCACCACCCCGACAAGAATCTTAAGCACGAATTCAAATGTGCGCACTCCGCGTCCCCCGGACTCGTATTGTTTCACGACAATAAAACCCACCACGGCGAGAATCACCCCGATCACCCATGGAGCAACGGCACTCCCATTAAGACTGGGGACCAGATTTTGCATCACGGTCGCCGTCGCCAAAGAGAACTGCGGAACGCCAAAAACGAGATTCGCCACGATTGTACCCAAGATCCAGGCGACGGCCAATACCGGGCTCACATGTTGACTGATCGTGTCCACCGGTTGGCGCTCGGTGGAGAGCGTAACATAACCGATTGCGCCGAGAAGGATGATGCCGCAAATGACCGCCAAAGGCTGCAGCCACAACAGATGTGGTCCGGCCAAAACGCCGAGAAAGAGCGCACCTGCCAAGCTGCCACCGCCGAGGGTGACCGCTCCTTGTAACCAACCGGGACCGGAAAGTTTGGAGAAAATGGCAAAACGGCGCATCGTGCCGCAATTTTGAGCCTCTTCGAGCAAGGCATCTTCCGTATTTTGAGTAGGGGCTTCGGACATAGGAATAATGAGGGGGATTTCGGAGCGAAACCACGACCATTGTAAAGCAAGAGGTCACGGCAAGCCTAGGAGTAATAACATTTGGTCCGTCTTTTCCCCGGCGAGTCTCGAGGCCAAACACCAGATTCGTGGGATCAGCAAAGCCGTCCGACTGAATTTCAGACTCTGTAACCAAACGCTCCGGGCTCAGTGAGCTCGGGGTTTCAGCCTGATCGCCGCGGGATCCTGCGTTGGTGCGAGTGAGGCAGTGCGGACCAGACGGAGCTGGTCCCTCCCATTTTCCATCCTTGAGGAGGGACGACGCACCGAAGGCGCACAAGACTCCGTGTCGTCCGCAGTCAGATGGCAAAACGGTGCGTCAGCCCTTCGCGGCCTTCTGTAATTAAAGCGACCCCATCAGCCTAGACTCACCGGATCTACATCGAGCACTTGAATCATATCGTCTGGCCACGCGAAATCGCGGCGCAGCGTGTTGAGATCGCCGATGATGCGCGTGACGCCATTGGTAAAATACCAAACCTGATAGCGGTAATGATCCTTCACCTTCTCAATCGGAGACGGCGATGGCCCGCGCACTTCGATCCGATCTCCAAACGTCTTCTCAACCTGCCTGGCCCACTGCTCCGCAAAGAACTGCAGTTTTTCCGGATTCGGACCCCGAAAGGAGTGATGAATGAGGTGCCGATAAGGTGGATACCGGAAATCTTTGCGCGACTTCAGCTCAGCCTCCGCGAATCCATCAAAATCCGCCTGTCGTGAAAATTGAATCGCCTCGGCCTGGGGCGTGAAGGTCTGCACCACCACCACCCCGGCGCGATCGCCCCGTCCCGCCCGGCCGGCCACCTGCACCAGCAATTGGAAAGTCCGTTCGTGGGCTCGGAAGTCGGGCATGTGCATCGAAAGATCCGCATCGACCAAACCCACCAAAGTCACATTCGGAAAATCGAGGCCCTTGCCGATCATCTGGGTGCCGACGAGCACATCGATCTTACCCGCGCGGAATTCGGACAACACCTGGCGGAAACGATTCTTTTTACCCATCGTATCGGCGTCCATCCGTTCAATCCGCGCCCGGGGCATCACTCGCCGCACGGCCTCTTCGACCCGCTGAGTCCCCGACCCTTTCCACCGAATATCCGGCGCCTCACACTCCGGACAACGCACCGGCGCTCCGCGTTCGTGACCACACAGATGGCACCGCAACGATTCGTCGGAGCGGTGGTAAGTCATCGTGATACTACAGTGCGGACACTCCTCCACGTGTCCGCAGCTGCGACACATCATCGAGGACGAATATCCCCGGCGGTTCAGAAACAAGATCGTCTGTTCGCGCTTATCCAAGCGGTCGCGCATTTCGGACACCAATTTCTGAGAAAGCGTCGTCAAGCCCCGCGACCGCATGATCTCGACCCGCATATCGACCACGTCGATATAGGGCAGCTGGCGATCATCGATGCGGTGCCGCATGTTGAGGTGGCCATAGCGACCGGCCTGGGCATTGGCATAGGTTTCCAACGAGGGTGTCGCGGACCCGAGTAAACAGTGGGCGTTATTCAGTTTTGCCCGCATGACGGCGACATCCCGACCATGATAGCGGGGTGTCTCGTCCTGCTTGTAAGCGGGTTCGTGTTCCTCATCGACCACGATCAATCGCAGATTCTGCACCGGCGCGAAGACCGCAGAACGGGCACCCACCACAATGCGCGCTGCGCCGGTCGCCAATTCGTGCCAGCCGTCCACGCGCTCACCCTCGCTCAAATGACTGTGCCAAACCACCGCCGCGTTACCGGGTGCGATCGCCTCCAACCGACTGCGCAAACGGGCGACCGTCTGCGGGGTCAAGGCGACCTCCGGCACGAGAAACACGACGCCACCGCCGGCATCGAGCGCCTCATGAATGGCCCGCAGGTAAACCTCGGTCTTACCCGATCCTGTCACGCCTTGCAGCAAGGTGACCCCAAACTTGGGCTGGCTGACCTCGGTCTGGAGTGCCGCGAACGCCGCGGCCTGTTCGTCATTCAGTTTGTGCGGTAAGGCGGCAACCAATTCGCCCGAAGCGAAATCATCCGCATAGGCGATGCGTTTCACGCGTTGGCTTTCTTCACGGAGCACGCCTCGCTTGACCAGCGATGAAGCTGAAGAGGCGCCCACGCCGAGTCGTTTGAGCACCAGGCTTTTGCCCACGGGTTTGAATTGACCGACCAGAAATTGGTAGAGCTTCGCTTGCTGGGGCGCCCGTTTGGCGAGCTTCGCCAAATCCTCGTCGGACAGCTTTTCCGCCACCACCAACAGTTTCTCCTGCTTCAAACCCGCCGCGCGGCGCACCGCTCCCGGCAGCATGGTCTCAATAATTCCATCGAGCGGTGCCGCGTAATACACCGCCATCCACTTGGCCAAGGCCAACAGATCAGGGGGCAGCGCCACAAAATCGTATACGACTTCGGCGAGGTTTTTGAGGCGATCCACCGGAAAATCGTCCGGTGCCCCCTCAACTCCCACAATCCCGAGAATGAATCGTCGCCCGATCGGAATGCGCACCAAGGAGCCGAGTCGCACCTGATCCGCCATGCCCGGCGGCGCTTTATAATGCAGCAGTTTATCGAATCCAGCGAGGGGATGCACTCCGACGATCTTCAAGCCCCTGTTTTGAGTAGTGTCGCGGCTGACGTCAATGAACGGCGGCCGATGCTACGGCCCCCGAAGTAACAAGTGGCAGGTATCAAGTAACAAGTGGCTAGCCCCATCCACTGCTGCAGCGGTTAGCCATGAACTGACCGTCGGGGTCGGGTCGTAGACGCATTGCACAGCAATTTAGTCACGACCCGACCCCGTCCAAGACCTGCCCCCTTCCCCAGATGCCCCCCTCAGACCGAACGGTTGACACTCTGGGCCGCTCCCACCGAAATCATCTCTGTGAGCAACGACGCCGCGCGCGAAAAATTCAAATCCTACCTGGGCACCAAGGGACTCCGCGTCACCAACCAGCGTCTCGCAATTTTTGAGGCCGCTTTTGGTCAGTCCGAGCACTACACGGCCGAAGACCTCTTGGATTTCGCCCGCGCCATCGACGATTCTGTTTCCCGGGCCACGGTCTACCGCACCCTGCCAATCATGGTGGAAAGCGCTCTCCTGCGCGAAATCGATATCGGCAAGAATCTTAAATACTACCTGCCCAACGTGGAGGGCGGCACCGAGGTGGCGCAGGTGATTTGTTTGGACTGCGACCATATTTTTGAAATCGAAGCGCCTTTCATGGAATGGTATGGCAACTCCGTCGCCTCCAAGGTCGACCAACGCGCGGTGTCTCAACGCCTGCAGGTCTCGTCGCGCTGTAACAAACTGCGCGAAACTGGCGTCTGTGAGCGGTACTCCGCCTAAGGATCACGGTCATGTCCCGCAAAGAAGATCCCACTTGGGAAATCGGATTCTTCGAATCCATCCTCAAACGAGACCCGCACTACGTAGATGTGGTCGCCATTTTAGGCGGACTCTACACCAAGACCGGACGTGTCGCCGATGGCCTCAAAATGGATCGCAAGATGGTGCGGCTCTGCCCCGAAGATTCCACCGCCCATTATAATCTCGCCTGCTCCCTCGCGCTGAGCGACCGCGCTCGTGATGCGATGAAGGTGCTCCGCCACGCCATCGATTTGGGCTATGCCGACTATGACTGGATGGAGAATGATCCCGACCTGTCCACTCTCCGGAAATACCCGGAATTCAGCGACATCATCGAAACGCTGAAAAAGAACTGAGCCCTTCGACTATTTTTCGACCATGCCTGCCATCCTCGACTACGAACCCTTGATTGTCTCGCCTCGTTCGGCCGCCCCCGAACTGACCGCCATTCAGGAAGAAATTCTGACGCTCAAGAAAGAGCGCAACGCCGTGATTCTGGCGCACAATTACCAGAACGAGGCCATTCAACAAATCGCCGATTACGTGGGCGACTCGCTCGGGCTTTCCTATCAGGCCCAAGCCGCCGAGGCCGACGTGATATTGTTTTGCGGCGTCCACTTCATGGCCGAGACGGCCAAGATTGTGAACCCGGGTCGCACCGTATTGCTGCCCGACATGGATGCAGGGTGTTCGCTTTCCGACTCCTGTCCCGCCGACCGCCTGGCCGCTTACAAGGAAGCTCACCCCGAAGTTTATGTGGTCGCCTACATCAATTGCTCCGCCGGGGTGAAAGCGTTGAGCGATGTCATCTGCACCAGTGGCAACGCCAAGAAGATCGTCGATCACGTTCCCGCCGACCGGGAGATCCTCTTTGTGCCCGACCAGAATCTCGGCCAATGGGTCAGCCAGCAAACCGGCCGATCAATGCAATTGTGGCCGGGCAGTTGTTACGCCCACGTGCTCTTCACCACGGAAGCCATCGAAAAGATTCGACTACAATTTCCCGATGCCCCCGTCGTGGCTCACCCTGAGTGCGTGCAAGCCGTCCGCGACATCGCCGACGAAGTTTGCTCGACCGAACTCATGGTCAAGTTTGCCCGCGAATCGTCGGCCCAACAGATCATCGTGGTGACGGAGAGCGGCATGCTGCATCGACTCGCCAAAGACGTGCCCGAAAAAACGTTCATCGCCGGCCCCACCAATACCTGTGCCTGCAACGATTGTCGTTTCATGAAAATGAACACGATCGAGAAGGTGCGCGATGCCTTGAAGACGTTAAGTCCGGAGATCGAAATGGACGAAGCCGTGCGCACGGCGGCGCTGACCCCGATCCAACGTATGCTCGACTGGAGCAAGGCGTAAATTCGAGAACCAGGTGCCAAATTGTCGGGCATAAAGGGCGAGGTGACATATAATGCAGAACGCCTGAGTTGCCAAGTGGTGCAGAACAGTAGGTCGTTAATAGTCATCTAATGGTTGGAGGTGTATGGAGGTATCCGCCGAACTAATTTCGATTCGTAAAACGGCTCTCCTCTCCTCCTAGGGGAATCCTAAATGAAACGGCAGTTTCGGCGAAACAGCCCTACCTACTAGCAGGGAATGTTGAGGTAGGGCGTGCTCGCCGAGCGCGCCATTCAGTTTGTTTAGAAGTGTTCTGCATCAACCGTCATCTGGCGCGTAAAGCCCGACAATGCCATCTATCGACGCAGTCCGAA
>CBFHXU010000150.1:0-7619 GCA_965659875.1 uncultured Opitutaceae bacterium
TCAAAGTGGATAATTCGTTGAATTTTCGGCGGGAATTCGACGGCAACGAATCCAAAGAAGACGCCACCACCTACATCTATGAATTTCCGGCGCGTCCCGGTAAACCACCCGTGACCGTCTATTGGTATGAGGGCGGGAACCTGCCGCAGTTGCCGGCATCACTCAAGAATGTGAACGACCCCGGTTATGTGTTGAGAGGGGGATGTCTGTTGGTCGGCGATCAAAATACTTTACACTCTCCGGGGATGCGTCCGACCAGTCCCAAATTGGTCATGAATTGGGAGGATATTCGACGCGGCGGATTGCCGCCGAAGACCTTGCCTCGGGCAGTTGGCGACCCAGTGGAAGAGATTATCGCCGCTTTGAAGGGCGAGGTTGAGAAGTGTGGATCTAACTTTGACTACGCGGTGCCGTTGACCGAAACGGTTTTACTGGGCACGATTGCGAACCGATCGGGCAAGGTGGTCGAATACCAACCTGAGACGATGGATTTCAAGGACCCCAGTTTGAATCAATATATCAAGGAGCCCGTGCGCAAAGGCTGGGAATACGGCGAAGGTCTGCTGTAGTCGAGGGGCCGGGGCCTAATTCGAAGCGATCTGGGCTTACTTGCAGAACCTGCGCCGTGAGTAAAATCGGCCGTGATCAACATAATCCACGGGTGCCAAACAGGCGTTGTTTTTTTAGCCACAAAAAGGCGCAAAGAGCTCAGTCAGAAAAAACGGACAATCGTGGTGCGCCTATAGGCGCCATTAACCGGCCGTGAGTAGTTGAGAATTTTTGCGCTAGCCTGAGGCAGGTAATCTTTATACCCGAGTGAGTAAGATCGTCTTTACTAGTTTCCGGGCTCGGGCAGTTCGGACCGCCAGTCTTGGTAGCGTTTCTCAAGGGATTGCACGATGGCCGGACGGTCGTCGGCGACGTTGAGTTTTTCGGACGGATCCTGCCAGAGGTTGAAGAGCTCTGTGCCTTTCCTCGTCACTTTTAGTTTCCAGTCGCCTTGGCGCACCGCCCAGCCGCGATTCATTTCACCGGCGTCCCAGAACATGACATCATGGTGAGTCTTGTTTTCGCCGCTGATGAGAGGAAGCAGGCTCTTACCGTCGAAGTGTTCGACCTCGGGGGCATCGATCTCGAGGGCGTCCACCACAGTCGGTAAAATGTCGAATGAACTGATGGGAGTATCGATGACACGACTACCCTGAAAACGATCCGGCCAGCTCACGATGAAGGGGGTGCGGATGCCGCCTTCGTAGAGGGTTTGTTTAAAATCGCGCAGGTGCCCGTTGTCGGCATCCATAGCGGCGGCACCGCCATTGTCGGTTAGGAAAAACAAGAGCGTGTTGTCCCAGATTTCCTCTTCCTTGAGTTTGTTGACCACGGCGCCGACGCCGTCGTCGAGATGCTCGAGCATGGCCAAGAGGATGGCACGGGTTTCCGTCAGGTGGGGATACTTGGCCCGGTAGCGATCGATGTCTTCCTGCGGAGCTTGAGCCGGGGTGTGCACGGCGTTGTAGGCGAGATACAGGAAGAAAGGAGAGTCCTTTTGACGGTCGATGAATGAGACGGCTTCTTCGCTCAAGCGGGTGGTGAGGTAACCTTCGTATTCGGTTTCTTCGATGCGGCGTTTGTTCCGGTAGATGGGGGCGTAATCGCCTTTGATTCCGGTGAGCTTGAAGTAGTCGTGAGCGCCGCGTCCCATGAATTTGTAGGCCTCGTCAAAACCGCGGCTTACCGCATGCCACTTGAGCTCGGGGTAGTCGTTATCGAGACCCAGATGCCATTTGCCGATTGCCATGCTACGATAGTCGTCGGGAAGAAACCCGGGGAAGATTTTGAGATTAGGATCGAACCCGTTGCCGCCATCTCCGGCGGAATAGATACCTACACGCTGTTGGTAGCGCCCCAACATGAGGCCGGCACGTGTGGGAGAACAAACCGGGCCGGTGGTATACCCTTGGGAGAAATATACCCCCTCCCGAGCCAGCGCATCCATGTGCGGGGTGGAGACTTCCTCGCTGTGATGGGGGTTGTAGCTGAAGTCCGCGTAGCCTTGGTCATCCGTGATGATCACGACGATGTTGGGCTGTTCGGGGGACTCCGCCTGCAATGGCGCAGCAGCGACGAGCAAGCCGCTGGCAAGAGCAAGGAGGCGAAAGAGGGAGGCGGTGGAGTGGACCATGAGGTGATGGAATTACAGTTTCCGGATTTTTACGAAGTAGGGTGGATCGTTTCGTTTGTTGGGGGTGACCGACATTTTGAGATTGTGGGGGCCCACCAGGAGCGAAAGTGCATCGATCCGATGGTGGGTTGCGCCTGGGAGAATGTTGGCGACCACCTGCTGATCGCCGATTGAAAACACGATCTCTTTGGCGGATCCGGGTTCAGCCCACTCTAGTTCGATTTGGTAGTCACCCGGTGAATCGATCGCGATGTGCCATTCGTAGTCCTCGCCGACGGCGCGGCGGTTCTGGGAACTGAGGGTAAGAAGTGCGTCGTGATCCGCGCCCAGATGCATCCGGGGCGGCGCGTAGTTGTTCGAGCGAGTAGATGAAACATCGGCAAACCAGGCTTGGTAGCGTTGACGCATTGCCGATACGACTTCGGGCCGCTCTTGGACGAGATTGTGGGTCTCCGATTGATCCACCGTCATGTCATAAAGCTCGAATGCCACTGCGGGATCGGGCTGTTCGTTTTGAAATCCGGAGTGACGCAGGAGTTTCCAGTTTTGGCTCCGCATAGCGAAGTTGTGCTCGGGAATGGGCGCGTCACCGCGGTGCGCCTGAACGATGATATCGCGATCGAGCCAGGCTGGTGATTTTCCTTCGAGTAAGGGCAACAGACTGCGTCCGTCCAGTTCAAGTTCCCTCGGCTTTGAGACACCGGTGGCGTCCAGGATCGTGGGCATGATATCGTAGTGAGCAGCCACCCGATCGCTGGTTGTGCCAGCGTCCAAGTGCGCGGGCCAACGCACCCAGAGCGGAGAACGAATCCCGCCTTCGAAGACGCGGTTTTTTTGACCGCGGAACGGCCCCGTGAAGCGATCCCCGTTGGGACCATTATCATTGAGGTAGATGACGATGGTATCGCGAGCGATGTCGCGTCGGTCCAATTGGTCCAGGAGGAAACCAATGTTGGTATCGACGTTTTCAATCATGGCGAAGATGCGGGCGACGGTGTCTTGGTCGCCGGTCTTGTCCCGCATGATGGGAGACAGATCCATCTCCCGGTATTTTTGATAAAGAGCCTCCGGCACGTCGTGGAACGGACTGTGGGGAGCGTTGGTCGCAATGTAAATGAAGAACGGTTTCTCTTGATCCACCGCTTGGTTCATGAATCGGGCTGCCGCTTCGAAAAAGAGGTCGGTGCAATATCCTCGGGTCTCAATCTGTTGGTTGTTGTGGAAAAGGACTGGGTTCGTATAGCGACGTTTGTTCTCGATGGGTTCGGACGGTTGTCCCAACCCGCCACCGCGATGGAGGTAAGTCTCTTGAAACCCCTGATCGCTGGCCCGCAGGGGATAGTTATCGCCGAGGTGCCACTTCCCGAAAATCCCCGTGGCGTAGCCTGCGTCGGCCAACACCTCCGCAATGGTAGTCTCCGTGGAATGCATCATCGAACGGCCCTTGAAGGTATCGACCACGCCCGTGCGGTAGTTGTAGCGGCCGGTCATCAAATTGGCACGCGTCGGGGAGCAGACCGGACTCACGTAGAAATCGCTCATGCTGGCACTTTCCCGGGCCAGTTGATCGAGATGCGGGGTGTTGATGAGATTATTTCCGTGGACGCCAAAATCTCCGTATCCTTGATCGTCCGTCATGATGAGGATGACGTTGGGCGGGGTCGCATTGAGCGAGGTCACGACTGAGGTCAGCAGGCAGAAGCTTAATCGGAATAAATTCAGGAGTCGGGGCATTTGAATCGGAGACGAAGTTGTTCGCTTACTCTTTACCGCAAGAAGCCACGAAATTTAACGGGCCAATATGAGGTGGGGCGGAAACGATTTAGGGATGGCTGTATTTTGATGTCTATTCGATCTTTGTTTTTGCACCCCGATTCTCGCGTATGAACTTCTCCCTCCTTCGGTTTCTGCCGCTTTTGCTACTCCCATTCGCCCTAGCGCATGCTCAGCCCTATTTCGGCAACGGTATCAAGATTGGTGAAACGACGGCGGATTCGACGATTGTTTGGCTCCGATTGACGGAGCAGGCGCAACCAAAGTGGGACGGCTTGCCTTGGATCGGCACGGCGGACCGAGATTTTGATGTGGGCAAACTGGGTGAGAAACAATTCCCCGCCGGAGCGGATATCGCGGATATGGCGGGAAGCTTGATGGGAACCGCGGGCGCCGTGCGATTGAGCTGGTGGCCCAGCGATCAACCCGGTTCCAAGCGGCAGACGCATTGGCTGTCCGTGGATCCGTCGCGTGACTTTACGCGACAAGTGGAGCTGGTTGGATTACAGGCGGACCAGAACCACGCTCTTGAAATCGAAAGCCGATCCCCCGGCGGCGAGAAAGGGCAATCAATCACGGGAACGTTTCGCACGGCGCCGGGCTCGGAAACGAGCGAGGATCTGCGTTTTGTGATCTCAACTTGTCAAAGTTGGATCACCCGCGACAAGGGCACGGCCGGCTTGCAAATCTACAACCACATGCGGGCGCTCGATCCGGGGTTCTTCGTGCACCTGGGTGACATTGTTTATTACGATAAGCGAAGTGCCGGTGGCGATGTGGATGCGCGCACGCCGGAGTTGGCCCGGTTTCATTGGAACCGTTGGTATGGCACGACCGATGTGGTGGACTTTCATCGGCACGTTCCCAGTTTTTTCATCAAAGATGACCATGACACCGTCACGAATGACGCCTGGCCCGAACGACGGGTGGGCGATTTAACCTGGGACAAGGGGCTCTCCATTTTTCGCGAACAGGCGCCGATGGGAGAACAAACCTATCGCACCCGACGGTGGAGCAAAGATCTGCAGTTCTGGCTCGTGGAGGGGCGGGATTTCCGCAGTGCCAACACGATGCCGGATGGTCCGGATAAAACCATCTGGGGCGCTGAGCAGAAGGCCTGGTTCAAAGCGGGAGTGTTGGCGTCCGACGCTCCTTTCAAAATTCTTTTCTCCCCGACTCCAGTGGTGGGTCCCGACCGGGACAATAAGAAGGACAATCATTCGAATTCAAACTGGACCCATGAAGGCGATGAGATTCGAAAATTCTGTGCCGAGAATAATGTCATCGTGATCACAGGAGATCGCCACTGGCAGTATCACAGCATTGATGATGGCACCGGGGTGCATGAATTTTCGTCGGGAGCGACCACGGCCAAACATGCCGGTGGTTATAGTTTGGATCTCCGCAAGGATGAACACCAATACTTGGCCATTATTGGTGGATTCTTGAGTGGCGAAATTTCGGCCACCCAAAACGGCAAGCAGCTCACCATGCGCCATCATCGGGTGGATGGATCAATCGCCTACGAATACGACTACTCGGATTCCGAGTGAAATGATTTGAAACCTCGGATTAAGCTCGCCGCAGCGCTCACGGCAGAAGGCCGCCGTCTGGTGCTCAGTGAACAGGACGGCGCTTATGCGATCAGTCTCAATGGGCAGGAACTCATGCATTCCCGGGCGCATGCCTCGGAGCTGTTATTGGGTGAATTGGGCGTGGAATCACTGAAAACAAAACCGTCGGCGCGTGTTTTGGTGGGGGGACTCGGGCTCGGGTTCACGTTAGCGCAAGTGGTGACTGATCTGCGCCCGGATGCCGTGATCGATGTCGCCGAATTGATTCCGGAAATCGTGGACTGGAACCGTGAGTTTATGCGGGATCTCAACGGCGCGGCACTGGATGATCCCCGCGTAAACGTGCACTTGGGGGACGCGACGCGACTCATCCAAAAGGCTCCGCCAGCTACCTACGACGCCATGATGTTGGATCTCGATAACGGTCCCGCCGCCATGGTCGCCTCCGGCAATCAATACCTCTACGCCAAAACGGGTCTCGCCCGGGTGAAACGAGTCCTGCGCGCCAAGGGTCGCGCGATTTTTTGGTCAGCGTCAAAGGACGCGGCGTTCGAATCGCGATTAAAGTCCGTGGGGTTTCAAGTGAAGCGGGTACCCGCCAAAGTGCACGCCAACGCCAAGCGCGCGGCTTACGTTCTTTATGTGGCGGAGTAGCGCGGTAAGGGCCCGGACCATCCTTTCACTGTTCGGGCGACGCTACCGGGGCCGAGGAGGATTATCCACCTCGGTTCCGTCGGGAAGAATCACGGTTTTGCCGCGAATTTTCAGCTGACGCACGAGCTCAAACTGTTCACTGACGTGGCCCGGCTTGATCGTGTCGGGTCCACTTAAAAACTCTCCATAGGGACGCCCGATGGCTTGGATGTTTTCCGTTAGTTTTTGACGCAACGAACGCACGACCTGCTCATATTTTTTCTGACCGAATAGGTTGTTCAATTCGGTCGCGTCGCTGGTCATATGGAACAGCGCATCCTCGGCATAGAAGTTGGGGTTTACCGCCCCGCGGGTGCCGATACCCAGACGGTTAAGTGGAGACATCAAAGCCGGGAGTTGAGCGATGTCCGCTTTACGAATTTGATCCACCTGCGCCTGAGTGTATCGAGTGGCGACGTATTTAAATTCCTTGGTGCGGATGGCCTTGCCCCATCCCAATTCGAGATAGACATGGTCGCGCCATGAGTCGCTCACTCCGTTGGCAAAGAGCGGAGTCAAGCTGTGACCGTCCAGGTCATAGTTTTCCGGAAGTTGTGCATCCGCCAGTTCGTAGGCGGTCGCCACGATATCAATACTTTGCACCAGTTCGTCAGACTTGATGCCTCCGGGGATCTGGGCCGGCCAACGAACGATGAACGGGACCTGTGCTCCGTCAGCATCGAAGAGGGAACCTTTTTGGCGTGAACCGTGATCCGTGGTGAAAATGACGATCGTATTGTCATCGATTCCGAGTTGTTTGAGTTTCTTGAAGATCGCGCCGACTCCGGCATCGACCCAGGAATGCCCGGCATGCCCTTTTTCGGGGTCCAATCCTCTTTTCTCCAGCTCCGCCCAAAGATCCTTTCGGGTCATCATTCCCTCGGGTTCGATCGGTGCTTTCAGGCGCCCCGCTCCCGATACCAGCGGTTCACCCAGTGATCGGCTCCACGAACCATCCGGGCCGTGGGTCAGGGTGGTACAAAAATGTAGATAAAACGGCTTATCTTCGTCGGGGGTTCCTGTGCTGTCCTCGATGAACTCGAGCGCCGCCTCGATCGTCCACTCCAGGTTGTGTTGATTGTAGGGATTATCGAGATTACCCAAGTAGACGTTCTTGACCCAATCAAACCCCCGGTCGGTCAGCATCTTGCGGTATTGAAGTTCGTTGTGGGTGAAGGTGGCGGTCGCGGCGGCGGTGTCTTTGAGATCGCGGCCCACATACCGCAGGCCGCGTTCTTCAAAGTCCTTGGGGGTCCGCAGATTTTCGACTCCGCTGACGTGGTATTTGCCGACAAAACCGGTGCGGTATCCTGCCTGCGAGAGCATGGCGCCGATATTGAGATTGTTTTCCTCCAGGCCCATATTGAAGGCGGTGTAAGCCTGGTGGCCGGCGGGGT
>CBFHXU010000151.1:0-7451 GCA_965659875.1 uncultured Opitutaceae bacterium
TAGATTACGGTCTCAAGTTCCATGGGGGCGTGGGGAAATGTGAGACCCTGCTAACCTCAGGCAGCGGAGGCCAGAAAATCCATCGACCAATATGGCCGGTGCGGAAGGCAGAAGCGGTTGCTTACTTTCCGGCTTTTTTGGCCCGTTCGGCTTTACGGCGATCGTTGCTGTTGAGGATCAGCTTGCGCAGACGGAGCTCGGAAGGGGTGACTTCGACGTATTCATCGTCCGCGATGTATTCGATACAGCGTTCGAGGGACATCTTCACGGCGGGCGTGAGTTGAATGCCTTTGCCGTCACCTTGGGAACGGAAATTGGTCAGCTGTTTCGCTTTAACGGCATTTACGGAGATGTCCTCGTTACGGGGATTCTCACCCACGATCATGCCTTCGTAGACGATTTCACCCGCCCCCACGAACAATTTGCCGCGTTCCTGGATGGTCTCGAGCGCGTAGGCCCGGGTTTCCCCGGCTTCGGTGGCGATGATGGTGCCGGTGATGCGGGTGCTGAGTTCGCCGGCCCAAGGACCGTATTCCTTAAACAGATGGGACATCACACCGTGACCGCTGGTGGCGTTGACCAAATCGACTTCCATGCCGATCAGTCCACGGGTGGTGATGGTGGCCTCAATCATGGTGGTCGCATTGAGCTTTTCCATGTTGGTCATCTGGCCTTTGCGGTTCGCCAGAGTCTGCATGATTGCCCCGACATTGTCGTCGGGCACTTCGATCCAGACGGTTTCGTAAGGCTCCAGTTTTTGGCCGTCGACTTCCTTGGTGATGACGTGAGGACGGGATACGAGGAGTTCGAATCCCTCGCGGCGCATCGTTTCAACGAGCACCGCAATTTGCATGGCGCCCCGAGCCTTGACGTTGAAGGCACCCCCGACCTCGGCGTCCTCGACGGAAATGGAGATATTGGTTTTTACCTCGCGATAAAGACGTTCGCGCAGTTGGCGAGAGGTGACGAACTTACCGTCTTGTCCCACCAACGGGCCATCATTGACGGCGAGCTGCATTTCCAAAGTAGGGGGATCCACATCCGTGAACGGCAAGGCGTGGCCTTCCGGATCGGCGGTCAACGTGTCGCCGATATCAATTTCCTCGAAGCCGGAGAGTCCCACAATGTTGCCGGCGACGGCGTTGGAGGTCTCTTGCGTGCCCAATCCCGAGTATTCAAAGACCTTGGTGATCTTACCGCGGAGACGTTTGTCGCCGCCGTGGGGGATCACATGAACCGTGTCGCCGATTTTTACTTCACCGCCGAGAATCTTGCCGATGGCGATCCGACCGACGTAGTCACTCCAATCCACATTGGAAACCAGCATGTGGAACGGTTGGTTGGGGCGGGCGAAGGGCGGCGGGACATGTTCGAGGATCGCGTTGAACAGGGGAGTGAGGTCCTTGTGCTCGTCTTCCAGATTGCGCACCATGTAGCCATCGCGGCCTGAACCGAAGAGGACGGGGGCGTCGAATTGCTCTTCCGTGGCATTGAGCTCGAGGAGGAGTTCCAGCACCTTCTCGTACATGGCCTTGGGATCGGCGTTTTCGCGGTCGATCTTGTTGAGTACGATGATGACCTTGAGGCCGAGGGAGAGCGCCTTGCGCAGCACGAAGCGGGTTTGAGCCTGAGGTCCGTCGTAAGCGTCGACCAAGAGCAGCACGCCGTCGACCATCCGGAGGGCGCGCTCAACTTCGCCGCCGAAGTCGGCGTGACCGGGGGTGTCGACGATGTTGACGATCTTGTCCTGCCAATGGACGGAGGTGTTCTTCGCCTTGATGGTGATGCCCTTTTCCTTTTCGAGGTCCATGGAATCCATGGCGCGATCCTCGACCTGTTGGTTGGCTCGGAAGGCTCCACCTTGCTGGAGGAGAGTGTCGACGAGGGTGGTCTTCCCGTGGTCGACGTGGGCGATAATGGCGATGTTGCGGATGTTCTGGTTCATGTCCGGAGACGGCTTTGGCGAGTGTGAAAAGGCAGAACGTGCCTATCCGCGCGGGGCAAAGCAAGGCCGGAACTCTGCGGCGGGAACTACGGGAGAAGGGGGCAAACGCTTAATATCAACATCAATGTTGATATTAAGCGTTTGACCCCTTCAGAGGGAACTACGGCAGGCCGAGTTGCAGCCAGGTGCGGAACACGGTTTCGATACCGCAACCAAGAATCGTGCCCAATCCCAGGAGCAAAGAAGCTCGATTAAGCGACCAGCTGGCCATGGTGCAGCCCATGCCTACGACCATCGCCGCGGTGGCGACGGCAAAGGCGATCGGGGTCCAGGCCAAGAGTGCCACGTAGACGAGTAGAAATACGGCTCCCCAGATGGCCCGTTGGCGGTCTGGGGCCGGAATTGGGTTGGTAAAGACCTTTTCTTCGGATCGTTCACTCCACCAAATGGCAACCGCGAGGAGGCCCAACAGGGCGATCAAATACCGGGCGAAACCGGGGAGGGATTCATCCTGTTCGAAGGCGACGGCCCGCATGGTCTCGACCTTACTTTTTACCCAATTCTCCAGTTCTTCTCCGCGACGGAAAAGTGGATCGATGGACAATGCCGCCATCTCATCCTGCAATTGCTGACTCTGCATGGCCTGTTCGATGGCGTCGGCCAACAGGGCGACCCGTTCAGGAGGGGTGCCTTTGGGCGCCCACCAGTAGAGGGCGTTGGCCGCGGTCGTGTTCAACCCTGATTCGATCGCGGTGGGAGTGTCGGGCAGAGAAGCATGCCGCTCGGCATTGAGGATACCCAGGGCTTTGATTTGTTCCGCGGGCGGAGTGCCGTCGGGAGCTCTGAAGCCTAACGCTTCAGCCAGTGAGAAAATAGTCACATCGATGTGACCGCCCATGAGAAACGCGTAACGTTTTTGTCCGCCCATGGACTGCACGATGTTAAACTCCACACCTTTCTTCGCCTGTTGCAGTTGGCGGGCAAAGTAGTGGGGCGGAGTACCCAACGGGACGCCGAATCGAATCACTCCGGGCTCTTCGATTGCGGCAGCGGCGAGGTCGGCCAGGTTTTCGTAGGGGGCATCGGCGCGTACCACGATCACGGTCGTATTCTGGGTGGATTGCGCGATGGGGATGAATTCCTCCGGTCCGAAGGGAACCATCCGCGACAGTTTCGAAGTGATCATGCCTTCGTCGAGGCAGAGGATTCGATAACCATCTGCTGGCGAACGCATTACTTCCCGGGCACCGATCGTGCCGCTGCCGCCGGGTTGATTTACGACCACGAGGGGAACGTCCAAGAGGTTTTCGCGTTTGATGGCGCGTTGGACCAGTCGGGCCAAGGTATCGGTGCCCCCGCCGGCCGAATACGGCACCACGATTTCGATGGGGCGGGCCGGGTAGGCTTCCTCGCTGGAATTGCCACGAATGGCCTTCCACTGCCACACGCCCAGCACGATCAGGGCCGCCATGGCGAGGGGAGTGGTGAGTTTTGAATTGAGCTCGAAATTCACGCTGAGCCTTTCGCGGGAGTTTGGCCGGATTTTTTACGCCGCAGTGACGGCAGGACTACGACCAATGTGGCGATCCCGAGAAACAGCAATGAGAGCGGTCTCGTGAGCAGCGGTTGGAAGTTTCCTTGGGAGCCCATCAATCCCATCGTGAGATTCTCCTCGGCGAGAGGACCGAGCACGAAACCGATCACAAAGGGCGCGAGAGGGAATTTATGCCGTTCGAGCAGGAGACCGAAGGCGCCGAATCCCAGCATCACCCAAACATCAAACACGCGGTTCGAAAGGCTGTAGGCGCCGACCACACAAAAGGCCAACACGACCGGGAGCAGCAAGTGCTTGGGGATCCGCACCGCCCGCGCGATGCGGCGAATCATGGTCAGCATCAATATCCCCATGACCAGATTGGCCAACAACACCGTGCCGGTGATCGTCCACACCACATCGGGATTGTCGTGCATCAGGCGCGGACCGGGCTGCAGGCCGTGTACGACGAGCGCGCCGAGTAAAACGACCTCCACCACGCTGCCGGGTAGGCCGAGGGCGATGAGCGGAATCAGCGCGCCACCGATGGTGGCATTGTTGGCGGTCTCTGCGGCGACGACGCCCGATTCCTCCCCCTTACCGAATCGTTCGGGAGTTTTCGATACGCCCTTGGCCGCGGAGTAGGCGGTGACGGCGCCGATGTTCGCGCCGATGCCGGGAAGCAAACCGATGCTAGTGCCGATCATGGCGGAACGTCCCATGTTCGCCGCATGTTTCTTCAGGTCAGCCCAAGTAGGCAGAACGCGTTGATGATCGAGGTCAACCGCGGGAGAGCCGGCAGCGGTTTTGTAAATCTCCTGGAAGACTTGATTGACTGCGAACATGCCGATCAACACCGGCAGCAAATCAAATCCGTTGTTCAGCGCCTCGATGCCCAAGGTAAAGCGGGGTTGCCCCGTGGCTGAAGCGACCCCCGGCATAGAAAACAGAATCCCGAGACCGCCGGCAAACAGCGCCCGCCAGCGTGATCCGTCGCCAATCGTGGAGATCAACACCAACGCCACCATCACGAGCGAAAAATATTCAAATGGGCCGAGGAGGGTGGCGATGCTCGCAACCGGTCCGGCCAGGGTGGATAGGAAGACCCACGATATTACGCCACCCACGACTGAACCCATGATGCCCAGACTCAGTGCCCGGGCAGCTTTGCCCTGCTGGGCCATGGGGTAGCCGTCCAAGGTTGTTACAATCGATGCCGGGGTTCCCGGCATCCGCAGCAGGGTGGCGGTGACCATGCCTCCGCTGATCGCCCCCACATACATCGCGACGAGGAGAGTGAGCGCCAGGCGCGAATCCATGCCGTAAGTCACGGGCAAGGCCAGAGCCAGCAGCATGGTCCCGGTGAGGCCGGGGATGGCTCCCACAAAAATGCCCAAGGCGGTGCCCGCGACGATCGCGATCAACCCCAAGGGGCTGAACAATGTCTGCAGGGCGAGATCGAGTCCAGGCATGACAGATAGGATCGACTGCGGATTAACGGTGGTCGGCGTTGTGACTCGCTGAGATCGCCGTGGTTTCGATGCGCCAGCGCAGCAACTCGTCGAGCAAGCGACGTTTCTCCGCCGCCGCGTCGGGATCATCCCAACGGTTGTTCATCTCGCGGGGATCTGATACGAGGTCGAAAAGTTGTCCCGCTTCGTCATCAACAAAGTGGACCAACTTCCAGTGCTCATCACAGATCATGGTTTCGAATTTTGTGCCGGTAAGGGTGGCATCGCCGATCTGTTCACACACGGCATACTTTCGGGGCGCCCATTCATCGGTCTCGCCGAAGGCGGGCGTGAGCGTGCGGGCGGCAAAGCAGTCGGGGATTTCGACGCCGGCGGTCTCGAGGATCGTAGGCCCCACATCCATCAGTTGGCAGAGGCCGTCAACCTTGCGACCCGCCGCAACCCGGCCGGGTGACCAAACGACGAGCGGCACATGAACGGACTGCTCATACATTGTCCATTTCTGGCTGTGGCCGTGATCGGTGAGGCAATCACCGTGATCGGAGGTGAAGATGATGAGGGTGTTGTCGAGTTGGCCGGTCTTTTCTAGGTTGGCCATGATTTCGCCCACCTGTTCGTCAATCATGCTGACGTTAGCCATGTAGTATTGGCGTTGGCGCAAGCGAGCCGCCTCGGAGGGGGCCTTCTGATGCACCACGGAATCGTGATCGATTTCACAATTGTGTTGGCGCAGGTCTTTGAGCGCCTGCGGTTGGTTCGCGAGATCGTTTTCGGTGACCGGATCGAGGGGAATGTCCCGATCGGCATATTGATCGGCAAAACGGGGAGTGGGGTCGTAGGGGGGGTGGGGCCCCGGGAAACCTACTTGGAGGAAAAAAGGTTTGGGTTGTTCGTAGTTTTTGATCCAGCGGGAGGCGGCGTTGCCGACAAAGTTGTCGGAATGGGTGTCTTCTCCCATTTCCCACAAAAACGCGCCGAGGCTTTCACGGTAGTCATCACGGAGGCGATAGAGCTCGCGCTGCTGTTTACGCTGTCCGCGGGCGGTGAAGATACGGTCCCATTGGTCCTGAAATTCGCGGCCTTCGAGGTAGCGGTCCTTATTCTCGACCACGAATCGTTCGTGGAATCCCATAGGCGTTTCGAACGGGCAAGAGTGCATCTTGCCGATGTTGGCGCAGTGGTAACCTCCTTCGTTGAGTCGCTCCACCCAGGAGTGCTCCCAGCGGTCCATGTTTTTCAACACCCCGCAGGTATGAGGATATAGCCCGGTGAAAAGGGATGCCCGACTTGGTGCGCAGGATGGAGCGGTGACGTAGCAGCGGTTGAATGACGTGCCCTCATTGACCAAACGGTCGAGATTCGGGGTGTCGACGTGGTCGAAGCCGAGCGCGCGAATCGTGTCGAAGCGCTGCTGGTCAGTGAGGATAAGTACAATATTGGGAGATGAGGCGGGCTCGGTGGCGGCCATGAAAGCGAATGGGCTAGAGTTAAGAAGGGTAGGAGGGAATGCGATAACGCATGATAGGGGGCTCCATGGCAGGATGCCAAGGGGAGCGGTTCAAACACTATGTGCGGTCTGGCTCATGTTTTTCATGATGAAATGGACGAGAAAAACGGTTTGATTGTGAACCAGTTAAACTCGAAGAATCTGCGTCTGGTATTCATTGTCACTTGGGAGGGCACTTGGCGATTCCCGTCCAATAATTTGTGTTTTATGGCGGGAGCGCAGGGCTACCCCCCCAGAGGCGGGTAAACGTCGTAAAAAGTTTACTCCACCGCTGTGCGGTTGCGTAGAACTTTGTCAACGATATGACCTCGGGGGGCTGCGGGCAGCTTCTTTGTTTCCTTCGTTCGCCTCTGTAAAATCCAGCAGGCTGACAGCTCTGTGAACTCGGTGACTATCTCCGCGTTCTCTGTGTAAAAACAGCGGTGGAGTGGATGCTTTAATGGAGCGGTGGAAGTTCTATGTGAAGTGTGAACCGTGGAAGGGGTCAAGTCGTGACTAAATTGCTGCGCAATGCGTCTACGACGTGACCCCGGGTGATTCGGTCGGTTTTGGCCGGCTAGCGGCTTCGAAGTGTGCAGACACAAAGAAGCCCGGGGAACCGAAGTTCTCCGGGCTAAATTGGGGGGTGGACGATCGCCAATCGCTCTTTCCCGGTGGTTTACATTTGGCGCTCTCGCTTTCGCGGGCTGCAAACTCCCCGACGCCACTCCACACGGCATGCGTGGTTTTCGATCTCATGGCGGGATCGCTCCTGTCGTCGCCGACCGGAGTTTGTTGAGTGAGGCCTCTTTGCCTGGTTCGATCGTCTCCCTGCCGGGAGCGGATTCGCCTGACACGGTGCTGACGTGCTTGCAAGTTTCACTCGCACATCGCCACCTTTTTCACGGGGTCGGCCCCAGCTTTTGGCTGGGCGTTGGCCCTGTGATACGGGTCTGACCTCTTACCTCTCATGCTGCCTTCTTCCTTGCAATGGGGTGACGCGGTTTTTCGCCC
>CBFHXU010000152.1:0-7450 GCA_965659875.1 uncultured Opitutaceae bacterium
ACGAAACAAACAGCAGCACCAAAAAGAGGCAGAGTTCTTTGCGATAACGGGAAAACATCGGAGGTGATAAATTTACGAATTACGACCGCCTGAGGCGGTTAAAAATTACGAATGGTGCGGCGGTTAATTGGTGTGACGGGCTCGGACGGTTTGGGGGATCCTCCGTCGTCCCGCATAGCGGGACTATGGCGGACGGAGGGGGTCTGTTTCTAGTTACTTGATACTTGAAATTTGTCACTTCGCGTGCGCAAGCGCGCGTGCAGTGCGTCCACGACATCGACCCCGTAGGGCAGTCTCTGGGGGGAATCGCGTCAGCGCGGTGGAGTGGTCTGTTTCTTGATACTTGATACTTGGAATTTGTTACTTCTGCGGAGCAGATTGTTACTTCTGCGAAGCAGTTTTAGGCCGGTATACCGGCGCATTCGACCGCTAGATTCAAAATGGATTCTTCGGAGAAATCGGTGGGTTCGAGGATTCCGGTGAGGTGGCCTTCGCACATGACGGCGATGCGGTGGCTCATACCGAGGAGCTCTTCCATGTCGCTCGAGATCATGAGCACGGCGCAGCTGGTCTTCGCGAGTTCGACCATGGTCTGATAGATTTCGTGTCGTGCCCCCATGTCGATTCCGCGGGTGGGTTCGTCGAAAATCATGACCTTGGGGTTCAGGGTCATCCATTTGGACAAGACGACCTTTTGTTGATTGCCGCCACTCAGGTCGCCCACGGGTTGCTCCACGTTGGGGGATTTGACGCTGAATTCCTGCCGCCAGGTTTCCGTGAGTTCTCGTTCCTTAGCGATATCGATGCGCGTATTACGGCTGAATCGGGTCATGGAGTTGAGCGTCATGTTTTCCCGAATGGTCATCTCCAGAATCAGACCGCTGGCTTTGCGATCTTCCGGGGCCAGAAACACACCGTGGGCAATGGCTTCCTTGATGTTTCCGCGTTCGAGGGATTCGCCATTTACGGTGATGGTGCCGGCGGGGGAGGAATCGACCCCGAAGAGAGCTTGAGCGAGTTCGGATCGACCCGATCCGACCAATCCCGCCATGCCCAGAATCTCCCCTGCCTTGATGGTGAAGCCCGCGTCGCCGCCGGGCCAACGTTGGGTGGCGAAATCGGATACTTCCAAAACGGTTCGGTCGGTGGGTTCTGGCAACGGAGGATATACTTCACTCAAATCCCGACCGATCATCAGCGAGATCATGCGATCGTGATTGATTTCGTCCCGACTCAGTTCGCCGGCCGGTTCGCCGTCGCGCAGCGCAAATACACGATCCGCCACTCGCTCGATTTCAGCGAGGCGGTGCGTGATGAAGATGATGGCCATGCCTTGCTCGCGCAGTTTTTCCACCAAGGTGAGCAGGGTATCGGTTTCCCGGATGGTGAGACTGGAGGTCGGCTCGTCGAGGATGAGCACGCGGGCGTCCTTGGAAAGCGATTTGGCGATCTCGACCAATTGCTTTTGACCATTGGTAAGATCGGAGAGGGATTGAGCCGGGGTAATGTGCAGACCGAGTTGGTCGAGCAACGGCTGGGTGCGGCGGGCGAGTTCGGCCTCGTCGATGCAACCCATGCGGCGCGGTTCGCGTCCGAGGAAGATGTTGCCCGCTACATTGAGATTATCGAGCAGGTTGAGTTCCTGGTGCACGAAACTGATCCCGAGACGGGCGGAAGCGATGGCATCGGTGATGGTCACCGCATTGCCGTCGACCCGGATTTCTCCCGCGGTGGGTTGGAGCATGCCGCCCAGGAGATTCATCAAGGTGGACTTTCCGGCGCCGTTTTCTCCGATCAGGCCTACCACCTCACCGGGTTCGATGCTGAAGTCGACTTCTGACAAAGCCTGCACGGGACCAAATGACTTGGAGATATTCTTAAGCTCTAGAAGATGGGACACGGAGGAGGCGCGCGCGTCGCGCGCTAGTTACGACCGCCTGAGGCGGTTAAAAATTACGATTTTGGAATTACGAATTGAAGGGGGAGCGGCGGGGTTGGGGAAGGGGTCAGGTCGGAAAAAGTGAATTTCGTTCTGCTTCGCGAAACTGCATTACACTTTTTAACGACGCTGACCCCGGCGGGCAGTTACTTCCGTGTTTTGATACTTGTTACTTGGAATTTGTTACTTCGGAAACTGACGCGCGCGTCAGTTTCCGATGCTTGCTTTCCAGGCGTCGCATTGTTCTTTGTAGGCGAGACCTTCGCCGTGGCGGAGGACCTTGGTGGGGACGTAGATGATTTTACTGGCGGGGACTCCGGCATCGCTGGGTGATTTGCCTTCGACGGCGAGCTGCCGGAGTAGAGCCATGGAATCGCGGCCAAAGGTGTAGGGATCCTGTACAACGGTGCCGTAGATCTCGCCGGTATCAATGGCTTCGAGCGTCTTGGGGGCTTCGTCGAAGGAGAGGATCTTAACTTTACCGACAAGTCCGGCGGCTTTAACCGCTTCGAGACAGGCGGGAGCATTGTAGCTCCAGAGTCCGACGAGCGCGGCGATGTCAGGATGGGCGGTGAGCGTGTCTTCGGCGTTGGCGCGGGCTTTGGCGGCGTCGGCACCATCGGTGCGGAGATCGATGACCTCGATGCCACTGCCCGCGGTCGCCTCCTTGAACCCTTGGAATCGCTCGATCGCGTTCTGTTGATCCTTGATGCCGACGAAGACCATGACCTTACCACCGTTGGGCAGGGCTTCCTTGGCGAGTTCGCCGAGTTGGCGACCAGCGGCAATATTGTCGGTACCGAGGTAGGTGATGCGGTTGCTCTCGGGCGAATCACTGTCGACACAGATGACGTGGGCATCGGTGGCCCAGTCGTTGATCATGCGGATCTGATTGGTGGCACTGGTGGGACTGATCGCGACGCCTTTGACCCCAGCGGCGAGCAGATCGTCGACAATCTGCTTCTGCTTGGTGGTCGTGCCGTCACCGCTGCGAAAGATGACTTCGATATCGCCAAACTCGCGTTCGGCGGCGCGGGCACCCGCTTCGGCATAGACCCAGAAGTCGGCCGATACGTTGGTGATGAAGCTCAGTTTGGTTTTGGAGGTGCTGGCACCACCGGAGGAATCCGATGATTTGCCGCAACCGACAAAGAACAAACCGACGAGAGAGAACAGGATGGGGAATAATTTACGCATGAGGGCAAAAGGTCAGAAACGGCATCAAAACGAAAAACTGGCCCGTCTACGACCCCCTTTTGCGTTAATTACTTAACCCGTAAAGCAGCCTGAAATTCACCGGGTAAGGATGCCCCGGTTGAGGCCGAACCTCAACGTAGGATGGGGGTGACGGGCTCACCGTGGGTGGTGAGAACGTGCACCTGGTGGGCGGTGGACACGGGGAAGAAGAGTTCCCAGACGACCTCCTTGTTGGCGTTGATCTCAAAGATACGGGTCTTGGTTGGGTCGCGTTGGCCGTAGGAGCAAATCACGGTGTTGCCGTTGGGGAGGCGTTGACCGCCGCAGGGATCGGCGAAGCGACCATCGACGTCGTTGTTGTCGACTTGCCAAGCGACACTGCCATCGGGAGTAAACTCCACGGTTTTATTGCCGTGGGTGAGGTTGACCAAGATGTTGCCGGAAGAAAGTAGGATGGCGGTGAAGGGCCAATTCTCCGCCTCGCGTCCGCCGAGTTCAGGCAGGTCGGTGTCGATCACGTTCACGACCTTGCCGGTGGGGGTGTATTCCTTGACCTTGAAGGCCAGCAGGTGAGGCACGAGGTAGTTGCCGTTGGGCAGCTTGCGCGCCATGCGGGTCTGCATGTGGTTGTTGTCCGTTTCGGGCTGCAGGGGGACCTCAATCACGATCTTTCCTTGCGGGTCCACTTCGAGCAATCGCGGGAGGATTCCGCGTTCGACCACGAGCGTATTGCCGGAGGGCAAACGATTGACGGTGCCCAGTTCGGAGTTGCGCTCGTCTAGCGGGTAACGCCACACGATCTCCTGCGAGCCCGCCCGATACTCACGGGCCTCGTTTTCCACGGAAATCAATACGTTGCCGTTGGGGAGCACCATGCCGTCGCGGGAGCCGCTGGGGCCGCGCCATAGGACTTCGTTGTCCTCACCGATAATACCGGTGAACCCTCCGCAAAGCAGAAGTGAGTGCTTGATACCCGTCGCGCTGACCTGTTCGCCGAGGATGACCTGTTCGCCGGGATCGAAGGGGTTGGAGTCGTGGCGGGCGTTTTGACTTATGATGTGGGTATCGTCCAAAACCCAATTACTGACGATTTGCGTATTGGGATGACGGGTGTGCAGGGCGCGCAGCACCCGGCGATTGCCGGTGATGCCGCTTATGATCAAGTGCTCCACGTGCGGAGCGGTGAGCTGGGCCAAGGCCTCGAGGGAGATCTTCGCGTGGGCGAAATTTAACCGGCGGACGGAGGTGAGGCCGTTGAACTGAACCAGATGAGCGGGCGGCAAAGTCGCCTCACGAAAGTGCAGGGTTTTGAGACGTTCGAAATCTTTCCACCAAGTCGCATCGATGTCAGGCACGGTCAGTTGGCTGAGGTTGAACTCCTCCACCCAGTTGGCGATGGGGGTAAGATCAGCCAGATCGTTGGCCGTGAGGCCATCGGTAACGCCGCGTAGATCAACGAGCAGACCGGCGTCACGGGCGCTGATCTTTTGCACGATGGCGCCGCGCTCACGGAGACGGAGGATTGCCGCCAGCAGTGCGGGATCAAATCGTTCGGCGATCGGGAGCTTGGCGCGCTTCGCTTCCGTGCTGGTGGCGCCGTGGTAAATCCATTGTGCGATGGTCAGAATGTCGCCGGCCGACGGTGAGGGCTCATCCTCCGGCGGCATGGCATACTCATCGCTCTTGGGCATGAGCAGGTATTCCAGTAAGGGGCTCTCCATCGGCACGTAAGGCACGATAGGTTCCTCGTCGCTCGACCCCGGGGTCATCAGGTGATCGAATGTATCCAGTCGAAAATTACTTTTCTGTTCCTCGGGTCCGTGGCAATCGACGCAATACTGCTCCAGAATCGGGGCAATGTGTTCGTCGTAATCGTAAACGATCTCTTCGGATTGGGCGAAGGACGCAATCGCGGCTAATGTCGCGAGGAAGGAAAACAGGCGACGGATCATGAATACCACTCCGGGATGATTTCACCGTGCACATCGGTGAGCCGCACATCGCGGCCGCCGTAGCGATAAGTCAGGCGGGTGTGGTCGATGCCGAGGAGATGTAGCATGTTGGCGTGCAGGTCGTGCACGGTGAGTTTGTTTTCGATGACGCGGTAGCCGTATTCGTCGGTCGCCCCGTAGGTCATGCCTCCCTTGATGCCGCCACCGGCCATCCACATGCTGAACCCTTGGGGGTTGTGATCGCGGCCGTTGGTGCCTTGAGCAAACGGGGTGCGGCCAAATTCGCCGCTGAAGACCAGCAACGTTTCGTCCAACATGCCGCGTGATTTTAAATCCTTGATCAGGCCCGCGATGGGTTGATCGACCGAGGCGGCGTTCTTCTGGTGACCATCAATTAGGTTGCGGTGTTGGTCCCAACGGTCGCCATTACCGGGGTTGATGGTGAGCTCGACGAAGCGCACGCCCTGTTCCACGAGGCGCCGGGCCATCAGACACTGGGCGGCATAGGTGCGGGTATTTTCGTACGGCGCGTCGAGACCATAAAGTTGTTTGGTGGCTTCGGTTTCACCGGACAGGTCCGTCACCTCGGGCACCTCCATCTGCATACGATAGGCGAGTTCGTAATTTTGAATGGCGGATTCGATGGCACTGGCGTGGGCCAGGCGGGCTTCGAGATCGCCGTCGACCTCGTGCAGGAAGCGTAGTTTTTCCTGTTGGATGCGGGCGGTTTTTTCCTGCGGGGTGGTATTGTTGAGCACCGGGTGGTCGGTGAGGAAAATTGAACCGCCATGATTGGCGGGCAGGAAGCCGTTGCCGAAACACTGCATCCCACCCGAGGGCACCTGACCGCCGTGAATAACGACGTAGCTCGGCAGATTTTGGCTGAGCGTGCCGAGACCATACGACGCCCACGCTCCCATACTGGGGCGCCCCGAGAGCACGTGACCGCTGTGCAACGCGTAGTTGGCGTTGGGGTGGTTGGGCGAGAAGGCCGTCATTGAGCGGACGACACAAAGATCGTCGGCGCAGGATCCGATGTGGGGAAAGAGATCGCTGATGGGCAGGCCACTTTGACCGTAGCGGTTGAACTCCCAAGGGCTCTTCAGCAGGTTGCCGTTGTTGTTGAAAACGGTGGCATCGACTTTGAATTTCGGAGCCTGGCCGTTTTCTTTGGCGAGCTGGGGTTTGGGATCGAAACTGTCCACTTGGGAAACGCCTCCATCCATGTAGAGGAAGATGACGTGCTTGGCCCGCGGTGCGAAGTGGGGGACTTTGGGATACAGCGGTGGGGTGGATCCGCGGAGCTCCTGCTCTATCACCCCGGACAGCGCGAGTGTGCCGAAGCCCATGGCACTCTTTTGTAAAAATTCACGACGACTAAACATGGGAGAAGGGGGATGGGGTTGGGGAACGGGGAATGGGGTGGGGCGGATTTGCGGTGAGGCAGGAGCTGGGTGGGCGGTGCGTTTGGGGAATCCTCCGTCGTCCCGCATAGCGGGACTATGGCGGACGGAGGGGGTCTGTTTCTGGTTACTTGATACTTGAAATTTGAAACTTCGCGTGCGCGAGCGCGCGTGCAATGCGTCTACGACATGACCCCGGCGGGCGGTTCTTTGAGTGGTCTGTTTCTTGATACTTGATAACTGATAATTGGCACTTCTGCGGAGCAGCTTGTTACTTCTATTTGCTCTTCCTCAGAGCAAATAGATGAATTCTTTGCGGTTGAAGATGAGGTGACAGAGATCGGTCCAGGGGGCGGGGTCGTTGGCGGAGGTGCCGTGGGCTTGAGCCATGGCATCGAGAACGGACTTCGCCCAGGACTGTTCGGCGGGAGTTGCCGGTCGGGAGAAGGCAGTGAGGTGAAGTTGGTTGATCCGTTCTTGGGGATTGAGCGAGGAGGAGGATAGGCGTTCCGCCCAATTCCGGGCTTGGCCGTGCACGAACGGGTCATTCATGAGGGCTAGCGATTGTGCCGGCACGTTGGTCGCATGACGCACGCCGATGGGTTCGGTCGCGTTGGGCAGGTCAAAGGAGCGCAAAAATGTGGGCAGGAAGTTACGTCTCATCTCGAGATATACGGAGCGTCGGTTGCCCCCGTCGAGCGGTCCATTGGTCGGTGGTTTGGCGCGACTGTTGGGCAAATTTTTCACGTAAGCGCGCACGCTCGGTCCATACGTCGAGCGATCAAGACTGCCGCTGCTGGCGAGGATGTGGTCGCGCACGGCTTCGGCGCCGAGCCGACGGACCGGCATGTGCTGCAGCAACCGATTGGCCGGATCCTCGACCTGCGCTAAGGCGCTCGGGGTGGACGACATTTGGTAGGTGCGGGAAAGCACCATCTGGCGAATGAGCGTTTTAAGGG
>CBFHXU010000153.1:0-7391 GCA_965659875.1 uncultured Opitutaceae bacterium
CACACGCCTTACCGCGTGCCCGCGGACTATGAGAATCCGTTTGCCGACGATCCGCTCCCCGAGTGGCTGGAAGATCCCGCCGCGTTGGCCCGTCATCAGAAGATGACCGGTCCCCACACCGCCATGGACGTCGGCATGTATGGTGCCGCGCCTGAGCCCACCTCGGAGCAAGATTTCCCCCGGCATCCCTGGAGCCTCACCTCACCCGCGGAATTACGACGCATGATCGACGGTTATGACACGGGAATCCGCTACGTGGATGATCAAATCGGCCGCATCGTCTCTCAGTTGAAAGAGGCGGGAGTCTACGACGAAACCGTCATCATCATCTCAGCCGATCACGGTGAAAACCAAGGAGAGCTGGGTATCTACGGCGAGCACGGCACGGCCGATGTCGGCACCTGCCGGATTCCGCTCATCATCAAATGGCCCGGCCTGGCCGCCGGCGAAAACACCGCCCTGCACTACAATCTCGATCTGGCCCCGACGCTGATGGACCTGATGGGCGGCGATCAATGCCCCCTTTGGGACGGCGAAAGCTACGCCGATGCCCTGCGTAACGGATCCGTGGATACTGGCCGCGATGAAGTCGTCATCAGTCAATGCGCCCACGTCTGCCAACGGAGCGTGCGCTGGGACAACTGGATTTATCTGCGCACCTACCACGACGGTTTCCACCTCTTCCCACCAGAGATGCTCTACGATTTAAACGGGGATTCTCATGAGCAAAACGACATCGCCGCGCAGCATCCAGACATTTGCCGTGAAGGTGCTTGGCGACTGTCCCGATGGCATGATGAGCAAATGCAAAAGCTCGCGACGACCGGCGAAGACGTGACCGACCCACTGTGGACGGTCATAAACGAAGGCGGCCCCTTCCACGCCCGTCTCACTTCACCCGGCGAACCCGGGAGCATCCCGGCCTTTGAGCGCTATCTCGATCGCCTGGAGGCGACCGGTCGAGCCGATGGGGCGGCGCAGCTGCGCGCCAAATATCTGCCACAATCAACGACATGATCGGGGCATCGCTCCGCGCCTTTTCTTGTCTCAGCCAGGAGCGTTTGCTAGTCATTCTGAGATTATCAGGTTTCCCCCCTCGATGCCTTTGTCTCGCCCTGCATTTCCAACCCGCTTCCTCCGCCATTCTTTCATCGGCGTATGCGGCTCTGCGGCCCTCGCGGCGCAGGAGATTCCGGAGCCGGTTTATGGGTTTTTAGACAATCACTGTCTGAACTGCCATGATTCCGTCGAGATGAAGGGAGACCTCGATCTGGAGGAAATGAGTTTCGACCTCACCGATCCGCACGTATTCGAAACGTGGGTCAAGGTCCACGACCGCGCCGACCACGGAGAAATGCCGCCGAAGGAAAAACGTCGCCCCGCGCCCTCGGAACTCGCGACGTTTTTAGCCAACCTCCGACGTCCGTTGGAATCCACCGATCAGCTACGGCGTCAAAAACACGGACGTGCCACCGTCCGGCGCCTCAACCGTTTCGAATACGAAAACAAACTCCGGCATCTCTTAAGGGCACCGTGGCTCCAAGTCGCCGACGATCTCCCTGAAGACGGCACCGCCCACTTGTTCAACAAAGTCGGCGAACGATTGGATGTCTCCCACGTGCAGATGGGCAAGTATTTGGAGGCCGCCCAAAAGACCCTGCGCACCGCCGTCAATACCGCCGCGTTCCCCGCCGAAACCCAAAAATACTACCTGCGCGACGAACCCGGCGTGCATCCCTATCTGTGGTATCGCCCCGGCCTCCAAGTCTCCGCCACCCGCGCCGTCGTGCCCCTGCTGGGACTCGAACCCGAGCTGGGTGTGATTCGAAAAACCCAACCCGTCACTGTCGGCGAATCCGATCCCGTCACGCGCGAGCTCGAAGCGTTGGGCACATTCTCCGGCACCTACTCCGCCACCACCAAATATGACTTCAAACGCGAGCGCCGGCCGATTGATGGCCGTTATCGCCTACGCCTAAAATCATACGCGTTTCTCGGTGGACTCAACGGCATGAGCGGAGGCCAGGACAACGGCCTGACCGATGGGAACGTCGAATGGTGGCGGCCAAATCGCAATTTCGCTTACCGGGCCGAGCGCAGTGAACCCGTGACCTTGTATGCGCTCGCGGCCAGCGACGACAGTCGCTGGCTCGCCACCTACGACGCCCACCCCGATCCCTCGATTACGGAACACGTGGTCGATCTCAAAGCCGGCGAAGGCATCCGGCCCGACGCCGCGCGCCTCATCCGCACTCGCCCGGGATGGGACGGTAACGCCAATGCCACCGCAGCCGGCGTTCCCGGCGTTGCCTTCAATTGGCTCGAAGTCGAAGGTCCGCTCCACGAGGACTGGCCTCCGCCCTGCTACCAAACCCTTTTTGGCGATCTCCCTTTCACCGTCGAGGATGACCGCAAGGTGACGGTGCAATCCGCTTCGCCTCAGGCTGACGCGCAACGGCTCCTCTGGCACTTTCTGCAAAACGCCTCCAACCGTCCCCTTACCGATGAATCCACCGCCGAACCCTACTTGGAAATCTTTCATCAAGCCCGGGAGTTCGGCGAGTCCTTCACCGAGGCGATGATCAGCGCGTATTCCGCCATCCTCTGCTCACCCGATTTTCTTTATCTGGAAGCCCAACCGGGGCCCCTCAAAAACCACGAACTGGCGCAACGACTCGCCTACTTCCTCTGGAACGGTCCGCCCGATGCAGCCCTGCAAAATCAAGCCAACCTAGCCCAACCGGAATACCTTGTTCGCCACGCCGAACGACTCCTCGCTGACCCGCGATCCGACCGCTTTATAAACGCGTTTCTCGACTACTGGCTCGATCTTCGGGACATCAAACTCAACGCACCCGACGCCTCCCTCTACACCGACTACTACTTGGACGAACTACTGACGGAATCAGCCGTCCGTGAAACCCGCCTCTTTTTCCGCGAACTGATCGCACAAGACCTTCCCGCGCGAAACCTCATCGATTCGGATTTCACGTTCGTGAATGAGCGCTTGGCCCAACACTACGGGCTGCCCGCTTCTCCCGGCGTAAATCCGCAAAAAATCGAGCTTCCCGCCTCGTCACCGCGTGGGGGTTTACTGACTCAAACCAGTGTACTCACCGTCACCGCCAACGGCACCACGACGTCGCCGGTGATCCGCGGCGCTTGGATCATGGAACGCATCATGGGTCTGGAAATTCCACCGCCACCCTCCGGCGTCGAAGCGGTCGAACCCGACACCCGCGGCGCGACCACGATTCGTGAGCAAATCTCTCGCCACATCGAGGCCGCCGCCTGCAGCACCTGCCATGAAAAAACCGACCCCGCGGGATTCGCTCTGGAAAATTTTGACGTCATGGGCGGTTGGCAGGACAGGTATCGGGCCGTCGATGAAGCCAAGACTCCCGTCGATGGCATCGGCAAAAATGGTCACGCGTTTCCCTTCCACTATGCGCAACCGGTTGATAGCAGCGGCGTGCTCAAAGACGGGCGAGCCTTCACCGACATCCACGCGTTCAAAGCGCTGCTGGGGCAGGAAGAGCGCACGATTGCGCGCAACCTCGTTCATCGCCTCATCGTCTACGGCACCGGCGCTCCGGTAAGTTTCGCCGATCGCGCCGAGGTCGAACAGATTCTCGACGCCACCGCCGATTCGAACTACGGTATGCGCTCGTTGATCACCGCTGTCGTGCAAAGCCCGTTGTTCACCATCAAGTAATCTCGATTCATGTATATTTCCACCCCTGAGAATCGCATCAGCCGTCGCCAAATGCTCCGGGGGATCGGCGTTGCGATGGGGCTTCCGCTGCTCAACGCCATGACTCCGGTGTTCGGACGCGCCGCCGCCACGCTCACGGAGGGAGGCCAGCGCCCGCAGCGTATGATCGGAATCTGCAACAATCTCGGCCTGCTTCGGGAGCACTTCTTCCCCACCGGCTCCGGCGCCGAGTATCAACTTTCTCCTTATCTCGAATTGCTGGCCGAACATCGCCGGAAATTCTCCGTTTTCAGCGGAGTCTCCCACCCCGGGGTCGATGGCTCCCACTCCTCCGATGTTTCGTTTCTGACCGCCGCGCCCCACCCGGCCAGCGGAGGTTTCCGCAACTCCATCTCCCTCGACCAATACATCGCGGAGAAAATCGGCGACCAAACGCGCTTCCCGTCGCTCACGTTGGGCGTCAATCCCAAGCAGGGACGACGCAGCCTGTCCTGGACCCGCTCGGGGGTGCTGATCCCCTGTGAAGGCGAAGCTTCGCAAGTTTACCGCCAGCTGTTCCTCCAAGGCACCGAGGCCGAGATTACGGAGCAGATGCGTAAACTGGAACTCGGTCAGAGTATCATGGATACCGTCGCCGACCAATCCCGCGCCCTCCGCCATCGCCTCGGCGCGGAAGACCGCGAGCGCATGGATCAATACCAGACCGCGGTGCGCGATTTGGAAACCCGTATGGGAAAAGCCCGCGAGTGGAAACGCACGCCCAAGCCCGTCACCGACTTGCCCATGCCGGTCGACCCGACATCCCCAAGTGACTACTTGGAGAAAGCCCGGCTCATGTATCACATGGCCCATCTCGCGTTTGAGTCCGACTCCACGCGGGCCATCACACTCCTCCTCGACAGCAATAACTCACCGACTATATCCGTGCCCGGGGGCAATATCTCCGACGGTTATCACAACCTGTCCCATCACGGTAAAAATCCGGACAAGCTCGCCCAACTTGAGTCGATCGACCAATCGCACATGCGTTTGCTCAACACTTTCCTCGGCGACCTAGAAGCTTCCTCTGAACGCGGCACCTCCCTGCTCGACAACACGCTCGTGATGTATGGGAGCAATTTTGGTGACGCCAACAAACACACCACGACCAATATGCCCATCCTGCTCGCCGGAGGCCGTGTCAAACACGGCCAACATTTGGAGTTTGATCAGAAACAGAATTACCCGCTGCCCAATATGTTCGTGAGCATGCTCCAAAGCATGGGCATCGAGTCCGACCGCTTCGCTTCCTCCACCGGAACCATGACCGGTCTAGACCTCGTGAGTGGAGTTTAAGCTCCCCTGGAGGCTGGGGCGGCACACAAAACACTCCCGGTTGCCGGTTAACTGAACAATTTAGCAAAATCCCGGTAATTTTTGTCCGTAAATGCATGACAGTGCGCCACAATTTCCGTTAGGTTCTACGGAGCATTTGTGAACCTCAACCCCCTCAGTCGATATGACCGCTCCTTCGTCCTCACGCCGTAAATTTATTGCCCAAACCGCCGCCCTCGGCGCGGGCCTTACCATCCTGCCCACCGGCACGCTGTTTGGAGCGAACCGCCCCGGCAACAAACTGAACATCGCTCTCATCGGCTGTTGGGGACGCGGGACCGCACACCACGCGATGTTGGAAAAAGAAAACGTCGTCGCACTCTGCGACATCAATTCCAAGGCCTTGGCCGCCGCCGGACAAAAATTCCCGAAAGCCAAGAAATACTCCGATTGGCGCAAGTGCCTGGATCAAAAAGATATCGACGCGGTGGTATGTTGCACCCCGGATCATCACCACGCTTTCATCTCCATCTGGGCCATGAATCGTGGTTACCATGTCTTCGGTGAGAAGCCGTTGGCCAACACCGTGGAAGAGGCCCGCATGGTTCGCGAAACCTACCTCAAGAACAAAGACAAGCTCGCCACCCAGTGCGGCACCCAGCGCCATTTCCATCCCAATTTCGATAACATCGAAGCCCTCATCAAGCAGGGTGCCATCGGCGATCTGCAAGATGTGCACGCCTGGGGTGATCGTTTTCACGACAAGACCGCCTATCCCGTGGGCACCGGCGTGGCACCAGACTATATCGATTGGGACCTCTGGGTCGGTCCGTCCCAGATGCGCGCCTTCAGCGAGGACTACTTCGTTGCCTACAATCACCGGACCGGTAAGTTCGAAATCTCCTACTTTGATTCCGATCCGGCGAACTGGCCGCGCGGATCAAATTGCCTATCTTGGAATATGTATCGGGAGTTCGGCAACTGGCAGATCGGTGACATGGGCAGCCACACCATGGACTTGGCTTTCAGCCCGCTCGACGCAGCCTATCCCATTTCAGCCCAGGGCAGCGGTGAAGACTACAACCCGGATGTGTCCCCATCCCGGATGAGCTCGAGCTGGATCAACCCGGCCAACGACTGGCGGGACGAAATCAGGGTCTCCTGGCATCAAGGTGGCAACATGCCAAAATCGCCCTTCAAGCACATCGACTTGGCCAAGATCGGCCACGGTGCCCTATTCAAGGGGAACAAGGGATACATCATCGCCGACTTCACCACCCGTATGGTGATTCCTTACGGTAAGAATGCCGACCTCACCTATCTCAATACCGAAGACATCAAGATTCCGGAAAAGACCGCCGCCAACTTTGGTGAAGAGTGGACCAATGCCTGTAAGGGAGACCTGAAGACCTCCTGCAATTTCGATTACTCCGGCATTCTGATCGAACAACTGCTCCTTGGCTCAGTCGCCTTCGATGTCGGCAAGAAACTCGATTACAACGCCAAGAAGATGGAGTTTACCAACAGTCCCGAAGGCAACCGCCTCCTGAAAAAAGAGTATCGCGAAGGCTGGGTCCTGAACGGCTAGGTCGGCGACAACTTGCACCAAACATTGCACGCCCTCTTCTAAACCTCACGGTTTGGTGGGGGGCTTTTTTGGGGCGGCTCCAATATCAACGTCCGTCGACCAGGAAGAACTTCGCGGACTGCGGTCCCAATTCCACTTCGAGCTGACCGTCAGAATTGGTGGAGAATTTCTCAAAAACGTCGGTGATGCGAAATGTCGCGCCATTCAAAACGGCCGACACATCAAACTGAATTTCTTCCATGCTATCCGGGGAGCGGTTCAAGAGTAGGACCGCCAATTGATTACCTTCGAGATGCTTGACCCAAACTTCGGCCACCCCGGATTTCGCGATACGACGCCCTTGCTCCGACGAATCTTGATTGATCCCGATCGCCACGGGGTTGGTGATCAAATCAAGCTCAAACTTGGTCATATCGCGAGGATCGTTGCCTAAAATTAGCGGTGAGCTCATCACGCACCAAAGGGCAAAATGCGCCTCCTGTTGAGCCTCAGTGAGGCCTTGCTCTCCCGTTACCAACATATCGGGGTCATTCCAATATCCATCGCCGGCTTCTCCCGCGTGAGGGTTGTTCAAGTCGGCCACTCGCATGACGCTGATATGATTCCGCGTAGGCACTTCCCGCTCGAATATCGCCCCACCTTTACCCCGGGCAATGATATCCAGCGTCGTGCGCGCCATCGCACTGATTTCGGCATACCAGTCCCGGTATTCATAGGCGCTGATACTTAGCATCATGGGATGTCCGGACTCCGCCATCAAACGCGCCCATTTGC
>CBFHXU010000154.1:0-7371 GCA_965659875.1 uncultured Opitutaceae bacterium
CTACGGGCGAAGCCCATGGTATGACGTCGAATGCGTCCGCGTAGCGGCAGGTGGTTCGAACACGCTCTACTGCCGCCGTTGGCGGAGGTATGAAGTTTCAAACAATAAGTAACAAGAATCAGCCTGAATTTATCTTGTCCTTGGCGAGACGGCCCAATGGTTGGTTTCCGTCTTGGCAACCTGTTCGGGGCGGTCTAGAGGCGAAGCCCATGGTTTGACATCGAACGCGACCGCGAAGCGGTAGGCGGTCCGAGTCCGCCCTACGTAAGCAGTGGTGTTGATTGAACTTCGAGGGTGAACGCCGGAGGGAAATTTTGTTCGGGTTCAGTCCGCCGACGTCCCGCAGCGCGGGGCTATGGCGGACAACTTTGAATCCAATCTTGATTCAAAGTTGGAGGCGCGGGGCGGAATCGAACCGCCGATAGAGCTTTTGCAGAGCTCGGCCTTACCACTTGGCGACCGCGCCGGATAAATCGGAAGGCGGACGTTGCAAGGATTCCCGAGTCCGCGCAAGTCCTGAAATTAAATTGATGGATATTGGCGTCCCCGGGGAAATATCCGGTGAACGGGGTCGCGCAACTCCTACGATGCCGCGGAGGCCGTTTCGATCGGGGGTTGGGAGTCGCCTTTTTCGTAACTGAGGGCCAGACTGAAACGGAAGGTGGAGCCCTCGCCGAGGGTGCTATCTACGGAGATGCCCCCCCCATCAATTCACAAAGCCGTTTGGAGATTACGAGGCCCAATCCGGTGCCGCCTCGGCGGCGAGTGCTGGATGCATCCATCTGGTTGAAGGGTTTAAAGAGTTCGGGAATGCGTTCCGACGGAATTCCAATACCGGTATCCTTAATTTCCGCAAATAACCGCAAGCCACACATGCCGTCGGCGTCGACCGCGGAAGAACGGGAGGAACTGATACGCACTTCGATGCTGCCGTGTTCGGTGAATTTGAGCGCGTTGCCAATGAGGTTCATCAGCACTTGGCGAAATCGCCGCTGATCGCCGTTGATGAAAACCGGAACGTTGGGGTCGACCTTCATGTCCAGTTTTAGTCCGGCCCGATGGGCGGTGGGGGTGAAGTGGGCGGCGAGATCATCGATGCATTCGCGAGCCGAGAAAGGAGAGTGCTCGACCTCCAATTGGCCGGCCTCGAGTCGCGATACATCCAGAATGTCAGCGATCAGTCCTTCCAGCGTGACACCACTCTTGTGGATATTGTTAACATATTCGGCCTGTTCGCTCCCGAGGACGGATTCGCGTAATAACTTCGAAAATCCAATCACGGCATTGATCGGCGTGCGCACTTCGTGACTCACCACGGCGAGGAATTCACTCTTGGCGCGATTGGCGGACTCGGCGGCTTCCTTGGCTTCGATGAGCGCGGCTTCAGCGGCTTTGCGGTCGCTGATGTCGTGACCGACCGCTTGATACTCCAGGGTGCTGCCGGAGGAGGATTGGATGGCTCGGTGCGTCCACTGATAACTCACGGGGCTGTCCCCATCGGCGGAAACCAATTCGACTTCGAACGTGGCGCGGTCAGGCAAGTTTCCGTCGGCGTCCCGTTCGGGGTATCCCATATCCAGGACGGGGAACAGTTTGCCGACGAGTTCGGAGCGTTTATGGCCAAGAAATTTGGAGTAAGCTTGGTTGGCGAAGGTCAGGGAGCCATTGGGTTTGTAACGGCAGATCAGGTCCACTTGATCTTCCACGATCCCCCGATAACTCGCCTCCATTTTCTGGAGGCTTTGGGCCATGCGCTCAATTTGCCGCGCCACTCCAATGATTTCGTCCTGTTCGAGGCCGTATTCTTCGTCGGCGGTGGCGTCGTCGTTCTTTTGCTCCGCAGCGTCCGCTTGTTGACGCGCGCTCTGGTTTATTTCCCGCAGGCGATTCATCATCGTGCGGTCCCAGACATATCCCGCGAGAACCAACAGGATGGAACCGATGATCGCTAATCCTAGAATCCAGTAGGTCATTCCCAGGCGCTCCCGTAGTTCGGAATCCGTAGCTAATACGATCAATGAAACGGCGAGGCTGAATGCCAGAGCCAATATCATGACCGTCTTGCGCTGGAATAATACGCCCATGTCACCGAAATTACCCTAAAGCGAACGCAAGAGTCTAACTTAAAGACGCTTTTGCGTTCGGTAAAAAAACGGTAAATAAGATATCGCCAAGCGATTACAAAACCAACAACGAAGCGGACCTCCGTTAACAGAATACCGGATTGTGTCGTTTTTCCTGCGGCAAGGTGGTCAGCGGACCGTGACCCGGAGCCAGGACCGTATCGCGCGGCAGGGTGAAGATTTTTTTCCGATTGTTTCGTAGCTGATCCTGATAGTGGGTGGGGCTGCCGCCGACGGAGGATGCAAATAGCGAGTCGCCGATGACTGCGAGAGGCCAACTGAGTCCGGAAACAAAAAACGTAGTTTGCCCCGGCGAATGCCCCGGGGTCAGGACGGTCTTGATATCGAGCGAGCCGACATGGAAGTGGACGCCTTCCTGAAAGTATTGCGTGCCCTCGTGATCCACGGGTTCGTCGTGATGCGACCATATTTCAGCCTGAGGATGCGCGGCGGAGAGTTCGCTCAGTGCAGCGATATGATCGGGGTGATTATGGGTGATGAAGATATATTTGAGACGGAGGCGATCCGCGCGGATCACGTCCAACATCGCTTCGACCGAAGCACCGGTATCGAACGCCACCGCTTCTTTGGTTTTGGAATCCCAAACCAGATAGCTGTTTACCGTCATGTCCTCAAACGGCGTGTTAAACGCCGCAAAACCCCGAGGGATGATCGGAATTTTAGGATACCACGATTTACGCGCGAGCGCTTCCAAGGCGTCGGGGTTTAACCGCAAATGCCGGGCGACGCGGCGAATCACGGCGTGGAGGGCCTCGCCATTTTTAACCTTGGTGAGGTCTTCCAAGCTAATCTCCGCCCGGGTCGCCAAGTTCTCATCGGTGATCCGGAGACCCCGTTGAGCTTTGTTGATGACGTCGTCGAAATTGTCCTCGAGCGGAATGAGTGGCATGAGCGCGGGTCAGATAGCGTCGATGATGGCGTTGAAAGTAGCGCTCGGGCGCATGGCGGCGGTCGCTTTGGCTACGTCCGGTTGGAAGTAGCCCCCGGCATCCACGGCGGAACCTTGTACGCCGTTGAGTTCGGCGACGATGGCGTCTTCGGCGGAGCTCAGTTGCCCGGCCACCGAAGCAAACGTGGCTTTCAATTCCGCATCGTCATCTTGTGCGGCGAGGGCTTCCGCCCAGAACGTGGAGAGGTAGTATTGGCTGCCCCGATTGTCGATGCCGCCGAGACGGCGGGTGGGAGATTTGTTTTCCTGGAGGAGACGGCCGGTGGCGTTGTCCAAAGTCGTGGCGAGAACTTTGGCCCGGGGGTTGTCCTGGGTTTCGCTGAGGTGCTCCAAGGAAACGGCGAGGGCAAGGAATTCACCGAGAGAATCCCAGCGCAGGTAATTCTCGGCTTCAAACTGTTGCACGTGTTTCGGGGCCGACCCCCCGGCACCCGTTTCGAACAGTCCGCCGCCATTCATCAGTGGAACGATGGAGAGCATCTTGGCGCTGGTGCCCACCTCGAGAATCGGGAAGAGATCGGTGAGGTAGTCGCGCAGCACGTTGCCGGTGACGGAAATGGTGTCCAAACCGTCTTTGATCCGCGCCAAACTGAAGGCACAGGCATCGGCGGGAGCGAGTACCTTGATGTCGAGTCCGGCCGTGTCGTGGTCCTGGAGATACGTTTTTACCTTGGTGAGAATTTGGGCGTCATGCGCGCGGGTTTCGTCGAGCCAGAAAACGGCCGGTGAACCGGTGGCGCGGGCGCGGTTGACGGCGAGCTTCACCCAATCGCGGATGGGTTCGTCTTTGGTTTGGCAGGCCCGCCAGATGTCACCGGTTTCGACGGTGTGTTCGATCAAGGTGTTGCCGTCGGCGTCCACGATTTTGATCGTGCCCGCCCCCGGGGCTTCAAACGTCTTGTCGTGGGAGCCGTATTCCTCGGCTTTTTGCGCCATGAGGCCGACGTTGGGCACCGAGCCCATGGTGGTGGGGTCGAGTGCTCCGTTTTCACGGCAGAAATCGAGCGTCGCCTGATAAACCCCGGCGTAACTGCTGTCGGGGATGACGGCCAGGGCATCCTGCGTTTTACCGTCGGCATCCCACATGACGCCACCGGCGCGAATCATCGCGGGCATGGAGGCATCGATGATGATGTCACTCGGGACGTGGAGCCCGGTGATGCCCTTGTCGGAATTGACCATGGCGAGGTCGGGACCCGTGGCGTAGGCGGTAGCGATATCCGCCTCGATCACGTCACGTTCTTCGTCGGACAATTGAGGCAGTTTGGCGATGAGATCGCCGAAGCCGTTTTTGAAATCAACCCCCAGTTTATCAAACGTCTCGCCGTGACGGGCGATCAGGTCCTTGAAGAATACCCGTACGGCGTGGCCAAAGATGATGGGGTCGGAGACCTTCATCATCGTCGCCTTCATGTGGAGGGAAAACAGGATGCCCTCGTCCTGGGCGCGTTGCACCTGTTCGGCGAGGAAGGCGGTGAGCGCCTGTTTGCGCATCACGGTGGAATCGATGATTTCGCCGGCTTTCAGGGGAGCGGCGGCCCGCAGCGTTTGTTGGGATCCGTCGGCCCCGGCGAATTCGATACTGAAGGTCGTGGCGGCGGGAACGGTGAAGGACTTCTCGTTGGAGCGGAAATCGTCGCGGCCCATGGTGGCGACATTGGTCTGGGAGGTTTTGCTCCATGCGCCCATGGAGTGAGGATTGGCCCGGGCGTAATCTTTGACGGCCTTGGGCGCACGGCGGTCGGAGTTGCCTTCGCGCAGCACGGGATTCACGGCACTGCCTTTCACGCTGTCGTAGAGGGATTGGATTTCCTTTTCGTCATCGTTGGCGGGTGCCTCCGGGTAGTCGGGCAACGCGTAGCCCAATTTCTGGAGCTCGGTGATGGCGGCGGTGAGTTGGGGGACCGATGCGCTGATGTTGGGTAGCTTGATGATATTGGCCTCGGGTCGGAGGGTCAGCGCGCCGAGTTCGGCCAGCGCATTGTTGGTCTTTTGATCGTCCGGGAGGCGGTCGGCAAATACGGCGAGGATGCGACCGGCGAGAGAGATGTCGCGGGTTTCGACGGAGACCCCGGCGGACTTGGTGAAGGCCTGCACGATCGGCAGGAAAGAATAGGTAGCGAGAGCCGGTGCTTCGTCGGTTTTCGTGTAAATAATGGTAGATGCCGTGGACATGATACTGGAGTGAAAGTAATGCGTTAAAAGAAGAGCCAAACAAACGGGACCCAGCGCGGCAAGCTTGCTGAGCCGAATCCATCGTTAGACAAGAAATCTTGTATGTCGGATAAGAATTACACGCTATGGATAAAATCGGACTGACCCTGTTTCCGGCCCTGTTCTCTTTTTTCTGACTAAAATCTCATGAGTATTTATATCGGTATTGATTCCGGCACCCAGTCCACCAAGGCGGTGGCCCTCGATCTCGACACCGGCAAAGTGGTCGCCGAAGCCCGGGCCCCGCACCGGCTGATCCCGGGACTTCCGGTGGGTCATATGGAACAGAACCCGGCGGAATGGGTAGCAGCGCTCGATACCACGATCGGTGCGGTGGCCTCCCAAATCGATCGCACGCGGGTCAAAGGCATCGGGGTTTCCGGCCAGCAACACGGTTTCGTGCCACTCGATAAAAACGGGGACGTGATTCGTCCGGCTAAGCTATGGTGCGATACGTCGACGCTGGCCGAGTGCGAGATACTGACCAAGAAGCTCGGCGGTGAGAAAGCGGCGATCCGGAAGGCCGGTTTGGTATTTTTGCCGGGATTCACGGCCCCCAAGATTCTTTGGTTGAAACGGCATGAACCGAAAAACTATCGCAAGCTCCGCCACGTAGTGCTGCCGCATGACTATTTAAACTACTACCTGACGGGGAAGTTTTTCATGGAGTACGGCGACGCCTCCGGCACCGCGCTCATGAATGTGCGCACGCGAAAATGGTCGAAACCCGTCATCAACGCGATCGATCCCAAATTGGCGGATTATCTGCCGCCGCTGGGTTCATCGGATGCGGTGGTGGGCACATTGACGGGCACTGTCGCCGCCAAATACGGCTTTACGAGCGACGTCATAGTATCGGCCGGAGGCGGCGACAACATGATGGGCGCGATTGGTACCGGCAATGTGAAGCCGGGGGTGGTTACGGCGAGTTTTGGCACGAGCGGCACCATTTACGCTCATGCGGAAAAACCGGTGGTCGATCCGCGGGGCGAGATCGCGGCGTTCTGTGGTTCAACCGGTGGCTGGATGCCGTTGTTGTGTACCATGAATGTAACTACCGTGACCGAACAGGTGCGGGCGTTGTTCAACTACGATCATGGTGCTTTGGCCGATGCCGTGGCGGCAACGGATGTGGGCTCGAACGGATTGGTGATGTTGCCTTATCTCGAAGGAGAACGGACGCCTAATGTGCCGGCCGGCTCGGGCGTATATTTAGGTTTAAATCAAAATACCCTGAAGCCCGGCCAGCTCGCCCGGTCAGCGATGGAAGGGGTGACCATGGGGATGAACTATGGTTTACAGCGACTCGCTGAACTTGGCATGCGACCGAAGGAAATTCGGGTCACCGGAGGAGGCGCGAAGTCGCCGATCTGGCGACAAATTATGGCAGATGTGTTCAACGTGCCGGTTGTCGCAATGGTGGAAGATGAAGGGGCGGCTTTGGGCGGCGCCATCCAAGCGGCTTGGGCGCAGGCCCGCCAAAAACGGAAAACGGCGCGCATCGCGACATTGACCGATCGGATCGTGGCCAAGGATGAATCCACCCGGGTGAAGCCGAACAAACAACGGGCGGCACGTTATGCGAAAATCCAGCAGGTGCAAAATCGTCTGAGCGAAGCGCTCCGCGATGTGTTTCCGCTGCAACGCGAGTTGGCGGCTGGAGAGTGATTCCGACGGAGAGGCAGCGGTGACGCGCGCCCGATCTTTTTCTCGTCGGCGCTAGGGTGGTTTCGCCGTAAACCGCCGGATACGTCCGGTCAGGTGTTGGCCTGTCGCCGGGGGCGGCGGGTTTCTCCTTCGCTGAAGCTTCCTCCTTCGCTGAAGCTTCGGCGGATGGGTCGGCGGACGTGTCGGCGGACATGAAAGCAGGGCGCTACGTTGGGTCACGGGCGGCGGAGTAGTCCGGTTTCTTTATTCTTTCCTCTTTATCGTTCTCTTTCGTCAGGGGGGGCTGCGAGGCAGGTGGATCGAGAAAGAGAAAGATAAAGAATAAAGAGAAAGATTGAGACGATGCCGTGGTTTAGGAGGAGCGCCGGGGGCGGCGGGTGGTCCAGGCGGCGAGGG
>CBFHXU010000155.1:0-7196 GCA_965659875.1 uncultured Opitutaceae bacterium
GCGACGCGATCAAACGCCGGAGTCTGAACGACCGGATCGCCGTTGGCCGCTGTGTGGGCGTAGGACTGATCGTCGGAAATGCAAAAGAGGATATTCGGGTGTGAAGCAGGCACCGATGCAACTGAGGCCAACAAGCAAACCAGGCCGCTCATTCCTCTTCGATATCTCCAATTGATCATCGGCGTTTCCTCCTATTTGCGGGTAACATGGGCTAAAAAAGGGGTCGGGCTTTGTAGTTTGTGGTTCAACTGATTCATCGGTCAGAGAAATTATTTCTCTTCACTTATTTTCAGAATCGTTCCCATTCTTTGCGTTTGATGATCGGATTATGGTCTGGGTAAACGTGATCGAAAACCTCTTGGACAATCGATTTATCGTTTCGGTTCTGAAACGCTTTCAAAAGGGGATCTCCGCTCGTCTGCATGGTCGCTTCCATTGTTTCCCTCAGGGAATTCAAAACACTGCGGTATTCGGGGGAGGTCACCAAGTTGTTCAAGCAACCGGGATCGTTTTCCAAATCGTAAAGTTCCTCTAGACTACGATAGCGATACTGCATGATTCGGGCCCTAATCGCTGGATCATTCTCCGCCGCTTCCTCCATGGCTTTCATCACATCGACTTCATTATTGTTTCGGTAGTAATAATCGTCGCGATGCCACATATTGTAGATGTATCCAAATTTCTTATTTTGGACGCAGCGCATCGGTATCGCCGCTCCATCTATTTTCGAATCCACTTGAGTGAAAATCGAAGATTTTCCGGAGTCACTCGCCGGATTCTTGAACAGCGAAACCAGCGATCGACCGTCCGTTTGCGGCAGCGCGGGCAATGCGAGAGCTTCCAGTATGGTGGGGGCAAAATCGACTGACGAGATCAGGCTTCCGTTAATCGATCCTGGCTTCACCACTCCCGGCCATTGAACCAGAAATGGCGTCCGGGTGCTGGCCAGGAACGTGTTGCATTTCGAAAATGGCGTAGGAATTCCATTATCGGATAGATACACAATCAACGTGTTCTCCCGCATTCCAGATTCGTCCAAGGCCTGCATCACCTTACCGAATGTATCGTCCATTCGCTTGGTCGAATTATAGTAATTGGCCAAGGCCTTACGCACGCCTGGAATATCCGGCAGGTGATCGGGCACGGGGAATTCATCTGGCGAATACAAACGAGTAGGCGCTTCTGCTCCTCTAACGGGTCCAATCTCTGGATTATACCACGGAAGATGAGGGTCCTCAGAATTCACCATGAAATAGAACGGCTTCCCCGCTTCCTGGCACAAATCGAAGAAAGCCAGACTGCGTTCATAGTAGATGGTAGGATTTCGTCCATCTCCCATATCCCTCCGTCCGAAGGCGTAGTCCCACTCATAGGAGACTTTAGGCGTTGAATGTCTCAGTTTGCCAATAACGCCGGTCAAGTAATCCGCTTCACCCAAGATGTCATGAATTATCGGCACGTTCTCCCGCACCTTCATGAACCCCATCGATCCACTATTGAAACCATACAACCCACTCGCGAGAATCTTACGGCTCGGTTCGCAAATCGCGGTATTCACATGAGCATTATCGAAACGCATCCCCTCTCGAGCGAAGCGATCCAGATTCGGCGTTATTGCCTCCACCGGCGAACCATAGCAGCCCAAGGAATCTCGATGCAGGTCATCCGCCGTAAACAGGAGTATGTTTAGTGGAGCCGAATCGGCTGGACATATTGTTCCGATAAAGGAGATCGCCAGCGCAATCATGGGCAAGCGAATCATCGTATGTCTGCGACCAATAGAACCACGCCGTATTCGCGGTGTGGTAGTAGTAGAAAAAGCATTTCTCATCGGGTCATTTTTTATTCACATAAACGTAATAGGAACCGAGGATCGTATCTTCGCCCCGGAACCACGTGTGCAGCGCGACCGGACCTTTCTCGAGCGTGGCGGTAAATGTCGCCGCCGTGTCTTCCGGGTTCACGCGTTGCTGGTAGCTTCCCGAGCCGTAACTGCGGGTGCGGCTAACTTCCGCGGTATGGTGGTGGTCACTCAGATATAAATTTGCGAAGTTGATGGACAGTCCGCCCTGGCCGTCCTCGGCCGGCGCCGAAAGCGGGCGATTAATCTCGCGGGGCCAGCGCCGCATTTCGAATTCGTATTCCCCTGCCTCCGCGACATCGAGCATCCAATAACCCGCCTTTTGTTGGCCCACTCGAATCTGGCGTTGTTGGTCGATAAAAACATCCAACCATTCACAGGCGGTGAGACGGGCGGGGTTCTCGTGATCGCTGCCGATCACGACCCGTTGCACCTCGTTCGCAATCGAGGCCACCTCATCCCACCAGTCATAAAGATACTCCCGCATGTGCGCGACAACTTCGGGATGGGCATCGATCACATTGGTCTGCTGTAAGGGATCAGATTCCAGATCGTAGAGCTCGCGATCTTCCAACAACCGCCAGCGTTTCCACAAGACCGCCGAACCGGACCGCGTCATGAGCGACTCCGCATAGGGCGTGGGGTAGTTTACAAATCCCGGCATGCGGCTGTAGTTGATCACCAACGTCCGATCCGCCGGCACCTCGGCTTCACCGCGCAAAACCGGCGCCAAACTCATCCCGTCAAATTCACGCTCGGTCTCGATCCCGCAAAGCTCGAGCAGGGTCGGCAAAATGTCCTGCACTTGAGTCAACTCATCGACACTCCCCGGCGCGGCCAATCCACCATTGGGCCAACTGATAAAACACGGGACGCGATGGCCACCTTCCCAAAGTTGGGTCTTCGACCCGAACATGCCGGCATTGTAATAACGTTGGCCATACGTGCTGCCATTATCGGTCTGAAAAATCAGGATGGTATCGTCACGCAGCCCTTCCGCTTCGAGAAAATCCAACAGCGCACCCATGTTCGTATCGATGTTGCGCACCATGCCCAGATAGCCCGCCAAACTTTTCCTCAAGTCCTCCGTCAAATGAGCAAATTCCGGCCGGGCGAGCACCTCCGCCAACACCGCTTGATCCGCGTCCGGAGCCACCAAGGGCCAGTGGGGGGTGTTGGTTGCGATGTAGGCTAGGAAGGGAGCTCCCGTAGCCGTCGACTGCTTCATAAAGCGTTTGGCTTCCGAAAAAAAGATGTCCGTGCAGTAGCCTTCGTAGGCCTGGAGTTCACCATTGTGGGTGTAGGTGTCGTCCCAGTAATCATTGCCCCAAACGTCGGGCACCGAACCGATGTGCGACGACGGAAACCATACCGTTTCGTCGAAGCCACGGTCCTCGGGCCGGAACGGATAATTCGACCCCAAGTGCCACTTGCCAAACAGGCCGGTGGCGTAACCCGCATCGGAAAAAAAGTTAGCCATCGTCGGCACTTCGGGCCGCAGTAACGCGCGGCCACTGCTCACATTAATCGCGCCGTTGCGGGCGGCATCCAATCCCGTCATCAATTGCCCGCGCGTCGGTGCACACATGGGCGAGACATGGTAGTCTTCGAACCGAATGCTCTCGGCGTGAAGCCGATCCAAATGCGGCGTCTCCACGGCGGGATTTCCATGCGCCGAAAGCTCCGGATACCCCTGATCATCTGTCATCACGATAATGACGTTGGGTCGCTTGGCTAGGACCGCCGTGGCGAGTAAGCTTACGATAAGGAAAGTAACGAAGGATTTCATCAGGGGTATATTGGTTGAGTCGTTTGAGGCACTAGTTGACGCGATATTGCGTCTTTAAACGGACAAGTTCTGTTTTCATTTCCGCGATTTTCTCGGCGTATGCCCGATTGTCGTATTCGTTGTTTTTCATCACGGCCTCTCGTCTACTTTCCAGTTTTTATTAGTTCGATTCCCATAGTGGGGATAGTAATCCCATTCTACCGCTCCGCCTACGACGCGAGGATCCCGAGTTCGTTCTAAGTGTTCGAACAATTGTTGCCGCAAATCGCTTTGAATCTCTTCAAATCCAATCGCCCCGGCCACGTTCCGCATCTGATGCGGATCGTCGGCAATCACATATAATTCCTCGGCTGGGTGCTTGCCGAAGGCCAACTGGGCCAAATCGGCGATGCCGTGCTTGTCCCGGTTTTCGATCATAAAGGTCTTGGTCGGCGAAGAGTCGTATTCGCCAAAGGGGATCAACCGATTGCACACCGCGGGATCAGGCGAACCGACCGGCCATCGAGTCGGTTCAAAATTATAGATGAACATGTAATCCTTCGTTCGGATCATTCGGCTGGGATATCCTTTTCCTCCGGCACGAGCTCCGCTGTGACGTTCGAATCCCACGTAGGCGGATTCCCGATCCACTGACTGCGAACTCTGGAAGAGGCCCATCAGACTTCTGCCCGTCATCATTTCCGGAACGGAAACTCCCGCCGCCTCCAGCAATGTGGGCGCCAAATCGCTCAAATTGACGGGATCGTCCACCACGTGCCCCACGCGCTTGATGCCTATCGGCCAGCGAATGGCGAGCGGGACACGCGTGCCATCATCGTAGAGCGTAGCCTTGGCTCGCGGAAACGGCATCCCGTGGTCACTGGTCACCACAATGATGGTATTTTCCAACAGCCCTCGCTTTTCGAGCGATTCGATCGCCCGGGCGACCATCGAATCGAAATGCTCAATCTCGACCATATAGTCGGCGATGTCGCTACGGACCAATTCGTTGTCCGGGAAGATCGCTGGCACCACAATGTCGTCCAAGTTTTTGCCGGTAGCGACACCTGAACCCTTCTCATAAGGAAGATGTGGCTCACTCGTCCCCAGCCAAAAACAGAAGGGCTGACCCGCGTCCACCTCGGACATAAAGTCCTCGAAATTTCCGGCATAATCCGTGTCGCGAATGCCCGTAAAGGGCGCTTCCTGCGTCTGACCCGAATAAAGCGGGCCCGCGGGGTTTTCCGTGCGACCACCCGGCTCCAATCGCCCGGGGCCCCACCCCTTGCCCGTAGCCCCAATCTTATAACCCGCCTTCCGCAATTCATCCGGATAGGTCGCAAACTTAGCCGGCAGCGTGCTCCAAATATTGCCCGCTTCCTCGAGGCGCCAAATGGGCTGACCCGTTAGGATGGCGCTACGCGAAGGACCGCAGGTCGGTGCATCGCAATAGGAATGCGTAAATCGTAATCCTTCAGCTGCCACTCGATCAAAAGCAGGGGTGCTGACCACCGGATCTCCGTTAGCGGCAGTGTGAGCCCAAGACTGATCATCAGAAATACAAAAGAGAATGTTCGGGCGGGACTGTTCCGTCGCGCCACAGAAGCTCGAGGCCCAAGCTCCAGCTACGATCAAAAGAGTGACGAGTTTTTTCATGGCTTTTCGTCGACGGTCCATCCTTCGGTCTTAATCCTACCGTAGTAGGGATAATAATCCCAATCAACCGTCCCACCCACGACTCGCGGATCCTGGGTTTCGGCCAAGCGATCAAACAATCGCGCGCGTAGTTTTTCTTGAATCGCTTGATGATCCCGGGAGCCCGCCAGATTCGTCATTTGATATGGATCGTTTGCAATGTCGTAAAGTTCCTCCGCGGGCCGCTTGCCAAAGGAGAGCTCGGCCAACGCAGCGACGTCGTGCGTGTCCCGGTTCTCCATCATGAACGTCTTGGTCGGCGAATCATCGATTTCGCCATACGGGATGGCCCGCGCGCAAACCGAGGCATCCGGCGAACCCGAGGGCCAACGCGTGGGCTCGAAATTGTGAATATACAAAAAGTTTTCCGTTCGAATCGCACGACAGGGATACCCTTTTCCGCCCGCCCGACACCCATCGTGCCTTTCCATGGCGACATAGGACGCATCGCGGGTCGCCGTCTCTTGATTCGCAAAAATATCCGTCATGCTGCGGGCACTCATCATGCGCGGAATCTCCACCCCCGTGGCCGCCAAAAAGGTCGGTGCGAGGTCGCTAAGATTGACGAAAGAATCCACCTCTCTCCCCGCCTCCGCAATACCCGCCGGCCAACGAATCGCCAACGGCACCCGCGACCCCAAATCATACAAACTCGCCTTGGCTCGCGGAAACGGCATGCCGTGATCACTCGTCACCACGATGATGGTATTCTCCAACAACCCTCGCTTTTCGAGCGATTCAATCGCCCGCGCCACCATCGAATCAAAGTGCTCCACTTCGACCAGATAATCGGCAATATCACTGCGCACGATTTGGTTGTCAGGAAACACTTCCGGCACGACAATCTTGCTAAGATCCTTGCCCGTTTTTAGTCCGGCGCCGTCCTCGTAAGCTCGGTGCGGCTCGCTCGTTCCGAGCCAGAAACAGAAGGACTCACCCGCGTCCACACCGGACATAAAGTCCTCGAAATTCCCGGCATAGTCCGTGATGCGGATTCCTTTGAAGGGCGGTTCGAGGGTTCTCCCCTCATAGATGGTTCCCGCCGGGTTTTCCGTGCGTCCCCCGGGCTCCAATCGTCCGGGACTCCAAGCTTTGCCCGTCGCCCCAACCTTGTAGCCCGCCTTCCGCAATTCATCCGTATACGTGGCGAACTTGACCGGCAAGGTGCTGTGGATATTACCGGCCTCCTCCAAACGCCAAATCGACTGGCCCGTCAGGATCGCACTGCGCGAAGGACCGCACGTTGGCGCATCGCAAAACGCATGTGTAAAACGCAGCCCTTCGTTGGCGACGCGATCAAACGCGGGCGTCCGAACTACCGGATCGCCGTTGGCACTGGTGTGGGCATACGATTGGTCGTCAGAAATACAAAACAGAATATTCGGCCGCGAGCCATGGGCCGACATCGCCCATCCCGCGGTAGCGACAAGGCTGACAAAAAGTAGAGAGACGAATAATTTCATGGCGGAAGATTGGTTTCGATGATGCACCGCTAGTTGACCCGATAATGGGTCTGCAATCGCGTGAGTTCGGCTTTCAACTCTCGGATCTTCCCGACGTATTCCGGGTTGTCGTATTCGTTATTCATTTCACCGGGATCACGGTCGTGATCATAAAATTCCCATTCGTCACCCCCGTAGGTTTCGAAGGCCCAGTCGGCCGGGTCGAACTTGTAGTGAATGAGCTTATACCGTTCATCTACCACGCCGTCGTGTGGCGGGACACCATGATTAAAGTAGGGTTCTCCGGCATTTCTACCGCTGGTATTTCTTCCTCTGAAATTCCCCCCACTGAACTGCCGAAATTCCCCCGGGTAGTTATAGTAGAAGGTCGTTCTCCAATTCTCGGGACCGGCGCCCTTGAGGAAAGGGA
>CBFHXU010000156.1:0-7193 GCA_965659875.1 uncultured Opitutaceae bacterium
GGCAGCCGAGATTCTGCGCTGCTTCATCCATGGCCGGGTCAACATTGGCCAATGCGGCGACGGCGTTGAGATATACGATGGGGTAAAGGGAAAGAGCCTGCACACAGGCGATGCCCCAGAACCGATTGGCTGCGAACCAATCAAAAGCCCATTCTTCTGGCTTCAGACCTATGCCGATGATGGCGGCATTAACCGCCCCAAATTGTCCAAAGATTTGTTTGATTCCGATCGCCCCGACGAAGGGTGGTAAAATCATCGGAATCAGCACCAGAGAGCCGAGGGCGACTTTGAGGGGGAAATCAAAGCGATCCGCCAAAAAGGCGAGGGGGACCGATATCAGGAAAGCAATCGATGTGGTGGCACAGGCGAGAAGGAAAGAGTTCCCCAGCCCCCGCAGGTAGATCGGATCTTGGAGGAGAGCGATGAGATAGGAAAAAGTGATGTTTCCCTCTGCATCAATGAAGCCGCCCTTTAAAATTTGGATAATAGGCCAAATGAAGAAGACCGCGAAGAACGCGGCGGTGACGGCAAAAACAAATCGGGCAAAGCCTTGGGACATCCGGGAAGAGGTTGGAGAGGTTCTCTTGAATCCATCAAGATCCAACCTGCAAAAAGAGAGAATTAGGTTAGGCTAATAATATTACTTGACTATAACATCGAGACGTTTTCGTTCGATGCTGATGAAAAGAACCAATCTCAAGGCTATGCGGGGTCGATCCTGGGCTGCTGCCGTATTCTCGGTGCTGTTACTGGCGGCGGTTGCCGAGGCAGCAGCCCTGCGGGTGGTCGCGACGACGGGGATGGTGGGCGATTTGGCGACCCAAATTGCCGGTGATCATGGGGACGTTGAATATTTGATGGGGCCGGGAGTGGACCCGCATCTTTACAAGGCGACCGCGTCCGACGTGCGGAAATTGCAGCGCGCCGATGTTATCCTCTACAATGGTCTGTTTTTGGAGGGGAAAATGCAGTCTATCCTCGAGCGCATGAGCAAAGCCGGGCGTCACGTGGCGGCGATCACGGCGGAACTGGACCATGACGTGTTGCTCGACCCCGGAGATGGCAGCGGACATCCCGATCCGCACGTATGGTTCGATATTTCCTTATGGGCTGAATGTGTGCCGGTGGTGGTGGCGACATTGAGCAAAGCTGCTCCGGAGCAGGCCGACTATTTTCGCCAGCAGGGGGAACGGGTGACCGCGGACCTGTTGGCTCTTCACACCTGGGCGCACAAAATATCGGGAGAATTGCCGCCGGAGAAACGTATTCTCGTGACCAGCCACGATGCCTACGGATATTTCGGTGAAGCCTATGGTTTTCAGGTCGTCGGACTGCAGGGCATTTCGACGGTGAGTGAAGCTGCGCTGGCGGACATGGCGAGTTTGGTGGACTTCATTAAGGCGCGTAACGTGAAGGCTATTTTTGTGGAATCCAGTGTTCCTCACGCGACCATCGAACGCATCGCCACCGATGCGAACGTGGTGATCGGCGGGGAGTTGTTCTCCGATGCGATGGGCACGCCCGGGCAATTGGAAAACGGTTTTGATCTGGGCACCTACGAAGGCATGGTGCGACATAATCTTACGACCATCGTGGAGGCCCTGCGATGAGCGAAGCGGCCGCGGGTATTGCTCCTCTGGAGATTCACGATCTCACGGTGGCGTATCATAAAAAGCCTGTGCTGTGGGGCGTGGATCTGGAGGTTCCGGCCGGACAATTAATCGGGATCATCGGCCCCAATGGGGCAGGGAAATCGACGTTGATTAAAGCCTGCATGGGTTTGCTGCCGACCCAAAGCGGGTGGGTTAAGGTATTTGGACAACCGCTCGCGGATGCACCGACCCGAGTCGGTTACGTGCCGCAACGGGAATCGGTGGATTGGGACTTCCCGGTTAGCGTCATGGATGTGGTTTTGATGGGGCGTTATGGTCGTCTTGGTTTGATGCGTCGTCCCGGCAAAGAAGATCGGGAGATCGCCCGCGAGTGTCTCGATCGAGTGAAGCTGTTACCCTACGCAAACCGTCAGATCTCCAATTTATCGGGCGGACAACAGCAACGGGTGTTTTTGGCCCGGGCGTTGGCGCAACAAGCAGATCTTTATTTTATGGATGAACCCTTCGCGGGGGTGGATGCCGCGACGGAGACCGCCATCGTGTCGGTGTTGGGTGAACTGCGTGATCAAGGCAAAACGCTCCTGGTGGTGCATCATGATTTGCCAACGGCGCGGTCGTATTTCGATTCGTTGCTTCTGCTCAATATGAACGTGGTGGCCTTCGGCCCGACGGAGAACGTCTTCACGGCGGAGAATCTGCAGAAAACCTATGGCGGTCGTCTGACGATTTTGTCGGAGGTCGCGTCGACGCTGGCGGCGGAAGAGTCCGGCAATCCGGTGCGGCGATGAGCGTGACTCTGCACAGTCGGGGAGGGCGCTGGTTGGCCGCCGGAGTCGTGGCATTGCTTCTGGTTTCATCGGCTTCGGCGGCCAGCGTTTCCGAGATTGTGGAGACCGATTGGCGGGAGCAACTCGGGCGATTTTTCAGTATGCGGGATCCGTCCCTGCGGTATGCGTTGGTCGGTTCGATTTTGTTGGGACTCAGCTGCGGATTATTGGGGAGCTTTATCGTGGTGCGACGCATGGCACTGGTGGGTGACGCGCTCTCCCACGCGGTTCTCCCGGGAGTGGCGATTGGTTTCTTGTGGGGTATGAGCAAGGACCCTCTGGCCATCTTTATCGGTGCGGTGATCGCGGGATTGATTGGCACAGGAGTCGTGAGTGCGTTGACCCGGACCACGCGGTTGAAGCCTGATACGGCGCTGGGCTTGGTGCTCGCATCGTTTTTCGCGGTGGGACTTTGCCTGCTCACGATGATCCAAAACTTACCCACCGGAAATAAAAGTGGGCTGGATAAATTTTTGTTTGGTCAGGCGGCGGCGTTGGGCGCCGATGATATTACGTTGATGGCGATTGTCACCATCGTGGCAGTGAGTCTCATCACGCTTTTCTACAAAGAATTATTGGCGACCAGTTTTGATGCCGGGTTTGCGCGCGTGACGGGAATTCCGGCTGATTGGGTGCACCATGGTCTCATGTTGGTGCTGGCGTCGGCGACGGTCATTGCACTGCAGGCGGTCGGCGTGGTGTTGGTATCAGCCATGTTGATCACGCCCGCGGCGGCGGCGTATTTGCTGACGGATCGCCTGCATCGGATGTTGGTTTTGGCCGGTTCGTTCGGGGTGTTGGCCGGCGTTACGGGAGCATTTTTTTCCTTCGTCGGTCGGGGATTGCCGACGGGCCCCCTGATGGTCATCGGGGCTTCGACGGTATTTCTGGGCGCATACCTCATGGCCCCGCGTCATGGCGTGGTTGCCCGCTGGTGGCGGCAACGTAGTCGGGCGGCTCGGACCGAACGGGAGAATACCCTCAAGGCTCTTTATCATGTTTGGGAAAATGAGGGATTCAGAGACGTGGGCGTGACCTTGGCCGACCTCGCCCAACGCCGCCGGGAAACGCTGGATGAAGTGCTGCAACGCAGTCGCGAATTATCGCGTCATGGCATGGCTACGGTGAATCGCGACACGGTTTATTTCACACCCGAAGGCCGGCGACGGGCCGCGGAGATTGTGCGGAATCACCGTTTGTGGGAGCTTTATTTAACGAATTCAGCCAACATCGCGCCGGATCACGTGCACGAGGATGCCGAGAAGATTGAGCACATCTTGGGCGAGAAAACCGTGCGCGAACTGGAGCGCCGTCTGGGCTACGCTACCGAGGATCCGCACGGACGCCCGATTCCGGGCCCACGCGATATTCATGGTGAGGTTATGATCGCCGGCGCGACGGGCAACCCGCAACGAAAGGGTGAACCGTGAGTGAGTTGATTCCGGCATTCGAGTGGCACCGCGTGATGGTTGAGCCATGGACGGAGGATCTCGCCCTTTATGGCTGGATCGCAGTGATGGGTTTCTTGGTCACGACGGCGTGTGGTTTGGTGGGGAATTATCTCATACTTCGGCGCATGGCGCTGATGGGGGATGCCGTCAGCCACAGCGTGCTTCCCGGGCTCGTCATCGCGTTCCTCCTGACCAACAGTCGGGGCACGCTTGCGATGTTTTTGGGCGCCTTGGTGGCAGGAATCGCGGCGACGGTTTTGATCGAAGCCATCCATCGCAAAACCCGCGTAAAGCAGGATGCGGCGATGGGTATTGCGTTTTCGACCCTGTTCGCAATTGGGGTCTTATTGGTTTCTCTCTACAGCGAACACGTCGATCTCGATGCGGAGTGCGTGTTGTATGGCGAGATCGCATTTGTTCCGCTGGAACCCTTCGTGACCTGGTTGGGTTTAAACTTGGGGCCGGTTTCGATGGTGCGCATGGCCGTGGTGCTGCTGGTAGTCGTCGGGTTGATTGTGGGTTTCTATAAGGAACTTCTGGTGGCATCTTTTGATGAAGCCCTGGCGCGGGCGACGGGCGTAAATCCCACCTGGGTGCACTACGGATTGATGGCTGTTTTGTCGGTGGTCATTGTCAGTGCGTTTGAATCGGTCGGCGCGATTCTGGTCATCGCGATGTTGATTTTACCCGGTGCGACCGCGTCTTTGCTCACCGATCGACTGGCCGTGATGCACGGGATCGCGGTGGTGCATGCCGCCCTCAGTTCGTGGTTGGGCGTGAGTTTAGGAGTATGGTTGGAATGCTCTATCGGCGCCGCGATGGTCGTGGCGGGAGCGGGGATTTTTACCATGGTATGGTTCGTGACGGTTTTCCTGCTATGGAGGAGACAGGCCCGAAACTTAATTTCTCAGGCTGAAAAAGCATCGGCAACATGAAGAATGGAATGATACGTTTGATCTCAGTTCTCGCCGGAACGACGGCGGGATTGTGGGGGCAAGTGGTGGAATCACCTACGACCGTCGCTCCGGGAGTATGGTTGGTTGAGGCTGATATCGCCGCCGGAACGTGGGAGTATGGGAGGCGAAAGGGGGGGCGTGAATCCACCCGGGAGGTATCCGTGGCTCCTGTGATAATCAGCACGGGCATTGCGGAAAACCTGGATGTGCAGTTTGCATTCGGCGGTTGGGTGGAAACCGAGGAACAAGTCGGCGGGTTGCGGGAGACAGCTTCGGGTTGGGGAGATGCTTGGATTCGAGCCAAATGGAATTTTTTGGGCAACGAAGATGAGGAATCCGCCTGGGCAGTGTTACCGTATCTCAAACTGCCGGTTGGCGATAGCGAAGTGGGGAATGGAGAATTTGAAGGAGGTGTGGCGCTCCTCTATGGGCAGCCGTTGCCGGGCAAAAATTGGATGGAAGCATTTATCTCCGCAGATACCTTACACTCGGAGCGAGGTCGTCGCGATGAGCAAGTCGTAGGTGGCGTTGTTTGGGCTCGCGACATCTCGACGGATACGACGATTTACACCGAGTTGTTGGCCGAGTGGATTAGTGCGGCCAAAGAGACGGTGCCGGTCGTTTGGGGAGTGGGCGTTTCGCCGGTTTTGGCCGAGGGCTTCGCCCTCGATTTTGAGCTATTGGTGGGCGTCACCGAGGAAGCGCCGGACTGGAGTGCAGCGGTGCGGTTGGTGTGGGAACTCTGATGTGGCGCAATTAGTTGCGGGTGAAATCGAAGCCCCACGTGCGGCGGGCGTAGCCGTATGAGACCGCGTTGATGCGGTCGATCTCTACCAAGACATCCGCCGTGCTCTTGCCCGCGAATTGAGCGACAAAGGCCGCGAGATCTTTTTCGTAACTGGCCAAGAGGCGCTGTTTGGTGGCTTCTTCGACAAAGGCATGGCGCAGCGAATTGCGCGCGAGCTGAGTCAACTCAGCCCACGATAAATTAAAGTGGGAGACCGCAGTGTAATATTCGTCAGTCATATTACTGTCCCACATGCCACGATCGTCCGTGTTTAAACATACCGGAACTCCTGTGCGAAGCAGCTCCGGAAACGGATGTTCGTCCAGATTGGGCACATATTCGAGCAGGCGATTGGAGACGAGTTGGATTTCTATGAGCGTACGATCGCTGTGTTGCAGCATGAGGAGAGTATCGGGGTCGCCCAGAATATTGACACCGTGACCGATGCGGGATGCGCCCAGAAGGAGGGTCTCGCGGATGTTTTTGTCAGGACTGTCCATTTCCCCGGCGTGAATGGAAAGCGGGAGGGTGGGGTATTTGGCCCGCAGCTGACGATAGGTGTCGAGAAAACGCAGAGGGTAGCCTTTACCGTTTTCCTCGATGCCCGCCATGTTGATGCCCACCCAGCGGTCCCGGTGAGCATTGATCCAGGCGTAGGTGAGTTCGAGATCCCGCAGGGCGTCCGGGGTAAATCGCAGGATGGTCTCCAGAAACCTCAACTCGACGCCAGTGGAAGCGACGTCGGGTTGCGCGAGTCGTGCCTCCATCAGTGCTAGCATCTCCTCATCACTCAGCACGCGGCCTTCATTATCCGTCATGGTGTAGAGGCCAAACATGGTCTCCAGATACCGCAGCCCCTCGCCCGCGAATGCTTTGATGTGCTCCGCGAGCAACTCAAACCGCACGTGCGGGTTGCGGTGGATATCGCCTAAACGATCCCAAGTGTAGGCGAAAAATTCGTGGCGGCCTTCTCCCGGGGCATCCAATCGAAAGGCGTTAAGCCAAGACTCGCGTTCGGTGGCAGTTAGCTGCTTGAGAGGCACATACTCCGACTTCTTGGCCCCCGGCAAGTTTTCGTAGGTGTGGTGGCGGATGGTGTGATTTAACACGCGGGGATCGATCGCGTCGGGAGCTGCGTCGAATCGAACCCGCGCGTAGTAAATATCCCCACCATTTCGGGACGGATCGGTAAGAATATCCCATTTCCACTCCGGGATGATCGATCCACCGAAGTGGTTGTGCAAATCACCACCCTTGGGCAGGGCATAGAGAAATTTGTAGAGCTGTTCCGGAGTCGCTTGGCTTCGGATCTCGTCATAGCGGCCAGAGAAGTCGTCTGCTGCGAGCAGAGCGGGCAGGGCTGTGAGCAGAATTGAAAGCCGGACGATTCGCATGGTCATGGAAAAGCACAGCAGCTCAGATCGCGCCAATTAAAAAGGTGATTTTCGGAGGGGAGAGTGCTTAGGTCCCGTCATGTCTCTTACCCGATTCTCCGTTCCGCCGCTGCATAAAGTCACCCGTCCCTTGGCCGCCGTAGCCATGGCGCAAGCGGAACCGGA